>NZ_OZ271837.1:2234500-2586000 GCF_965601775.1 Flagellimonas sp.
GGGCAGACAGATTCCATTAAGTAGAAACAAAAAGACTGAATTGGCCGAAGCTTTGGCCAACGTATAAATTATATGTGGTCTACATTGTAGACCAGTCTTACACTTTTATACTTGGAAATAGCATTAAAAGATTTTTCAATTCTTTTAATGCTATTTTTTGTTTGGGCTATCGATAGGTTTTTGGGAACCTTTACCAAAACATTTTTAAGATAATCCCTTCGTATTCTGGAAACAGGAGGATATTCGGGCCCCAAAACCGAACACTTCAAAACATTCGTCAATGATTGGGCGAACCATAGTGCAGCTTCATTGAGTTTATTAAAGTCCTTATCCTTTAAGGTGATTTTTATGATACGAACAATTGGTGGGTATTTGAACTGCTCCCTCTCGTAGTATTGCTGTTCAAACATCTTGTCGTATTCATTTGTGGTCACCTGCTGAAGTATCTGATGATAGGGGTTATAGGTTTGGATGAGTACCTTTCCCTGTTTTTGGGTTCTTCCTGCCCTTCCAGCCACTTGGGTCAACATCTGAAATGTACGCTCATGGGAACGATAATCGGGAAAGTTCAGAAGGGAATCCGCGTTCATTACCCCAACCAAGCCAACATTTCTAAAATCCAACCCCTTTACCACCATTTGGGTACCCACTAAAATGTCCAACTCTTGTTGCTCAAAAGCACTTATCAATTTTTCGTAGGCATATTTACCCCGAGTAGTATCCAAATCCATTCGTCCGACATGGGCTTCTGGGAACAGTTCTTTTAATTCGGATTCAATTTGTTCCGTTCCAAATCCCTTCTTATCCAAAGTGTTACTACCACAAGCCTGGCAACTCTGCTGTAGGGGTATGTGATACCCACAATAATGACATCTGAGTTCATTTCGCTGTTGGTGATAGGTCAAACTCACATCACAATTGGGGCATTGCGCTACATGGCCGCAGGTAGTGCATTCCACAATGGGTGCAAAACCTCTACGATTTTGAAAAAGTATGATTTGCTCACCTTCACCTAAGGCTTCCTCAATGGCTAGAAATAGCGTTTCGGAAAAGTGACCTTTCATTCGCTTTCTTTTGGTGGCATCCTTTAAATCCACAAGCTTCACATCGGGCATAAGCGCTTCGCCATATCGATATTGAATATGCGCATAGCCATACTTTCCCTTCTTCACATTATCCATGCTTTCCATGCTGGGTGTTGCGCTGCCCAAAACACAGTTCGCCTTATGCAATGCCGCCAAAACCACCGCTGCATCCCTGGCATGGTATCTCGGTGCCGGGTCAAATTGCTTAAAGGAGTTCTCGTGTTCTTCATCAACTACCACTAAACCCAAATTGGAATAAGGCAAAAACAAGGCGGAACGTGCACCAATGACTATCTGCGCTTTTTCAGAATTCTTCAAGACATTTTGCCACGCCTCCACTCGCTCATGAATGCTGTATTTGGAATGATAGACCGCAATTTTATCACCGAAATAATCCCTAAGTCGACCGATTAGCTGCGAAGTCAATGCAATTTCCGGAAGTAGATACAATACTTGTTTTCCTTCTTGAATTGCTTCATCAATACACTTAAAATATACCTCAGTCTTTCCTGAAGAAGTAACCCCATGAAGCAAGGTCACTTTGTCCTTGCCAAAGTTTGATTGTATGAACTCCAGGGCTTTTTGTTGATGTTCATTTAAAATGACTTCAGCGTTGGTTGCTTCACCATCAAATGAAACACGGTCCTGCTGTACCTGATATTCTTCTAGAATGCCCTTATTGACCAAACTCTTTACAACAGCTCTGGAAACCCCGCTTTCTTTGAGCAATTCTTTAAGAGAAATTGGTTTTTTGGCCTTTGCGGTCAATTGAAATAGGGCCAACAATACTTTACTCTGCTGTGGAGCCCTAGAAAGTGTGGTCAGTAAATCTTCCAAATGCGCTTCCTGCTCATAGGCTGAGCTCAGACGTATAAATCGGACCTGTTTGGGCTTGTATTGCTCGTAAAGTTCTTCCTTTAAAAGAACTACGCCTTTTTGAACCAATCGGTGTACAAGGGGAAGAACATTTTTCTTGTCCACAATTTCAGCAACTTCAGAAATCTTAAGTGCTGATTGATATTGCAATGCCTCAAATATCAAAAACTCGTCATCCTTAAGAGCCATATCATCAACATCGGAGTCCTTGTTGGGTAAAATCAAGGTTTCACTTTCCAAAAGGAAGGCACTGGGCAAAACGGTGCGAATGACCTCCCCTAAGGTGCACATATAATATTCCGCAATCCACAGCCAATGCTCAAACTGAATTTCATTTACCAACGGAGTTTCATCCAAAATCTGGTATATGGGTTTGGCCTCATAGGCCTCCGGAGCTTGGTTGTGAACTTCAAAAGCAAGTGCCGTATAGATTTTTGACTTTCCGAAAGGCACAGCTATCCGCATGCCTCTTTTAATAAAGTGGGCTTCTTCTTGGGTGATTTGATAGGTAAAACGCCGCTCCAAAGGAATGGGGAGCACTACATCCAAGAACCATGACATATTATTCGCCTTCTTTTATTCTATGCCAAGTCTGCGTTCTGTACAGGAACGCCACATAACCGCGTACCTTTAGCTTATCGGGGTCTTTGGAATCCAGCCATAACTTTCCTCGATACGTCGTTCCGCTTTCGGGGTCCAACAAATTACTGCCCTTATATTCGTTATCACCATTTTTTTTAAAATTCCTAATGATATGCATGCCTTTTACTGGCTTGTCCTTCAAATCTCCTTTGCAGTTGATGCAAACAGCATCCTCCCTACCCTTTTCCAACACTCGGACAATCTTGGCATTAAGCAATCCCTTTTCTTGGTATACTTCCACAATGGCTTTTGTAATTCCCGTTTTATCGTCAATGGTTTTCCATTTTCCAAAAATGCTTTGCCCCTGTGTTGATTGTGTAACCACTAGGAAAGCTGCAACCATTAAATAGCTACCCCAATTTTTGATTTTCATGTTTCTTTTTCAATGAGTTCAATGTTGCGTTCAATTCAAATCCCAACAGCAAAATATTGGAATTCAACCAAATAAATACCATCAGAATCAATAATCCTCCCAAAGCGCCGTACAGCTCGTTGTACCGGGCAAATTTTTCCACATACACCCCGAAGAGATACGAAGTCAAAATAAAAAGCAAGGTCGTCATCAGCGCTCCCGCAGAAAAAAACCGAGCTTTCTTGCCTTCGGCAGTACCAAAATAGTACAGGATGGCCGTGGTAAAATACGAGAGAATCATAAAGAATAAGATTTTGGCCAATTGTATTCCAAGGGTATCTCCTTTCTCCTGGTCATATCCCAAGGTTTTTCCCAAATATTCACTAGTGTACTCCACTACATAGAATTCAAAATACACATAGGCCACTGCGGAAAAAATCAATAAGATGGAAAGGATAAGTCCGACCATCAAAGCATAGGCGTACTGTCTAAAAAAATTACGCGTCAACTCTACGTGATAGGAATTCTCAAAACCACTAAAAATGGCATTTACCCCATTGGCCACCAAAAAAATGGATACTACAAAAGCGGAAGAAAGCAACCCTCCCCTTCGCTGGTCCTTTATCTGCTGATAAATATCCCCGAAATAGTCACTCGTCGCTGTTGGTAAAAAAGATTCCAAGAAAAGCAAAAACTGGCCATCAAAATTCTCGTTGCCCACACTAGCGTAGGGGATAATAAAGGGCAAAAGGGTAATCAAGAAAATTAAAAGTGGGAACAGCGCCATAAACAAGCTAAAAGCAATAGAACTGGCACGACTCGACAGGGTTCCTTCCACTATCCCGACCACATACATTTCCAATAAATCATAAAAGGAAAGTCCTTCAAAGGCTTTCAACTTAATCTTCTTTAAAAGCCTTACCACCCAATTTACAATGGGAATTTTTTCCAAGCGCTCTTCAATGGCAACTGACATATTAGAGCGCTTTTAAACTTAAATCCATATTATGAACAGAATGGGTCAATGCACCCGAAGAAATATAATCGACCCCACATTCCGCATATTTTCGTATCGTAGTTTCATTGATTCCCCCAGAGGATTCTGTCAGACATTGGTCACCAATTAATTCAACTGCTTTACGAGTGTCTTCATAATTGAAATTGTCCAATAGGATGCGGTACACTCCTGCTGATTCCAAAATTTCCTTTACTTCTTCCAAATCCCTTGCTTCGACGATAATCTTAAGGTTTCTATTTGTCTTTTTTAGATATAGATGGGTCTTATCAATCGCTTTGGTAATCCCTCCAGCAAAATCAATATGGTTGTCTTTCAACATGATCATATCATACAGCGCAAAACGATGGTTTTCCCCTCCTCCTATTTTCACTGCCCATTTTTCCAAAGCTCGTATTCCAGGGGTTGTTTTCCGAGTGTCCAAGATTTGGGTTTGGGTGCCTTCCAATAAATCAACATAGAATTTTGTTTTGGTGGCTATGGCACTCATGCGTTGCATAGCATTTAAAACCAAACGCTCCGCTTTTAATATACTTTGGGAACTTCCCTCAACATAAAAAGCTATATCCCCATATTTCACCGAATCACCATCTTGAAGAACTTCTTCAACTTGAAGGTTATCATCCACGAAGGCAAAAACTTGTTTGGCAAAATCTATCCCGGCAATAATCCCTTCATCCTTGACCAAAAGCTTTGCTTTTCCAAAGGCCGTCGAAGGAATACAGGCTAATGAACTATGGTCACCATCACCGACATCTTCCCTGATGGCATTTTGTATTATTAAATCGATTTCCTTTTGGAACTGTTCCTGGGCAATCATTTAGATGGGGTTTACACGAAAATACTAAAAACATTAATCCTAAAAAGCGGTCTGTTTATATTGTTTAGTAGCAAACCTTTACTTTTGATTATGCAGATTACGCTAATGGCCATAGGCAAGACAGATTCTAAAGAACTTGCCTCTTTAATTGATAAGTACGAAAAGCGATTAAGACGTTACATCAAATTTCAATTGTTGGTTATTCCGGACCTAAAAAACAGTAAGAACCTTTCAGAATCGCAACAAAAAGAGAAAGAGGGGGCACTTATTTTGGCACAGATAGAAAGTTCAGATGTCGTAGTACTGCTAGATGAAAAAGGCAAATCCTTTACGTCAATGTCATTTTCCAATTACTTGCAGAAAAAAATGAACAGCGGTTTAAAAAGATTGGTGTTTGTCATCGGTGGGCCCTACGGCTTTGGGGAGGAAGTGTACGCTAGGTGCAATGAAAAAATCAGTTTGTCTTCTATGACCTTTTCCCATCAAATGGTACGATTATTTGCCATTGAACAGGTATACAGGGCGTTTACAATTTTACGGAATGAGCCGTATCATCATCAATAACTTCTTCCTGTTTCGATGTAGGAGTATACTTTTCCAGCAGATTTTCTACTTTGCGCAATACAAAATGATGAGGCTTTTCCTGCTTCCTTGTGTTTTCCAACGACTTGACCATGTTCTGGGAAACCGTTTTCAACTGATCTAATTCTTCGGAAATAAAGCCATAAATTTCCTTTTGCCTTTCTTGGTTCTTCTCCACCTTTAGAACATACTGCAAATCCGTAATGTTTTTCATATGGGAATTAAACACATGGGACTGGTGCCAAGCAATTTCAGATAGCTTTTTCTTTTGGTCTAAAATTCTATTGATGATTGGGTTTACTATGAACAAAAATTCAAAAAGGATAATAAAGATGGAAAAAATGGCAAGTTCCAACTCAACCACCATCATGGTCTTGATTCCCTTTTCTGATTTCTTTTGAAACATATTTACAATACCATCCATGATAACCAAAAAACGGTCTACCCGATAGCGTACATCACTAAAATTGATAGCATCAAAATTTTGAAAATCACGAAGTTCGGCATACAACCATTCCAAATGGGGTTCCAATCTTTCAAACTCCCTTAGAATCTCGGGATCCTCTAAAGGCTCAATTTTGAGCCCCACACTTCCCTTCTGCAAAATTTCGTTCATTTGATATAATTTGGTCAGCGTCAGTTTCATTTCAGCATAGTCACATCTATGAAACCTACAGGAATAGAGTTCGTTAAGCAATCTTTGACTCAACATACGCTGTCTACCAGCAAGGTTGACCACCAATGCCGTCGACCTTTGCTCGCTAAGGGTGTATTGCGTAAGACTCTGGATGAGAATTGTCAACAAGACTACCGAAACCACAAGTAAATAATATGCACGGAAACCCTTTTTAAAAAGCTTTACTCCCCTGACCTTCATTAAATTATTTTATAAGAATTTGCTTACAAATTAGTTCAAAAAGGTAAAGAACGCCCTAGAAATGTTGTGAACGTCTCTTTTGAATAGGTGAAATCTGTTTTCTGTAAATACTTAGGTAATTCTACTAGTACAGTACTCTAAACTTGATCGTGTTTTCCACATTTTTCAGTGCTTTGACTACTTCTTTGTTATAGTCCTTGTCCAAATCTGAAATTACGTAACCAACGTCACTATCCGTGGAGAGGTATTGCCCGGTAATGTTCATTTCATATTTAGCCAACACCTCATTGATTTTGGCCATGATACCCGGTACATTTCGGTGAATATGAAGAAAACGGTGTGCATTATTCTGTTTTGGTAGGCGAATATTAGGAAAATTAACTGCATCTACGGTATTTCCAGAGTTGATGTAGTCCATTATCTTGTTTGGAACAAAATCGGCAATATCTCGCTGCGCTTCCTCGGTACTGCCGCCTACGTGCGGGGTCAAAATCACATTGGAAAGGCCTTGAAGTGGAGTGGTAAACTCTCCATTGCTTCGAGGTTCAACAGGGTAAACATCTACCGCCGCACCTGCTAATTTTTCTGCTTTGAGAGCAACTGCCAAAGCATCTATATCCACAACAAAACCACGGGAGAGATTTATCAGGTAGGCACCATCACGCATTTGGTTAATCTCTCGCTCACCAATAAAGTTTTTGTTGGCTTTGTTGTCATCCACATGCAGGGTAACCACATCAGAAACGGAAAGCAATTCTTCCAAAGTGCTGCATTTAATTGCATTTCCCAGTGCTAACTTATCAGCTACGTCATAATAATAAACGCGCATCCCCATGGCCTCCGCCAAAACAGATAATTGTTTACCGATATTACCGTAACCGATAATTCCTAGGTTTTTCCCCCGAACTTCCTTTGAGTTGAGGGCGGTTTTATTCCATTGCCCGGTATGGATTTCGGAACTACGGGTAAAGACGTTCCGCATAAGCATAATAATCTGTCCAATCGCAAGTTCCACTACGGAACGCGTATTGCTATAAGGTGCGTTGAAGACCACGACTCCCTTTTTCTTAGCGTATTCCAAATCAATTTGTGTAGTACCAATGCAAAATGCGCCCACCACCAACAATTTGTTTGCGGCATCCAATACCTTTTGGGTCACCTGAGTCTTGGAACGAATTCCTAGAACGTGAACACCTTTAATTTTTTCGATGAGTTCCTCTTCCGGTAAACTATGTTTTACCAGCTCCACGGAAAAACCATCTTCAGAAAGGTTTTCGAAGGCATCTGGATGCACATTTTCCAACAACAGAATCTTGATTCTGTTCTTTGGATATGATAGGTTTCTAGGTAAGTCGTTCACAAAAAGAAATTCATCTAAACTAGGTGCTACATGGTCTGCATTGTTGGCCGCCTTGTCTCTATGTACGTTTTCGGTGTATGCAAAAAACTTATGGGCCAACCCAGCCTCCCGCATGACATAATCACTGTATCCATCACCAATAACCTGTACTTCCCCATCCAAGTCCAAATGCTTTAGGCATTCGATTTTCCCATTATGCGAGGCAAGTACATTGGCTTCATCAAATCCGATAATATTCCCATCTTCATCAAACTTGAAAGTATTGGCGTATACTCTCTCCGAAGGAATATTGTACTCCTGGACAATAGGGTCAATAAACTCTTTGAATCCGCATGAAATTACATAAATATCTTCAGAATACTTTTCAAAAAATTCCTTGTTGGAAGCGATGGACTTTGATATTTTCTGGCGTAACTCCACCACCAAACCTTCAAGATTATCCTTATGGGCATTAAGCAAGCGGATGCGGCGCTCCAGCGATTCGGTAAACGAAATATCCCCGTCGATTCCCAAGTTGGTGATTTCCTGGATTTCCTGAATTACCTCATCTTTGTTTGATTTTCCTTGAAGCGTAATTTCTGCCAAAACATCAAGCGCTTCCACCCTAGTCAGGGTACTATCAAAATCAAAAACGTATTTGCGTGCTGCTCCTACCATGAATGCCCTTAAAATTAAGGGGTAAAATTAAACTTTAATTCTTTTCAAATTCCCAACAGAAGCAAAATCTAACAACTGCTGATAATATGATAAAAAAGCTTTGCAATTGTTCAAAAATTTAAAATCGAACGCCAATTACAGGACATTCTGTTGAAGATTGCTTAAAGCAACTAAAACCACCTTCGCGTATTTTTTTTATAGAGTGAATATGCTTTTCCATACTTTTTTTCCAGGGCCTCTTCTTCAAACCTAATCTGAAAGTGATTCATATAATAGACAAAACCCGCGGCAATAAGTGTATTAAATGCATTGCCCAATTTTAATCCAAATGCTAGAAGAATCAGTAGCATGGCCAAATACATCGGGTTTCGGGTGTAATTGAAGATGCCTTTCGTCACAAGCGAACTGGTTTTTGTTAAGTCGATAGGGTTTGTGGTAGTTTTCACCCTTTTGAACTGAAAAAGGGCTAATCCCATAACCAAAATGGCTAATCCCAATAAGCCAACAGCAAGTTCTTTTCGTCCAAAGAAATCAAACTGACCCACAGGCAGCAATTTAGCTAATGCATACATAGCGCCTGCAAAAATCAACATGACCAAAGGGGGAATTATTTTTATTCGCATAGCAATTTTGTCAGCACTCTAAATTACTATTTTTGGACTTTTCTTAATAACTCTTGCTTTGAAACTAGTATTCGCCACACATAACCCTAAAAAGCTTGAAGAGGTCAAAGCAATTCTTCCAGCTACTTTTGATTTACTGTCCTTAGATGATATTGGCTGTCATGAAGAAATTCCTGAAACTGGTGAGACCCTTGAAGAAAATGCGCAGTTGAAAGCTGATTTTGTGACTCACAATTATGGACTAGATTGTTTCAGCGACGATACAGGCTTATTGATAGATGCCTTGAATGGCGCTCCGGGGGTTTATTCGGCCCGTTTCGCAGGAGAAGAAAAAAATTCCGAAGCCAACATGGATAAGGTACTGTCTTTATTGGAAGGCGAATCAAAAAGAAATGCACACTTTAAAACGGTTATCCATTTAAATTTAAAGGGAGAAAGTTATGTTTTTGAAGGTACTGTTCATGGAGTGATTACCGAAAAACGAATGGGTTCTGGAGGCTTTGGATACGACCCCATTTTCAAACCAAAGGGCTATCAAAAAACATTCGGTCAACTTTCCTCTGAGGTTAAAAACAGTATTAGCCATCGTGGTAGGGCCATTCAAGAACTTATCACATTTCTAAAAAACCAACGGTTTTAGTTTCCAACCCCATTAATTCGATTACCTTTGCCGCTTATTAACGCCGCCGGTATGGGCATGGTGTTGCAAGGGCTACATAGAGGTATTAAGAAAATCGCCCAGGACAACACATCATATTTGCGATTTTTAAATTGTACACTTTATGTCAGCATTTGAAGTTTTAGGGCTGGACAAACCCCTATTGGATGCCATTACGGATATGGGATTCGAAAAACCTTCCGAAGTCCAAGAAAAGGCTATTCCCCTTTTATTGAGTGAAGAAACCGACTTGGTTGCCTTGGCCCAAACCGGAACGGGCAAAACGGCTGCCTTTGGATTTCCTATGATTCAAAAAATACACGCAGAGAGTAGAACAACCCAAGGATTGATTCTCTCTCCAACCCGTGAACTATGCCTGCAGATTACGAATGAGCTCCAATTGTATTCAAAATATATTAAAGGACTAAATACCGTGGCCATTTATGGTGGTGCCAGCATTACGGAACAGGCCCGACAAATAAAACGGGGCGCACAAATTGTTGTGGCTACACCAGGAAGGATGAAAGATATGATTGGGCGTGGCATGGTGGACATTTCCAAAATCGACTACTGTGTTTTGGATGAAGCTGATGAAATGCTCAACATGGGATTCTATGAGGATATCAAGGACATTTTATCCAATACTCCCCAAGAAAAGTTTACATGGTTATTTTCGGCAACCATGCCGAAGGAAGTGGCTTCCATCGCCAAGAAGTTTATGCACAAACCCAAGGAGATTACGGTTGGTGCCAAAAATGCAGGGGCGACCACAGTTCAACATGAATATTATACTGTAGGAGGGCGCGATAGATATTCCGCCTTAAAACGTTTGGCGGATGCCAATCCAGGTATTTTCTCCGTAATCTTCTGTAGAACAAAAAGAGATACCCAGAAAGTAGCGGAGAAATTGATTGAGGATGGCTACAACGCCGGGGCACTTCATGGTGACTTGAGTCAAAACCAACGGGACTTGGTAATGAATTCCTTTCGTAAAAAGCAAGTGCAAATGCTTGTTGCAACAGATGTTGCTGCCAGAGGTATCGATGTTGACGATATAACCCACGTTATTAATTATCAACTTCCTGACGAAATAGAAACCTACACACACCGAAGCGGCCGTACGGGAAGAGCTGGGAAGTCCGGGATTTCAATGGTTATAGTTACCCGTTCAGAACTCCGGAAAATCAATGCTATTGAAAAGAAAATCAAACAGGACTTTATTGCCAAAAAGATTCCTACGGGTATTGAAATTTGCGAGATTCAACTATATCATTTGGCCAATAGAATCAAAGACACAGAAATCAATTCAGAAATTGATAGCTATTTACCTGCAATAAATGATGTTCTTGAGGGTATTGACCGTGAGGAACTGGTGAAGAAGATTGTTTCCGTAGAATTTACCCGTTTTTATAACTATTACAGTAAGTCAAAGGATTTAAATACTTCTACTGAAGGTCCTCGGGATAAATCCAGTAAAAGAGATAGTGGTTCTGGTTCAGTACGCTATTTCATTAATATCGGGGAACGCGATGGTTACGATTGGATGAGCCTGAAAGACTTTTTGAGGGATACCCTAAATCTGGAAAAAGAAGATATTTTTAATATTGACACCAAAGGTAGTTTCTCATTTTTCAATACTGATGCCTCCCTTACCGAATTTATCCTTCAAACCTTTACTGATTTTAAGGTTAAAAGTCGATTTATCAATGTAGAGGTATCTACCAAACCCGGTGGTAGCGGTAAAGGCGGAAAACGTCGTGACAGAAAACAGGGACATCGAAAAGGTGGGGATGGACAATCCTTTCGTAGAGGTGGCAAAAACAGCAAAGGAAGACGTGGAGGTAAAAAAAGACCTGGTTTTTATTAGTTAATTCTATATTAAAAGCATCAAGTCAACCATAAATTTTGCTTTGTTTAGTATTTTTATGGCCAGTTTGATTGCATGAAAAGAACTCTACTTTTATTATTTCTCCTCTTTTCTTTTTTGGGTTTTTCACAAAACGAGAGCGATTCACCTGTTGAAGGGGAGATTACCGCGAAGGTCATAAATGCGCAGAGTGGCTATACCATGGAAAGCGTACACGTTATCAACTTGAACAAGGTAGTGGGTACCATTACCAATCAAGAAGGTAGGTTCAGCATTCCTGCTGCCGTCAATGATACCCTGTACTTATCGTTTTTGGGCTTTAAATCCCAAAAGGTCCGGGTTACCAATGACATGTTCAAATTTGAGGAAACCGAAATTGCGCTTACGGAATTGGCCTATGCCTTGGAAGAAGTCATTGTAAGACCTTACCAGCTTACGGGCTATCTAGAAATCGATGTAAAAAACTTACCGATAAACAATTCATATCAATATAGCATTTCGGGTCTATCCAGCAGTTATGAAGCGGGTAATAAAAATCCAAGTGCCGTGACCAAGGTCCTGGGTGCCATCCTAAATCCTGCGGACTTATTACGGAATCTCTTTGGAAAAAAGCCGAAACAGCTTCGTAAACTGCGTCAAATGAAGGAAGATGAGGATATTAGAAATCTTTTGGCTTCCAAATTTGACCGTGAAACGCTTACTGAGCTTCTTCAATTGGAAAAAATGGACATCGATGATATTCTAAGCAATTGCAATTATTCAAAATCCTTTATTCTAACAGCTAACGACCTTCAGATTTTGGATGCCATTTCCAGCTGTTATGAGGAATATAAGGTTCTGAACCGCAGATAGTTCTTTTCATTTTCCATTTTTACCACCCTCGCATTTCTTAAATAAATTTTAAATTTTGCCTTTCATTTTATAGCTTTAGGCAAAATCCCAACTAATGAGACAACTACTTACCGTTATGCTAATACTATCGGTTATTTTCAGCTGTAAGAAAGCTGAAAAACCTCCTCAAAAACAAGATGTGATAGTTGAAGATATAATTCCAAAAAAACAAGTGCCATTTGTTTGGGAAGGAGCCAATGTATATTTCCTTTTAACGGACCGTTTCAACAATGGCAATCCAGATAAGGGTGTAAGTTTTGAACAAACCGAAGAAACCGCAGTACTAAGGGGATTTGAAGGAGGAGATATTCAGGGAATCACGCAAAAGTTAGAAGAAGGATATTTCACAGATTTGGGTATAAATGCCATTTGGTTCACCCCAGTGGTGGAACAAGTTCACGGTGCTACTGATGAAGGTACTGGAAACACCTACGCATATCATGGATATTGGGCCAAGGATTGGACGGCAATTGACCCTAATTTTGGTACTCGAAAAGATTTGGAAAAATTGGTCAAAACAGCGCATGGCAAAGGAATACGGGTTCTTTTGGATGTGGTTCTAAACCATACCGGTCCAGTTACCGACAAAGACCCCGTCTGGCCCTCGGACTGGGTACGTACAGACCCAAAATGTGAATTCACTACCTATGAAAATACGACGGCCTGTACCCTAGTCGAGAATTTGCCAGATATTTTAACGGAGTCAGATGAACCCGTTGAGCTTCCTGACGCCCTATTAGCCAAATGGAAAGAAGAAGGCAGGCTGAGTCAGGAATTGGATGAACTCCAGCTTTTTTTCGAACGAACTGGATATCCAAGAGCACCGAGATTTTATATTATCAAATGGCTGACCGATTATATCAATGATTTTGGAGTAGATGGTTTTCGAGTGGATACAGTGAAGCATGTAAACGAAAATGCTTGGTCCGACCTCTATGCAGAAGCCACCCATGCCTTTGAAACCTGGAAGAAAAAACATCCAGACCAAATATTGGATGACAATGAGTTCTATATGGTTGGAGAGGTTTATAATTACGGAATAACCGGTGGACGGAAATTTGACTTTGGGGATAAGAAAGTAGATTTTTTTGATTTCGGTTTTAAAAGTCTAATCAATTTCGACCTAAAGGTGGATGCCCATGATGACTATGAAAAGGTCTTTAGCAAATACAGCAAGTTATTGCACACCAAACTGAAGGGGAAAAGCGTACTGAACTACCTTACGTCACATGATGATGGAAGTCCCTTTGACAAGGAGCGTAAGATGCCTATCCGTTCCGCAAATATGCTCTTGTTGACCCCCGGCGCTTCCCAGGTCTATTACGGAGACGAGACCTTACGAAATTTGGTTATTGAAGGCACTGAAGGTGATGCTACCTTGCGATCTTTTATGAATTGGGAGGATTTGGATAGCTTGCCCGAAGTTCAAAAAATTCACAAACATTGGCAAAAATTAGGACAGTTCCGAAGAGACCATCCTTCAGTTGGAGCTGGAAAGCATAAAAGACTTTCAAAAGCACCTTATGTTTTCTCCCGAACCTATACCGATGATGACTATAAGGATAAAGTAGTTATAGCCTTAAATCTTCCCAAAGGGAAAAAATCCTTGTCTGTTAAAGGATTCTTTGGAGATGGCACTACCCTGTACGATACCTATTCAGGTACCGAGGTAATGGTTACCAAAGGAAAGGTCATGTTGGAAAATGATTATGACACTGCTTTGTTGGAGCTCAAAGAATAAAGTGAATCCAATTCCTTTTTGGCTATTTTTCCAAAATGGATTTTAAGCTGGCCAAGCCCTCCTCAAAATCTCCGCCAACGGCTTTATCCATATTCATAAAAAGCATGAAAATACTGGTCGGAAACTTATTCGTACCTGAAAATCCCCAAGTGACCTTGGTTTTATCGGCTCCTACTGCCTCGGTTGTAATAAACGCATCTGAAGTTGACTTCCAAGGTTTTAGAAATCTCAATTCTGACTCAATGCGCTCACCATCTACGATCTTAGTAATTTCCTGCTCGCCCTCACCTACCTCTTTATTACCAATCCAATGACTTGTGGCTCCAACTTCACCATCCGTACCCTTGAACTCTTTTTTCATGTTTGGGTCTTTTTTGTTCCATGGGGACCACTCATCTTGCTTTTTTAGAAATCGAATACTGTCGAAAACCTCAGCCTTGGGTTTAGCAATTTCAATGGAACGGGAAACATTGTAGCCCTTTGGTGCTATGATTGCAAGAAAAAGAATGAGCAATACAATGCCCCCTAAAATGTAAAGTATAGTAATCATTTGTTTTTGAATTGGTTATGCCTAAATGTACAAAAAACCTCAGTCTTTGTGGTATCTGCTGATAATCCCTTCCACATCCTTAATAGACTTTTTGGTCCAATCCAATCGCTTTTCCAAGATTTCAATGGGAGATAGTTGCCAATCCAAGGAAGAGCTACGCAGCTGTTTTGCAAGTTCTTGGAGGATGATGGCTGCGGAAACCGAAATATTCAAACTTTCAGAAAAACCCACCATCGGAATTTTTAAGAACCCATCCGCTTTTTGCATGACCTCTTCGCTAAGACCCTCACGTTCTGTACCAAAGAAAAGAGCTGTTTTTTCATCCACTTGAAAATCCATTAGATAATTGGAGTTGATATGCGGAGTTGTTCCAATAATCCGATACCCCTGTGCCTTCAGAGCATCCATGCAATCTGTAGTGGTTCCATATCGATACACATCCACCCATTGTTCGGCTCCCATAGCAATATTCTTGTCCAATCGCTTTCCAAAGCGGTCTTCCACCACATGTAGGTCTTGTATGCCAAAAGCATCACAACTACGAATCACGGCACTTGTGTTGTGCAATTGAAATACGTCTTCAATGGCCACCGTCAAAAAACGGGTACGCTGTGCCAAAACTTCCAAAAACCTTTGTTTCCTTCCTTCTGTTAGAAAACCCTCTAAATATGCCAGTAAATCATATTCGAACATGCCAAACAAGTTAGCAAAAATTGAATTTGTTATTTTTAGCAATCCATGTCAGAGAAACAAAAAATAGTTATCCTTACCGGAGCGGGAATGAGTGCTGAAAGTGGCCTAAAAACCTTCCGGGATGCTAATGGGCTATGGGAAGGGCATGATGTGATGGAGGTGGCCTCACCCCAAGGTTTTGCTAGAAATCCAGAGCTTGTTTTGGAATTTTACAATCAACGTAGGCGTCAGTTGCTCGAAGTAGCTCCCAATGCAGGGCACAACGCTTTGGTTGATTTGGAGACCCAATATGACGTAAACATTATTACACAGAATGTGGATAATCTTCACGAAAAGGCTGGTAGTTCCCAAGTACTCCATTTACATGGGGAACTTTTCAAAGTTCGAAGTACAGTGAACGAAAACCATGTTTTGGAATGGAAAAAAGATTTGGTTCTAGGAGATTTGGATGAAAATGGACATCAACTCAGACCACATATTGTCTGGTTTGGTGAAATGGTCCCTCTGTTGGAAACAGCAGCCTATATCACCCAAAAGGCCGATATTCTGATGATAATCGGAACTTCGATGCAAGTGTATCCCGCAGCTAGTTTAATTCATTACGTACGACCTGAAACTCCAATCTTTTTTATAGACCCTAGGCCTAACGTCAATCCAACCGACTTTAGAAACCTGACAATTCTTTCTAAAACCGCGGTTGAAGGTGTGCCTAATTTGGTAACTGAGCTACTTGATAAAGCAACCTAGCTTCTTCTGCCCAATCCAGTAGTGCTTTTTTCTGTTCGTCAGAGAGCCTGGCATCTTCATGCGTCCAAGTATATTCTTTTAAGGGCATTTCCCCATTTTCCACATACTCTATAAACTCTTCGAGCTTGTGGTCTTTCTTTTTGGCAGTAAGATTGGGCCAATCGGAAAAATCAAGATGCTCTTTTCCTTCTTCAATATGCCCGTTCATCCAATAAGAAATGGGAGCAATATTGCTATACCACGGATATCTGGTATTGGCACTATGGCAATCGTAACAACTGGTTTCTAAAATTTTTTGAATTTCCGGACTAGGTTTAGTCTCGGCCTCAAAAGCGGCCACAAAGTCCGTATCAGCAAGGTTTTTCTCAGGTCTAAAAAACTGCATTCCGATTAGAATGACCAACAATGCAATTCCTATTTTTTTCCCTATTTTCATCTGGTAAGGTGTTTCCGTAAAAATAAGATTTTGTGACTGAACAACAACTGATTGATGCATTAAGTTCTGGAAGACTTTCCAAAGTTAGAATTGACAAGTTGGTTGATGAGATGGAACTGCACCCTGAACTTACCCTGACCCTTTTAAATCGGGTTTTTGAAGAGGATAAAAAGGATGAATTCAATGCAAGCTGGGTGTTGGACCATTTGTTGCGCAAAAAACTTGTTTACATCCTTCCACATTTTGATGAATTTACCTCAGGCTTGGCAGAATTAAAATCAGAATCCTGTATTCGACCCATGGCCCATATCTGTCAGATGGTTACAGAAGCCTATTTTGAAAAAAAGAACTCAACTTTTATTGAGAACATTAAGGCCAATCAATTGGAACGAATCATGACCGCCTGCTTTGATTGGCTGATAGGTCAACATAAAATTGCAGCTAAAGTATTCTCCATGACCAGTTTGTACTATTTAGGAATGCAATTCGATTGGGTACATCCAGAACTCAAGCTTGTTTTGGAGGAAACCATTGCCAAAGGCAGTTCAGGCTATAAAAACCGTGCTTCGAAAACATTGGATAAGCTAGTAGCTTTGGGGCATTAAACTGTTGAAGTTTGAGTATATTTGCCCCTTTAAAACCAGAGCCAAATGTCTTTGTCTTCTCTTAATGCCATCTCACCCATAGACGGTAGGTATCAGAATAAAACAGAATCCCTTCAAAATTACTTTTCGGAGAAGGCCTTGATAAAATATAGGGTGCTTGTTGAAATTGAATATTTCATCGCACTCTGCGAAATTCCGTTACCTCAACTTGCCGATTTTGACAACTCAAAATTTGAAGGTTTAAAGGATATTTATCGCAATTTCAGCGATGCAGATGCTGCTGCCATCAAGGAAATTGAAAAAACTACGAATCATGATGTCAAGGCAGTTGAATACTTTATCAAGCAACAGTTTGATACCTTAGGATTGAAACAATACAAGGAGTTTATTCACTTTGGGCTCACCTCGCAGGATATAAACAACACAGCTATCCCGCTTTCCATTAAGGAGGCTATGAATGAGGTGTATATACCGTTGTATTTTGAGGTTTTCGAAAAACTGAAAAGTCTTGCTTCTGAATGGGCGAACATCCCTATGCTTGCACGTACCCATGGCCAGCCGGCCTCCCCTACTCGTTTGGGCAAGGAAATTGACGTTTTTGTGGAACGCTTAAAAGAACAGCTTAATTTATTGAACGATATTCCAAGTGCGGCCAAATTCGGTGGTGCTACGGGAAATTACAATGCACACAAAGTGGCCTACCCGGCAATTGACTGGAAGGCTTTCGGTCAACAATTCGTTCAGGAAAAATTGGCTCTGCACCATTCTTTTCCCACCACCCAGATTGAACACTACGACCATATGGCTGCTCTTTTTGATGGCCTAAAACGCATCAATACCATTTTGATTGATTTGAATCGTGACATCTGGACGTACATTTCCATGGATTATTTTAAGCAGAAAATCAAAAAGGGAGAAATAGGCTCTTCGGCCATGCCACATAAGGTAAATCCTATTGATTTTGAGAATTCAGAAGGAAATTTAGGAATGGCCAATGCTATCTTTGAGCATTTGTCCGCCAAACTTCCTATTTCCCGATTGCAACGAGATTTGACGGATAGCACTGTACTTCGTAATGTAGGAGTTCCCTTTGCCCACACTTTGGTCGGATTTCAATCCACATTAAAAGGTTTGAACAAGCTGGTATTGAATGCGGAGAAATTTGAGCAGGATTTAGAAGATAATTGGGCAGTCGTAGCTGAGGCCATTCAGACCATCCTTCGCAGGGAAGGCTATCCCAATCCATACGAAGCTTTAAAGGGGTTGACTCGGACCAATGAAAAAATCACACAAAAGACCATTGCGGATTTTATAGAAACGCTGAAGGTTTCGGAGGTCATCAAAAATGAGCTGAAACAGATTACTCCGGCTAACTATACGGGGGTTTAAGGTCCGGTTGAAAAATCTCTTCAATTTCCAGATTACTTTTTGCTGTTGCTGAAACCATTAAGAATCAATCCCATACCCCATCTCATTAATCGAAGGGACTCTTCATTATTTAGACCGCAAACATCTTTGGTCACTATAAGAGGTTCCATCCCCATAAGAATGGTAAGTAAGTTTGCCAAGTCTTCTTTTTCTTTCGTTGCTATATCCTCTTCGGATAATACTAATTGCAAGGTTTTTTTTCTTCTTGCCCCCCTTTTCGGTTCCGAAGTATTGGCATCAATGACTGTGGTAAGGTACCGGCGGAAGGTGTTCTCATTATTGACTGAAAGCGTGTTATAGTAATGCTGTACTTCCAGAATCCTATCTTCAAATGATAAATCATTAACGTCCTCATAGATAGACTCCGGGCTTTTCGTACTGATATCAAGCCCCGCTTCGGTGGCCAAAACATCTACATTGGAAAAATACCTATAAATGGTGGCTCGTGATATCCCAGCCTTTTCAGCGACATCCTCTAGACTGAATTCAACTCCTTTTTTCAAAAAACCCTGGGCACTTAGGATAATTTTCCTTCTAGTTTCCAATTTCTGATTTGTCCTTCCCGTTTCGGTATAACTCTCTTTCATGAGATAAATATCTCATAAAATTTGGTGTAATCAAAATTCCAATGTATGTTTGTGAGACATAAATCTCATAAAATGTCAACTAATCAACCAAAATGGGTGCTTGGCCACAAGGTTACTACCCATGACACCACCGGCGATTATGATTTGATGTACGCCGAAACTCCTCCAAAAGTACCTGGTCCTCCACCCCATTCCCATAACTCCTACAAAGAATCCTTCTTAATCATTGAAGGGGAAATGGAATTTTTTATCAACGGGAAAACCATGGTTTTAGGTCCAGGAGAGTCCATTGATATTCCACCCAAAACACTCCATACCTTTGGTAATAAGGGAGAGAAAACCTGTAAATGGGTCAATATACATAGTCCAAAAGGGTTTCGGGATTTTTTTGAAGAACTCGGTATCCCAGAAAATGAAGAGAACGCCATAGAAAGGTCAGTAGCCCCTGAAATCGTCCAGCGGGTGATTGCTACAGCTTCAGATTATGATATGGTCATTAAAATCTAAAAAAAACTGAGACCCCTTGCTTTTCAGCGGGAGTCCCAGTTAAAAATTAGAAGCAAGTCTTTGTACTTAGGCTTCTTTATGAATTTCCACTTGATGTGGGTAAGGAATTTCAATACCAGCGGCATCAAGCGCCAACTTGCAATTCTCGTAGGTCCCAAAATACACATCCCAGTAATCCTTGGGTTTACAGAAAGGACGAACCGCAAAATTTACTGAACTGTCTGCCAATTCCATAACATTTACAGATGGAGCTGGGTCCTGCAATACTTTCGGATTTGAGGTAAGTACATTCAGAAGCACATCTTTGGTCTTTTTGATGTCCTCCCCATACCCTACTCCAATTACAGTATCCACGCGGATTTTGCCTTCAGCGGAGTAGTTGATAATATTTCCATTGGCCATAGCTCCATTAGGTACAATCGCCAATTTGTTTTCAGGAGTAGTGAGCTTTGTGGTGAAAATCTCAATTTCCTTGACCACACCCAACACACCTTGTGCCTCAATCAAGTCTCCAATGCGATACGGTTTGAAAATCATCAGCAAAACACCTCCAGCAAAATTGGATAAGGAACCTTGAAGGGCCAGTCCCACCGCTAAACCTGCAGCAGCAATCACTGCAGCAAAAGTGGTTACGTCAACCCCTAGCTGAGATATTACAATGATGATCAGAAACACCTTAAGCGCCCAAGAAATAAGGTTAAGCAAAAACTTTTGCAAAGACTCATCGTATTTGCTTTTAGCCATTACTTTTCCCGTAGCTCTGGTTATTTTCTTGATAATCCAGGAACCAATAATGTAAATGAGAATTGCCGCAATCAACTTGAGGCCATATTCCTTGGCCAAATCGATGCCGATGTTCATCCATTCTTGTGCTTTTTCCATAGTGCTCTGTTTTGTTGTTAGTGTTTATGTATGAGACACTAAGGTAGCAAGAAGGTCACAAAAAAAGATGCTTTGCGCTTTATAAAAAAGAGAAAACGCGCTATGACTAGCACGTTTTTTATTCTATCGAATGGGAACTAGGTTTAACCCTTCAAGAACTTCCCGATTTCACCGAGGTCCGCTCCATCATATTCTGAATGTTGAAGCGCTTGCATCAACTGTACGATATGTGCGGGATTCATATTTTTTCCCAATACCCGCACTAATGCGAAGCCCATATCCTTGCTGTCTCCGTAAATGATGACTTCGTCAATGGCGTCTTCATCACCAAGATACTTAATTACCCCTTTACCGTACTGGGAGTTTATTTTCATTAACTCCACAAATTCCTCATCCTTAAGGATTTCTTTGACTTTAGCTTTTTCAGCTCGATATTCCGCCACATTACCCGCAGTTTTTTTGAAAGCCAACATATTGAATTTCCTCAATGATTCCACCGCCTCTTTCTGAGATGCGGAAAGACTCCCCTCATTTAACTTAAGAATGCTCGCGGGAACATCCAAAGCGATAAAATTGGGGTTTTCCGAGTTGTCTACATAGTATTCCTGTAGACTTTGCTGTGACGAACAGGAGGCCATAAGAATGGCACCTGTCAAGAAAAATGTTTTTACTAAATATTTCATTGTTTTGATTGTTTTGATTGATTGATGATTGCCAATAGGCCAACATAAATATATGTTGACCCATTGGATTTTTTGTTACAGTATTCTTCTAATTAGTTCCTTTCTGCTTTCTTTAGATGCTTCGGAAGGCGCATTTTTTCGGTTAAGGACCCCACTTTTGTCAAGTCGATATCTCCTGTCATGCTGAGCAACACCGTTTCAATATTAGCTTTCCGTCCTTTATCGTCTTCTATACCAGTCACGAACATCAGAAGTTCGGAAACATGGTCTTCATCCTTTCCATTCTTGATGTAAAATTTGAGATTGGTATCCCCATCCTTAATTTTCATCAACTCATCCAGCTTCGATTTTTTGACATATTGCTTCATTGTGGCCTGCATGTCTGCAGAAGCGCCATCATCTTCCGACATAAATATTTTTATGCCATCAAGATTTTTGGCAAGATCTACAAAGTCTTGGGTATCCTTATCGCCATGATCATCCATCATTCCAGCAACTATCTCGAGCATACCTTTGCTGATGGTAACCGAGCCAATACGATCGGAATCCTCGAACTTATCAAAAACCGACTGGGAAATTCCAAAAAGCGGTAAACTTAATGCAACAAGTGCGATTACAAACTTTTTCATTCTAGTTCCCCTTTTTACCTGCATTGTTAAGTTCTTCTGGTAAGTTCATCTTCTTGGTCAAGGAATTGATTTTATTCAAATCAATGTCTCCTGTAAGGGAAAGTAGAACCGTTTCGAATTTTCTTCCATCAGCTTCCACTTCCTTAAGACCGGTTACAAACATAAGCAACTCACTTACATGATCAGAATCTTTACCTTCTTTAATGTAAAATTTCACATTGGCATCCTTGTCCTTTACACGCATCAACTCTTCCATGGTAGAAGATTTTAGATAGCTATTGACAGAGGCTTTCATATCTGCGCCAATCTTTTCATTATCGGTGGTAAAAACCTTTAAACTTTTTAAGCTACTGGCAATATCCATAAAGTCTTGGGCTTCTGGGTCATCGACTTCCACATCGATTTTGGCCAATAGATTGAACATGCTTTTGTTCACCACAACCGAAGTAACATCGTCCAAATCTTCAAACTTGTCAAAAAGAGACTGTGAAAATCCAGTAACGGGAACTACTGCAATTAGAAAAATTAAAATATACCTTTTCATCGTTTTTGTTTTAATCGTTATTGTAAATTTTTTGTTTTGCGGCTTCAAACTCCTGTAAATAGGCTACTTTTTCTGTGCCTCGACCAAAGTTCTCTGCAAGGAGCTCAAAAGCCTTTTTGGTTTCTTGGTAAGCAAGTTCGGCCTGCTTACGTTCTTGGTATTGATTACCAAAATAAATTCCGAAGGTTAGGATTGCCACTGCAGCAACGGACATCCATTTATAATAGTTTCTTCTAGGTTTTAATGGCACCTGCTTGGTGAAACGTTCTTCCTTAGCGACGGAAAAATAATTGAACATTGGTCTATATTGTTCCAAATGGGGTTCTATATCGTCTTGGGAAAAATATTGGCTCAGAACTTCCTCCTCCGCAATCGTGGTGGTCGCTTCAAAATACTTTTCCAAAAGTTCTTCTATTCTATCCAATTCCATAACTATGTTTTTTTGCCAATTCTTCTCTAACTGTTTTTCGTGCCCTGGATAATGTCACTCGAACTGCTGTCGGTTTCATATCCAATAATTCACATATTTCTTCAAATTCGTATTGCTCTATGTCCCTTAGTTGCAAAACCATTTTCTGTTGCTCCGGAAGCGTATCCATAATGCGTTCCATCCATCTTACGCTATCCTCGGCCTCAAGTTGTTTTTGCAAGGAGGTATTTTCATCCTGATAATTGCTGTGCACCAACTTTAGGTTACTCGCCTGTTTTGATTTAAGTCGGTCCAAACAAAAATTCTTGGTCATAGTCATCGCAAACGCCTCTACATTTTTATAATCGGCCATACTCTCGTTTTTTGACCATAACTTCAGCAACACTTCCTGCGTGGCATCTTCGGCCTCTTCCTTGGATACTAGTAGTCGTTTTGCCAAACGGTACAGTTTATCCTTAAAAGGCATAACCACATTTAAAAATTCACTTTGTTGCATTGGTTGTTTAGTTATTCGCCCACTTTTATTTCAGGCTTCATTATCACGACGACACATATCGAAATTTGTTACAAAAAATTTGAATTGTCCTCATATGTCCCTATTTTCAGCAAAAAAATGCTAGTATTCAGAAATTCTTACCTCCTTTTTCCAATTTGATTTGGTTTGACTGGAACGATTTTTGATTAATCTATCTAAAAAATATTCTAAATTATGAAAAAGGTATTTTTCCTACTTTTCTCGCTTACCCTTATCCTATATTCATGTTCAAGTGATGATGGTAACGAAATTGAAAACCCCAATCCCAATCCCCCTGTAGCGGAAGACCCAGATGTAACGGTCCAAAGTTTTATGTGGAGTGCCATGAACCTATGGTATTTTTGGCAAGGTGAGGTTGCGGTATTGGCCGATGACCGATTTAGTACAAATGAAGAATTCACTAATTTTTTAGCTCAATTCCCTAATCCGTTTGATTTATGGCAGAATGAAATCTTATTCGATGAAGATAGATTTAGCTTCCTGAATGAGGATTTTAGTGAATTGGTTAGTAACCTTTCCGGGGTTTCAAGAAGTAACGGACTTGAATTTGGACTCCAATTCATTACATCCGGTTCGGACAACGTTTTCGGTTACGTTCAATATATAATTCCTGGATCAGATGCAGAAGGTGAGGACATTTCCAGAGGAGAGTTTTTTACCCATGTGGATGGAGTTCAACTTACTGGTACGAATTTTCGAGATCTGTTGTTCGGTGAAAACGCTACATATACTTTAGGTATGGCCGATTTGAACGGTGGAACCTTTAGCCTCAATGGGAAAGAGGTCACACTTACCAAGATTGAAAACTTTGTGGAAAATCCGATTCAAGTCGCAACAACCTTAGATGTTGGTGGAACGACAGTAGCTTATTTAATGTATAATCGTTTTTTAAGCAGTTTCAATGAGGAACTTAATGCAGCATTTGCACAGTTTGTAGCAGCAGGTGCAACAGAATTGGTGTTGGATATGAGATACAACCCAGGTGGTTCCGTAAACACTTCCAGACTGTTGGCCAGTATGGTTCATAGCACGGATACCGATAAATTATACATTCGTCAAAGATGGAACGACAAAATTCAGGCGCAATTTACCGCGGAACAGTTAGAGGACAACTTTGCAAATACCACAGGTTCCAGCCCCATAAACTCGCTAAATCTGAATCGCGTTTACATTTTGACCACAGGTGGTTCTGCTTCGGCCAGTGAATTGGTAATAAATGGTTTAGAACCTTATATGAATATTATTCAAATTGGGGAAACCACTACCGGCAAAAACGAGTTTTCCATTACATTGGTGGATGATCCCGGGAACTCGTTCATTTATAGTGCAAGTCGCGAAAATCTGATTCCTGCAGATAGTCAATGGGGACTTCAGCCTCTGGTTGGGCGAAACGAAAATGCTGACGGTTTCTTCGATTACACCGATGGTCTTGCTCCAGATATTGAATTAGAGGAAGACGTGACCAATTTGGGTATTTTGGGAGACCCAGACGAGCCTTTATTGGCTAGAGCACTACAAGAGATTGGTGGCGCGGTAACACGAAGAGGATTTAATGTACAGTTTCCTGCACGGCCAATTACAAGTTCTAGAGTGCAAACCACTATGAAAGATAATATGTTCTTGGATAAGCCCATAGAAATGAATCAATAAAAAAAAGCGGCCAATTGGCCGCTTTTTTTATGCTTTAATCTTCTGAGCTAAATAACTATCCAGATTCAAGTATTTATGTCTTAAGGTTTTCGGTACTTGCATAAATTCAGGATGGAAAAGCCCTGCTAAAACCTCTATGCCATCAACTAATGTGCTGGCTGACGACTGAGTGAACATATCGAAATCCACTATAAAAACAGCCTTATCCCGAACCGCTTTCAAATTATTCCAGCCCTGTTTCCCCATTAAAATATGGAGTTCCTCCAAACTTCGCTCCACAGAAAATCCACAGGGTGAAATTACTAGAACTTCTGGGTCATATTTTACAATCTTTTCCCAAGGTGTCACAATACTATCCCCAGAAGGATTGGATAACATATCTACACCTCCTGCAAAGGCGACTTGATGTGGAATCCAGTGTCCACAATTAAAAATTGGGTCAATCCATTCCAGTAACATCACACGTTTGGGAAGGGCTCTTTCCGCTCTTAGTTTATCAACTACAACTTGTATTCTACTCCTAAGTTTAGCCAAATAGGCATACCCCGTCTCTTCTTGTCCCATCGCTTTGGCAATGGTAATAGCCGATTCAAAGACATCTTCCAAAGATTCGGGGCTAATGGAAATCAACTTGGGCTGCTTTTTAAGATTAGCTACTGCCGCTGCGGTACAAGCTGTATCTATTTGACAGATATCGCACATGTCTTGGGTAAATATGATATCTGGCTCAATCTCCTCCAACAAAGGTTCATCCACATAGTAGAGGTCTTTACCTTGGTGTTTGCTTGCTGAGAAAAGGGCGTCAATTTCTTGACTTGACAGACTCTTGCCTTCCAAAATGCAACGTACTACAGGTTTCTTTTCTCTCAATGCCAGTTCAGGACACTCAAAGGTGACACCGTGCAAATAATCTTGTAAACCCATGTCATAAATCATCTGGGTGACAGCAGGCATAAAAGAGCAAACCTTAAGCATAATTTGTTTTACCAACTAGAAACTTAGATTAAAACCTGCATTGATATTCCTTCCGCGTGTGGTAAACCCGAATACTTCCGCAAAATCCTCATTCAACAGGTTGTTGCCACTCAAAAAGACTTTCAATTTATTGGGTGTCAATTCATGCTCAAGATACAAATTCACCAAAGAAAAGGCATCTAAGGAAACGTCGGTAAAAGTGCTAAAATCTGTATCCAATCTTTCTCCCGTATAGGCATAATCCAATGAAACATTAGTTGAGGCACATATTTGATACCCAACATTCAGGTTGACCTTGTGTTCCGGTATTCTAATGGCACTATCCCCTTGTCTGTCGATAAAAGTGTAGTTGGCGTTTAACGAAAGTTTTTCAACAGGAAACCAAAACGCCTCAAATTCCAATCCACTAACATCGATCTCATCAGCAACATTGATACTTACAAAATTCTGGTCAAAACCAATGGTATTTTTCTCGTTTCGATCAAAATACAAAGCACTCACCCTCAGTTTATCATTGATATAATACTCAACCCCTCCTTCAATCGTCCTGTTCTCTTCAGGCTCCAAATCTGGGTTGGCACCAAAGTCCCCAAACAACTGAATCAGATTCGGGGTAATGTACGAGGTGGCATAGGAGCCCAGTAATTTGATGTATCCTGTTTCAGTCGAAAATGAATAAGAAGGGTTTACATTAAATACAAAATGGGTTCCATATTCTGAGTGATTATTAAGTCTAGCTCCAGTATTTAGGTTAAAACCAAAGTCCGAAACATAAACCACATTAATATAAGGGTCAATAATGGTAAAATCGGCTTCATTGGTGAAAACAGCTTCATCTTTGAGGTAATTTACCCCTAGAATCGTATGCCACTTATCGTCAAAAACGTATTTATTGTATACATCCAGCACCCGGTTTTTACCATTGAGCATGCTCTCCCCAAAAGTACTTTGGGTATCGGTCTCATAATCAGCGTAGGCTGCATTCAAATGGATTGAACCATTGTTGTACTTAAAAGATGAGGAGATACCAACTCTTTCTTGGGTTGTCCGGTTTTGGTTTGGAGCCTCAGCAAAATCAGCATCAAACTCGTTGTTAAACCGGGTTTGGTTTCCATAAACTAAAAGTTCAAACTTTTCGGAGAATTGATATCCTAACTTGATATCCGTACTAAACTGCGAAAACACATCCTCTTCATTTTCAGGTGTCACTGCAGCGGATATCCCGCTAGAGTATCTGTTGGAAAAATTTACCCCATAGGAGAATTTATTTAAAGTACCGTTTACCGCAGCACTGTTTTGAAAATTACCCAAATTGTAATTTTGGTCTTCTGCCGTTTGATTGGTTCCAATTGTTGATTGAAAATTGGCAGTAATGGGTTCCGTTGCATTCTTTTTGGTGGTAATATTAATAACCGCTGTTGCCGCATTGGTTCCATACAAGGTACTCGCGGCTCCTTTAATTATTTCAATGGATTCTACATTCGCAGTTGAAAGCAAACGCAAATCATATTCCTGTGAAAATGAGGCGGGGTCAGACACCCTTACCCCATCAATAATTACCAAAGCCTGGCGACCCCTACCCCCTCGGGCAAATACGCCAAATACCGAACCATCTCGACCGCGACTACCTGCGATTTCAATTCCGCTTTTGGTATTGATGATTTCAGGGATAGTTCTACCCTGATTGCGCTCAAGTTCCTCTGCAGAAATCTTGATAACGGTCTTACCTGAATTTTCACGTTTCAGTTCAAATCGCGAGTCACTGACCACGACTTCCTGCAGTTGTTGTACTGCAATAGAATCCTGTTGTGCATTTTGGGCATAAAAAAATTGGCCCATAAAAAGTGTGGCGCACCACCACAAATGATTTTTTTTCATTTCGTTTAAGTGAATAAACGGGAGAATAGTATGTGCTTCATACGTAAACCTTTATCCCGAAAGTTTAACAATGTTTGTTTGAATTTGGCAGGTCTCCTGACTTGTTCAATGTTATTTGGCCTTCCCATTCTGTAGAACAGTGGCATTGCAGTACATAACATCCTCTTGAAGAGGTGCCAAACACGGTTGGCATAAACTTTACAGTTGCGGGAACAGTTCTGGAATTGCACCAGATTCCCTTTTAATCACATAAAAATTATGTGAACCAAAATTCCCGACGAAAGTAATGATTCTGTTTAATCTTTTTTTGTAAAAATTAAATAATCTTACTTTTGAACCCATGATGCGAAAATCCCTATTCTCTTTATCCTACGGCCTCTTGCTTCTTTTATTGATAGGGTCTTGTAAGGAAAAAAAGTCCTCTTCACTCGTTGAACAAAGTGGAAAAGAAGTCTCTATAAAGTATGCAAAAGGGTTTTCAATAGAAGAAACATCGGATTTTACGGTAATCAAGGTCATCTCGGCTTGGCCAGGTGCCACAAACGAGTTTACCTATGCTCTTATTCCGAGAGAAAAGTTGCCTTCAACTACCCTTCCCAAGGATGCGTATGATGCCATTGTTTCAGTCCCTGTAGAGCGTATGATTGTAACATCAACTACACATATCCCAGCACTGGAGGAATTGGGGGTTTTACATACGATGGTAGGATTTCCCAATACAGATTTGATTTCCTCCCCTAAAACACGGGAAAGGATTGATAGCAGTTTTATAAAAGAGTTGGGCACCAACGAAAACATCAATACGGAAATTGCTTTGGATTTAAATACAGACGTACTCGTTGGTTTTGGTATCAATGGGACCAATAAAGCCTATGAAACTTTGAAACTGTCAGGTATTCCTATCGTTTATAATGGGGATTGGACCGAGCAAACCCCATTGGGAAAG
Source organism: Flagellimonas sp. (assembly GCF_965601775.1). Lineage (GTDB taxonomy): Bacteria > Bacteroidota > Bacteroidia > Flavobacteriales > Flavobacteriaceae > Flagellimonas. The sequence goes on from NZ_OZ271837.1 coordinate 2,263,252, forward strand.
GCAGAATGGATTAAGTTCTTCGCTCCCTTTTATCAAAAAGAAAAAGAAGCAGACCGCATTTTTAAAACCATTGAAAGCTCATATACCCAAGCTAAGCAACTGGCTCAAAATGCGGACTCAAGACCTACGGTACTCACTGGAGGACTCTACAAAGATGTTTGGTACGTTGCAGGTGGAAACAGTTGGATGTCCCAGTTTTTAAAGGATGCCAATGCGGAATATCTTTGGCAAGAAACTGATGAAACGGGAAGTATCGGACTGAGTTTGGAAGAGGTTTTGACTAAAGGAAAAGAGGCGGAGTTTTGGTTCAACCCCTCCCTGCATAGTACATATTCTGAAATGGAAAGTGCCAATTCGCATTATTTGGAATTCGATGCCTATAAAAATCAAAATGTGTTTTCCAATGCCATAGCAAAAGGAGAAACAGGGGGTATTTTGTTTTATGAACTGGCACCCCAAAGACCCGATTTGGTATTAAAGGACCTCATTTCCATTCTACATCCCAATCTTATCGATGGGTACGAAACTCATTTTTTCAAACCTTTGCAATAAGTGTTTTTATCCCAGAAATATCATATTTCATTTCTATGTATCGTTTTGGCGCTATGCGTTGCCTGGATATTAAACATAAGCTCGGGGTCAGTCGCCATACCGTTCGATGCAATCATCTCTTCTTTTTTTGGAAAAGCTATGGAAACACCTTCGTGGGACTATATCCTTTGGAATTATCGCATTCCCAAGGCCTTCACGGCAGTTTTGGTAGGTGGTGGTCTATCCTTAAGTGGACTTTTGATGCAGACCCTGTTTCGAAATCCCTTGGCGGGTCCTTTTGTTTTGGGAATAAGTTCCGGAGCTAGTTTGGGTGCAGCTTTGCTGTTGATGGGCGGCTCGTTGATTTCTGGATGGGCTTCCTTCTCATTTTTTAATGATATCTCCCTTGCTATTGCCGCCAGTTTGGGTAGTTTTCTGGTTCTTTTGGTGGTCATTGTAGTGGCCAATCGGGTAAAAGATACCATGGCACTTTTAATTATTGGATTGATGTTCGGAAGCATCACCTCGGCCATTGTCAGTGTATTGGCTTATTTCTCCACGGCCGATAATTTACAGCGTTTTATTTTTTGGTCTTTTGGTAGTGTTGGGAATTTATCACAGTCCCAGGTGCTACTTTTGACTGGAATAGTCATTTTGGGAATTATTTTAAGTGTTTTCTCCATCAAATCGCTTAATGCTTTCTTATTAGGGGATAATTATGCAGAAAGCCTGGGGATTTCAATTAAAAAATCCAGATTTGTCGCTATTGTTGCCACCGGTCTATTAGCAGGTGGCATCACTGCTTTTGCAGGTCCCATAGCTTTTGTCGGCTTGGCCGTACCCCATCTTACCCGTCAGATTTTTGATACCATGGAACACCGGATTTTGATTCCCGCAGTTTTTCTTTACGGCGCCATCTTGATGTTGCTTTGTGATACTATTGCACAATGGCCCAATTCCGCCAATGTGTTACCCATTAACGCCATTACAACCTTGGTGGGGGCACCTGTGGTTATATGGCTATTGATTCGAAAACGAAAAATGGTTTTCTAATGGATGTGAAAAATCAAATCTTAACTGTTGATAATCTGTCCATTGGGTATCCATCAATCACTGTAGCCAAGAACATTTCGTTTGCCTTGGAAAAGGGTTCTCTCTGTGCCATAGTAGGTATCAATGGGATAGGAAAATCGACCTTACTTCGTACTTTGGGAGGACTGCAGTCCAAAAAGTCAGGGGAAATTAGAGTGGATGACCATCCCTTAGAATCTTTGTCACCATTACAGTTGGCCCAAAAGCGAAGTGTTGTACTTACCGAAAAAACGACTTCCAAAAATCTTACCGTTCAGGAATTGATTGCTTTAGGTAGACAACCCCATACCAATTGGCTGGGAAAACTGACCAAAAAAGACCGGTCCAGAATTGAAAAAAGCATCAACACTTTCCTATTGGATAAATTGCGGCATAAAAAATGTCATGAACTCAGCGACGGGCAGTTTCAAAGGGTATTGATTGCCCGAGCTATGGCGCAAGACACTTCTTTGATTCTTCTGGATGAACCCACTACCCATTTGGACTTACATCACAAGGTTCAAATTCTAAAACTATTGCAGGAATTAGCCCATGAACAGCATAAAACCATCTTGTTCACCACCCATGAAATTGATTTAGCCATTCAGACCTGTGATTTTATGTTGATATTAGATGGAAACCAAAATCCTTTTGGGGAGCCATGCCAATTAATTGAGGCCAAGCATTTTGATTCACTTTTCCCATCGGAAATGGTTCAATTTGATGCCAAAACAGGAACATATAAGGTTAAAAAGTAACTCGAATCACCATTTCCCCGAAGTTTGGAATCTGCTATCTTTATCCGAAGAAAATAATTTATGAGTACAGAGTTGATTTTTGTGTTGATTGGAGTAGTTGCTTTAATAGCGGGTGCGTTTTTGGGTATGTACCTCCAGAAGCTCAAAACAAAATCTACTGAAAGTGTCTGGAAAGAACGCGAAACACAATTGAGCCATACCATATCGGGTCTTGATGAAAAACTGGTGACTTCAGATGAAAAGAATAGACAGCTTCAATCCGAAAAGGAACTTCAGGGCAATCAGATTGTGCGCTACCAAGCGGATTTAGAGAATTTGCGGCAGAAGCATGCGGAGCAAAAAGAGGAATTGGAAAAACTTCAAGAAAAATTCACCAAGGATTTTGAAATACTGGCCAACAAGATTTTAGAGGACAAATCCAAAAAATTTACGGAAAGTAACAAGCAGAACATTGAAAATATTCTTACCCCTTTGAACAAAAAGATAAAAGAGTTTGAAGAGAAGGTAGAAAAATCGCAAAAGGAAAATATCAGTATACATTCAGCATTAAGAGAGCAATTACTTAATCTCCAAAATCAGAATCTGAAAATTACACAAGAGGCCGAGAATTTGACCAAAGCCTTAAAAGGAGATAGCAAAATGCAAGGAAATTGGGGAGAATTAGTGCTGGAACGTGTTTTGGAAAAATCTGGATTGGAAAAAGACCGGGAATATAGCGTACAACAAAGTTTTACTCTTGAGGATGGCAGTCGTGTATTGCCCGATGTTATTATCCACATGCCGGATGGCAAAAAAATGATTGTCGATTCCAAAGTCTCCTTAACCGACTATGAACGCTTCACCAATGCTGAAGAAGAAGACAAACCGCGTTTTTTAAAGGATCATATCAATTCACTAAGAAAGCATGTGGAGCAACTTTCAGCCAAAAAATATGAAGACCTCTACGAGATGGAAAGTCCGGATTTTGTATTAATGTTTGTGCCTATAGAACCCGCCTTCGCTATCGCTATAAATAAAGATGTTTCGCTTTACAACAAGGCCTTTGAGCAAAATATTGTGATTGTGACCCCTTCCACTCTTTTGGCTACACTACGGACTATTGATACCATGTGGAGCAATGAAAAACAACAACGAAATGCGATTGAGATAGCCAGACAAGCAGGAGCTTTATATGATAAGTTCGAAGGTTTTGTTTCGGATTTGACCAAAGTGGGCAAGAAGATGGATGAAGCGAAAAATGAATATCGCGGAGCCATGAACAAATTGGTGGAAGGACGAGGGAATATTGTGACCAGTATTGAAAAACTTAAAAAGATGGGAGCCAAAGCCAAAAAGTCAATTCCAGAACCTATTTTAAAAAGGGCTCAAGAAGACGATTACGAAGAACCTAAACTTGAGTTGTAAGCATGCGTAAATTCCTTTTCATTTTTATTACCCTTATTGTCTTCGGAATTGCAGGTTATTTTGCATTTATCTACTATGTCTCCTTCAGTGAGGGGTATCGTTCTGGAGAGTTAATCAAATTCAGTAGAAAAGGAGTTTTGGCCAAGACCTGGGAGGGTGAAATTAGTCAGGGTATCTCGGGAGCACAAATATTCGAGTTTTCAGTAGAAGACAGCGAAGCAGAAGTCATCGAAAAATTAAAAGAATACCAAGGCAAGTACGTAAAAGTAACCTATAAAGAGCGTTATGGCACTTTTTTTTGGCTCGGTGACACCAAATATTTCATTATCGATGTAGTCCAAGAAGAATCCCCACACTTTAGGAAATAATTATGAAAAAGTTCAAGACAGTACAGGAATCCAGGGTTTCTATAACGGAGCTTATGCTCCCGGCCCACTCTAATTTTGGAGGTAAAATACATGGAGGATATATCCTAAGCCTAATGGACCAAATTGCCTTTGCATGTGCTAGCAAGCACTCCCAAAGCTATTGCGTTACTGCTTCTGTGAATCGTGTGAATTTCCTGAATCCCATCGATGTGGGAGAATTGGTAACACTTAAAGCCAGTATTAACTACACTGGACGTACCTCAATGGTAGTTGGCGTTCGTGTGGAATCCGAAAACATACAGACTGGAGAAATCAAGCATTGTAACTCCTCCTATTTCACTATGGTGGCCAAAGATGAAAATGGAAAAAACATTGCAGTTCCAGGTCTGATAGTTAAAGACAAGCAGGGCATGCGGCGCTTTGCCCGAAGCAAGGAACGCAAGCTATCGGCACATGATAGGGACTCAAAATACGCCTCCAAGGCATTTAAGGTGAATCAGTACCTGGAATTTTTGGAAGGTGAGAATGTGCAGTTGGATTTGGATTGATTCCCAACCCCTTAACAGCTTTTGTCCATATCTTTAAGACCCCATTCTTGCATACTGTCAATGATGGGCAATAAAGTTTGTCCATAATCAGAAATACTGTATTGTACTCGAGGAGGCACTTCGGCAAATACTTTTCTATCCAAAACCTTATCTGACTCTAATTCCCGAAGCTGATTAACCAGCATTTGCTTACTTATGTCAGGAATTGCACGTTGAAGCATTGAAAACCGGTTACAATCTTTTCGTATCAAAAACAGAATTACCGGCTTCCATTTACCTCCAATTTTATTGAGGCAATGCGTAACAGGACATCCATTGGGGTTAAAATCCTTGTTTTTTCTTTTCATACCACAATAGTCTAAAATTTTATACTACTACCAAAAATATGGACTACTTGTCATTAATAGACAAATATGGCATTTTTGATTCACAAAACAAATACGAATGAAAATCAATCCCTTTTTAGTACTGATTCTCCTTGCTTTTTTTGGCGCTTATTCGGTACACGGTCAAAAATCAAAGAATATGAGAAAAAAAGCCATGTTTATGATACAACAACCTAAAACCTTAAAAGAAGTAAAGTCGTATGCTTTAGGAGAATGGGAGAGTATTGCGGTAGAATTGAGACCTACCGAAGACCGCACCGGTAGTGGTAAAATAACCCCTACTTATCTAAAAAGACGTTTCACCTATCGCCCAGATGACACTTTTGTGGGAACCATAACCTTGTTTGCCGACAATTATGGTCAGCTTCCCTTATTGGAATTTGAATTCAAGGGTCAGTTAAATTGGGGTGAAGAACACCCAATCGCTAAGGGAGCCTGGAAAATTGATTATGTATTGAACAACGGCTTCGCTGTTACACCATTAAACCCGCAAGCCGCTCAAATGTTGAATGCAGGTCTTCCTGGAAATATGTCTCCCTTTGAGGCAAACAGCAAAAAAGATATTTTGGGGAAGGCTTTCCCCATGTTCAACATAGTTGAAGGTCAAATCGTATCCGATTATGACTTAATTTATTTTAAAAATGGGTTACTATTTATGGGAGCTAAGCATGTAGATGGTACTCCCTTTGACAAACCTGAAAATAGGCCGCATCAACTACAAATTCCCTTAGAAAAATTGAACTAAAATGAAAACAAGAGCGGTAAAAAGTGTAGATATCCCTCGTTGGTGGTTTATTCTCCCCGCCTACCTTACACTATGGACTTTATTATTTAGCATTTACAGTTATTTTGATGGGAATGGGATGATGAAAGCCTTTGGCATTGATACAGGAGGAGCAAGTGATTTTATAATGTTGAACTCAGCCGGAAGGTATTTAGCTTTGGCTCTAGTTATGGTATTTGGTATTTGGGTTTTCAGAACGGTCCACTCTATTTTATTGGCATTGATTGGTCGATTGACGATGGATATTTTAGATTTAGTCGTCGGCTTGCAAACCCATGTGATTACAGATTCAAATGGAATAATCCAATCCTTTTTGATGTTCTTACTACCAAATTTGATATCCATATATCTTCTTATCCGATTTTACAGAAGATAATTTGACAAAAGTAAAGTCCTTTCATTTGGACTGGTTTTTTGATTGATGTGAATACAACCTCCTTGAACCATTTCTTGGAGGTTTTTCATCTATATCATGGAAGCAGCATCCTCATCCAAAAACCAGAGCAACTTTCCAGAGGCTGGATTCACCAAAGAAGCGGGATACTTATCAAAACCTTCTTTTTGTTGCGTAATTATTTCAACCTTTTCCTTTTTCCCCTGGCCAGTGACTAAAAACGCTACTTCTTTGGCCATATTGATAACTTTACCATTGATTGAAACCCTTTTTTGTCCAGATTCCGGATGTGTTGCTACCACACAATGGTCTTCGGACTCCCAAAGGGCAATTTCATGTGGAAAAATTGAAGCAGTATGTCCATCATCGCCCATACCCAGTATCACCAAATCGAATTGTGGAACGCCATCCACCCTATCCAAATTGATTTCCAATAAATTGGCATAGCGCATCGCTTCGGAACCAGGGTCATTTTCGCCTAAAATGCGATGGATATTCTCCTTGGGTACCTCAATTTTTGAAAATAGGTGGTCCACTGTCATTTTGTAGTTGCTTTGGTCATCATCTGGTGGAACGCAACGCTCATCTCCCCAATAAAAATGAACATTGGACCAATTAATTTTACTTCCATATTCCAAAACCAACACGTCAAAAACGATTTTTGGCGTACTGCCTCCAGATAAGGCAACATGCACCAAATCTTTTCCCTCAACAAAATTTTCGAAGTAAGCGGAAAAAGCTTCAGCAACTTCGTTCTTATTCTTATATATCTTTAATTCCATAGTTTTCTATAGTTCTTAATTGCTTGGCCTCCTTACAAGACTTCTGAAGGAGATTTCTCGAACTGACGTCGAACATCAAACTTCAAATCTTAGACCTTAGACCTTAGACCTTAGACCAACCTAACAAATCACACAATACCCCGGGTCGTCGGCCAGGTTCTGTCCTGGATTACGCCAATATCCCAATTCCTCGATAAGCTCATCCGCATTCTCTGGACCCCATACTCCGGCTGCATAACCGTACATCCGAACGTCCTTTCCGCTTTTCCAATAATCCAAAATAGGGTCTACAAATTCCCAAGCGGCCTCCACCTCATCTGCCCGAGCATATAGCGTGGCATCGCCCTGCATGGCATCCAAAAGTAAACGCTCATAAGCTTCCATCACATAGGTTTCCGCCAAACTGGAATAATAAAAATCCAAATTGGCGCGCTCTACCTTGAATCCTTGACCGGGTACTTTTACCCCGAACTTCATCAAAATTCCTTCATCAGGCTGAATACGAATAATCAGTTTATTGTCCTTACTGTTTACCCCAGAGTCTTTGAATATTTGATGATGTGGTGTTTTAAAATGAATAATGACCTCAGTAACCTTGGTAGGCATTCTCTTGGCTGTTCGCACATAGAAAGGTACTCCATGCCAACGCCAGTTGTCCACATAAAACTTGATAGCGGCATAGGTTTCAGTAGTGGAATCTGGGCTTACCCCATCTTCTTCCCGATATCCCTTGACTTTTTCTCCATTTATTTCTGAAGCTACATACTGGGCACGAATCGTATTTTCAAACAAGGTTTTTTCATCCCGCATAATACGAAGTGACTTTAGAGCCTTTACCTTTTCGTTTCGGATTTCCTCAGGTTCGTCGCCAATTGGAGGTTCCATGACCACTAGAGAAACAATTTGCATTAAGTGATTTTGGAACATGTCCCTTAACGCACCTGATTTGTCATAATATCCACCTCTCTTCTCAACCCCAACACTTTCAGCATTGGTAATTTCCACATGATGAATATAATTTCGATTCCATAGGGGTTCAAAAATGCTGTTCGAAAAACGAGTTACCAAAAGATTCTGAACAGTTTCTTTACCCAAATAATGGTCAATTCTATATATCTGAGGTTCAGAAAAATATTGCTGTAGGCCTTTATTTAGGCTCTTAGCCGTTTCCAAACTATACCCAAAAGGTTTTTCCACAATAAGGCGCTTCCAGCCCAAATCTTGATTATTTAAACCTACCTCAGCCAAATTTTTGGCGATGGGTTCATACAAACTTGGCGGAGTGGATAAATAAAAAATATAGTTGTTATCGGTTTTTTCCGATACGTTTAATTCAGCAATTCGTTTGGCTAGGCCACTATATTCACTCGTATAATCACTCCCCAGGTCCTCGTAGAAAAACATATCTGTGAAGCCCTTAAGGTAATTATCCTTCAAGTCCTCGATTTTGGATTTCAAATAAGGACTATCGTACACCACTTTGTTTCTGAAATCCTCATCAGATAAGTTACTTCGGCTAGCGCCAAGTACTACAAAGTTTTTGGGAAGTTGCTTGGCAACATACAAATTGAAAAGCGCTGGTATTAATTTCCGGGCGGTAAGGTCTCCTGAAGCCCCAAAAATGACCAGCATTTGGTTGTCTGTCTTTTTCATAAAAGTGTACTGATGAGTTGGATTGTTGGTCGCAATTGCCTACAATTTAAAACATGTATTGTAAATACAACACATTATTTTTTTGAGCAAGACGAATATAACGTTTATTTTAGGTTCGGAATACGACAAATGGTTTACTTAAGGTTGTCGTAACACAGGAATTCAAACTAAAAAACATGGCAAATACATACGATTTTGGCTTAGTGGGCCTGGGTGTAATGGGTAGAAATTTCATTTTGAATGTTGCTGATAACGGTTTTACCGCTTTTGGAAACGATTTGGATGAAGAAAAAGTAAATGCCCTGATTGATGAAGGCGGAAATACCGAAAAGGTCAATGCTACTGTCGATGTATCCAAATTTGTCCACGCTCTGAGTACCCCACGTAAAATCATGCTGCTAGTCCCCGCGGGGAAGGTCGTGGATATTGTCATAGAATCGCTACTACCCCATTTGGATAAAGGCGATATCATAATCGATGGAGGGAATTCCTTTTTTACAGATACAGACAGAAGGGAGGCCTACCTCAAAGAAAAAGGCATCAATTTCTTTGGTGCTGGGGTTTCAGGAGGCGCCAAAGGGGCCAGAAAGGGACCTAGTATAATGCCTGGAGGTTCCAGGGATGCCTATCAATATGTAAAACCCATTTTTGAAGCGGTTTCAGCTAAGTACAAAGGTGAGCCTTGTGTCACCTATTTAGGCCCAAAATCCGCAGGTAACTATGTAAAAATGGTCCACAATGGCATTGAATATGGGTTGATGCAATTGACTTCTGAAATTTACGACCTGCTTAAAAAAGCTGGGGGACTTACCAATGCTGAGCAGCATGAAACCTTCGCAAAATGGAATGCCGGACGCTTACAATCTTTCTTGGTTGAAATTACTTCTGAAATTCTGGAGCAAAAAGATGATTTGACCAATGGCGACCTAGTTGACATGATTCTGGACAAGGCCAAACAAAAAGGAACTGGTAAATGGACTTCCCAAAATGCAATGGATTTGGGGATTCCTGTTCCCACTATCGATATTGCGGTAAGTATGCGCGAGATTTCTGCTCTAAAGGATGAACGCATTAAAGCGGATGAAATTTATGAGAGGCCCACTCCTGAATCCGTAGTAAAAGATACCCTAACCAATAAAGCGGAAAAAGCGTTGTACTTCGCATTTATTATGGCCTATGCCCAAGGTATGCACCAATTGGCGGATGCCAGCAAGGAATATGGCTATGAATTGGATTTGGGGGAAATTGCCAAAATCTGGAGAGCAGGGTGTATCATCCGGGCTGCCTTATTAGCTGATATTACAGATGCGTTTAAGGCCCAACCAGATTTGCCTAATTTATTGCTATCCCCTTCTTTTTCCCAAAAAATACAAGAAACTGTGGATGCTACACGGGAGTTGGTAGCCTATGGGGCAACCAATGGTATTCCACTACCAGGACTTTCTAACTCTCTTACCTATTTCGATGCTTATACCAGCAGTAGACTGCCTTTGAATATGATTCAGGCACAACGGGATTACTTTGGGTCACATACTTATGAAAGGTTGGACAGGGAGGGCATCTTTCATACGGAGTGGGAAGATAAATAGCACTCTCTGTACTGATGGTCAATACGACGAAAGAGGTTTAGGTTTTTTCGCTACCTTTAAGCATCTCCCCCTTTAAAAAATAACTCATTTACCAAACCAACCATGGAAGCCTTTTTCAACAAAAGACCTGTAGTCAGCTATCTGTTGCTGACCTTTTTTATCACATATTTCTTTTGGTTTTTGCCCGCAATTTTTGATTTCGACAAAGACGTTGCTTTAGGACTAAGCTTAATTGGCGGTTGCGGTCCGCTTTTGGCTGGGTATCTTATTGCCGTTAGTAATTCCAAGACTACTATTAAGGTGCATTCCATACCAATTTTTGTTTTCATTTTCCTTCTGGCGTTTTTGGTTATTGTATTACGGTTATGGATAGAGAATCCAGAATCCGAAAATAGTCCCGTACCTACTTTCCAAAAAGTAGGCTGGATTGCATATATTTTGTTTGGTGTCGCATTTTTAGTTCTCGCTTTGAATGCCAGCAATGCTACTAGCAAAGCTATCTTGGAAAATCATATCACTAGTTTTTTACCCGAAAAAGGAAAACTGAGATGGTATATTTTAGGATTTGCAATCGTTCCAGCACTAAGTCTTATTGGGTATGGTATTGGGTATCTGGCCAAAGCCCCTTTGACCGAAATCTTTATCGATTTCAAACTAAAGTATTTTGTCGGTTTTCTGAGTACCCTTTTATTTTTTGGTGGTAATGAGGAATTTGGCTGGCGCGGTTTTATGCAAAAAGAGATGCAGAAAAAACAAAGTCCGCTGATAACGGCTTTGGTTATTTCCTTCTTTTGGAGTCTCTGGCACCTACCCCTTCATTATAATGGATTTTATGGAACAGGCGGAATTGTAGAAATGTTACCCCGATTTGTATGGATGATACCCATAACCATCATTTACAGCTGGCTCTACAATAAATCCAAGTATTCCCTATTGGCTTTGATGCTAATGCATGCCTCAATGAATAATGTGCAAAACGCGTTTGGTACTTCGGAATGGATTTACTTTTTCCTTACCATTATCACGGCTATTATTCTCGTTGTTCAAGATAAAATGTGGAAGCGAAACCCCCACATGCCTTTACACAACTAGAACACCTTACGATGTCGTTGCGCACCTGAAAATTGTCCGTGAACTAAGCTCGACTTCCGTAAAACACGACTTTATTTCTATAAACATTTGCGTAACCAAATGATTACATATATATTTGTAACCATTCAGTTACATTAAAATGCGACGAGACGTTTTTCAAGCTATTGCCGACCCCGTTCGAAGAGACATTATAGAGCATTTGTCAAAACAGACCATGACGGTAAATAAGGTTGCTGAGCATTTTGACATTAGCCGACCTGCCATATCAAAACATTTACGGATTCTTGAGGAGTGTGGAATCATCTCCATCGCCCAGAAAGGAAGGGAACGCTATTGTCTCATCAATCCTAAAAACCTGATTCCAGCTTTTCTATGGATTGACCAATATCGCAATCTGTGGGAGGAAAAACTGGATTCCTTTGAAAATTACCTAAACCAATTACAACAAAAATCCAATAAAAATGAGCAATGACAATCTACCCAAAGGCCGAACACTTACCCTACAAAGAACCTTCAACGCACCTATTGAACTTGTATGGGAAGCCTGGACCGAGGCCGAACACATTACAAGCTGGTGGGGGCCAAAAGGAATGGAGACTACCGTAATCAAACATAATTTTGAAGTAGGCGGTGCATGGAAATACATCATGAAGATGCCAGACGGCAATGAATTCATAGCAGAGGGAGTATATTCCGAAATCGTACGCCATCAGAAAATTGTATCCAGTGCCAATTTCAGGCCCATGACCGAGAATGTTGAAATTCACTCCATTTTTGAGGCCGATGGAGATAAAACCAAGTTTACCTTTCACTGCGTACACGAAACCGAAGAGTACTGTCGGCAACAGGAGCAAATGGGATTCTATAATGGATGGGGCTCTGTATTCGACCGCTTATCCGAATTCTTGCAAAACCAATAATACATAGAACATAAAAGCTCCAATAGGGGCTTTTTTCTTATCCCCTTTCCAGTGAATTTTAAAAAACTTTTGGAGAATCAAATTCTTTTTATACATTTGTAGTGTTCTAGTTTACTAATACACTATAATGTTAACCTTAAAACAACTTCATTTTAAGTATCCCAAAGGCCGTCCTATCCTTAAATCGGTGGATTTGACCTTTGCTTCCGGAAGCATCTATGGCTTATTCGGGAAAAATGGTGAGGGGAAAAGTACCTTAATGAAATTGGTTTGTGGATTGCTAAACCCAGAAGCTGGATACTGTACTTTATATGGAGCTTCCACGCACGAAAGAAATGTTCGAACCCTCAAAGACCTGTATTTTATTCCAGAAGATTTTGAACTTCCTGCGGTTTCGATAGAGACCTATGAAAAAATAAATTCGGTTTTCTATCCCAACTTTTCCACAGATTCTTTTTATTCCCTTATTGAAGAATTTGGACTTTTTAGAAAACAAGGGATAGCCAAATTATCCTTTGGTCAAAAGAAAAAGGTTATGATTGCTTTTGGATTGGCTACGAATACTCCCCTCCTACTCATGGATGAGCCCACTAACGGTTTGGATATTCCATCCAAAAGTCAATTTAGAAAAATATTGGCATCGGCGATTAATGAGGATAAATGCATAATCATTTCAACCCATCAGGTAAGGGACCTACACAGTTTGATTGACCATGTGGTCATTATGGATAACGCTCAAATCATTTTCGACCAACCTTTATCGAATGTTTCGGATGCACTCTGGTTTGGTAGGGCCTCAAAGTCAGAAGAATCAAAAGTCCTCTTTACGGAATCCAGTTTTGGGGGAAAAGCAATTTTGACTCGGGAAAATCAAGAAGAAAGTGAAGTTGACCTGGAGTTGCTCTTTAATGGGGTGCTCACGAAGCGTGAAGAAATCAATTCTATCATAAAGCACTAGTTAATTGCCATGGAATTTGAAGTTTCAAGAATAGTACAATTCATAAGAAGGGATATTACCTTATTAAAAGGAAGTATTATTACTGGGATATTGGTTTCCAGCATTATACTTTTCTTGCTATGCCTTTTCAACATGGCCTGGGATAAAGAACTCTCCTCTGATGAATTTCTTGGGTGTTTTGCTCTTTGTTATTTTCCCCTTGGGATTTTATATACCTATGCCATCTGCCGTGAGTTTCAAAATCCTAAATTGAACCATTCCTATCTCTCGCTACCTGTATCAACCAAAGAACGTATCACGGGAAAATGGGTCAATGCATATGTTGCCTATACCCTTATCTTTTCTATGCTGGCTATAACAGTTGGGATTTTTGCCATGATAGTGGGCACCATTATTTTCCGGGCAGATTTCACGTTAACATCATTATTCTCAGTGAATTACTGGAAAGTAGTGCTGTTGTACCTTTTTGTCCAACCCCTGTTTCTGGTTGGTGCATTAAGTTTTACCAAGAATCGCATGGGGAAAACCTTATTGGTATTAGGAATACTGTTCATAGGATTTCTCATTTTCAACTTTATCTGTTTTGGGTTACTAAATCATGACTTTGGGATTTTCTCGGGTCGGTCTTCAGGTTCCCATGGCTTTGATAGGGCCAGTCAGGATTTTTCATTGGTGGGCAAATGGTTCTACGGGCTCATATTTGGACCCTTGATGCTCTTGGTAGCCTATTTGAAAATAAAGGAAAAGGAGGTGTAGTAATGGATTTTGACAATAGCAAACCCATTTATCTGCAAATCGCGGAAGTTTTCTATGAAAACATTCTGGAAAAACGCTGGAAGGAGGAAGAGCGAATCCCATCGGTGCGAGAAATAGCCATGTTGGTAGAGGTAAATCCAAATACAGCCATTCGCGCATTTAACCACCTACAGGATTTGGAAGTCATTTATAACAAAAGAGGAATCGGATATTTTGTCGCCGAAAACGGATATGCAAAAGTTATGGAAATCAAACGTAAGGAATTTATGGAACATACTTTACCTGATGTTTTCCGAAAAATGAACATGATGAACATTCCTTTGGAAGAGTTAATTAACTCATTTAAGCAAGAAAACCATGAAAAAAAGTAATCTCATCCTATTTGGGGCATTAGGGGCTATTTTGATTTTCACTTTGGCCTTTCAGCTTACCACACATCGTTATATAAAAGAAGATAATAGAAAAAGGGCGACAGCAACCAGAGTCACCGAAGAGCGTACCATTACCCCCTTTAAAGGCATTTCAACCATGGCTCCGATAAAAATTGTACTTGTCCAGGATAGTTTGCAAAAAATCCAGATAGAGGCTCCAAGTTATCTTATTGATTCTGTTAAAACCTATGTGGCAAACGACACCTTATCCATAGAAACACCCAATGACATACGAAAAAGGGACAGTGTTAAAGTTCATATAACCCTTAAAACGCTCGAACACCTCCAACTCGGTAGCTACAGTATCATTGAATCCAAAGATACTATTGCGGGAAATGAACTGAATTTGCAGCTCAAAGGGCACAGTGCGGCACAGCTGCTTTTAAAATATGAACATATGAACTATAGCAATACTTCGGATGGTCTAGTGGATATTGCTGGGGACATCAAAAACATCAAAATCGTAAACGTACAAAAAGAGTAATCAACAGTTTATTCATCAATCAATCATCAATCATCAATCATCAATCATCAATCATCAATCAAAAAACGAACAATCATGAAACATACAAAAGGAGTTTTACCCTTTTTGAATATTACTAAGGGAATCAAGAAAGCATCACTTCCATTGTGGATTATCCTATTTTTTCTAAGTACTCCAAATGAGAAAGGTTCACAATCCAACCCAAAGGAAGTAGCCAAAGTCAAGCACGAGACGTTACAGGCTTTGCAGCTTATCTCCTTTAATCTCCAGAAAGGGATACAAGCTATGGACCATTTAAACCACTATCAAATTACCCAAAACAAAATTGTAAAACTGTAGTTCACTTCATTTTATAAAAATTCATCAATCATCAATCAAAAAACGAACAATCATGCAATCGAACATTAAAATCGGACGTATTACTGGAGTCCTATTGTTTACCATCGTAGCATTAGGCATCCCCGCAATGAATCTAAGAAACCTATTTAGTTCAATGGCCTGGACACCCAGTCTGCTGGAACACATCTTTGAAAACACCTTTCAAATTCGAATTTCAATCTTTTTGGACCTCGTGGTCAGTGGACTATGGCTATCGCTTGCCATTTGGTTGTTTCCCGTAATTAAACAATTCCGGAAAGGATTTGCCTATTGGTTTTTAGGGATTTGGACACTTCACTTTGCCGTAGTACTTTTTGGTCTCATCTCCGAGCTCTCACTTTTATCCCTAGCCGATGTTTTCGCCAACTCATCCGGAACCAGTGAAGAAATGCTGATAGGATTGGGAACATTGAATCTGGAAGAATACTTTTGGAGCCATTATTTAGCTGTACTGCTTTTCAGCACGGCTATGCTCTCTCTCTATTTTATTTTCTATCAAACCAAACTGATTCCAAGATTTCTTTCGGTTTGGGGTATGATAGCCATCTCCATTGTTTTCGTGGCTTGCCAACTAGCTCTTTTTAATATTAAGGTCAATTTTACCTTTTTTGGACAAAACGGTGTGCATCTTTTAGTCTTAATTGGATGGTTGCTTGCCAAGGGATTTAATACCTCTCCCATCACACTTCGGAATTCTTGAACAAGACCATTTCATCATCAATCATTAATCATCAATCAAAAAACGAAACATCATGTCATCCAAAACTGAAATCCTTAGAGCGGGTTCATTCCCAAAAAAGCTTTTTCCCCGTGCGCTGTCAGTAACGGCAACGGTATGGTTTTTAACTGCCGTAATAGGTCAATGGATTTTCGCCTTTTATGTGGCTGCCTACTATGGAGGAGCAGCCATGGACGGAGATTTTATGAAATGGAACCGAGTCCTTCCACATGGGTATGTTGAAGGGGAAACCATGGGAAACTTAGCTGTGGCACTTCACCTTCTTTTTGCGGTGGTGGTCATGGTAGGCGGACCGCTTCAATTCAGCTCCAAGATTAGAAAATGGGCCCCTCGCTTCCATAGGTACAATGGAAGAATTTATATTGGGTCAGCCTTCCTCATCAGTCTCAGTGGTATTTACATGGTGGTTACCAAAGGAACTATCAGCGGCATCGTAGGGGATTTAAGTGTTAGTTTAAATGGACTCCTAATCCTTCTTTTCGCCTATTTGGCCATTACGCGCGCCAGACAAAAAAACTTCGCATCCCATAGCGAATGGGTGCTACGCCTGTTTCTAGTGATGGGAGGGGTTTGGTTTTTTAGAATTGGGCTTATGTTCTGGCTCATGGTCAATAATGGTCCAGTAGGGTTTGACCCCCAAACCTTTAGAGGGCCTTTTCTTGTTTTCTTAGGGTTTGGTCAATACCTAATTCCCTTGGCCATTGCAGAGTTATATCTCCATGCCAAGAAAACCGATAAACCGGCTTTGCAAATGACAACTAGTGTTATTCTGATTGTATGTACTCTAATTACCCTAGTGGGAACTTTTGCAGCCACTATGGGCATGTGGTTGCCCAGATTGAATTAAGTTTTATTTGCTCAAGTACATCTTCCTTCTAGAATAAAGATTATAGAAATCGTCGTCCTTCAAACTATCAATAAAGAGGATACTTTCTCCAGTACTTTTCATTTCTGGTCCTAAATTCTTGTTTACATTCGGGAATTTGTTGAATGAGAACACCGGTTGCTTTATGGCATATCCATCCAAGTGTGGGTTGAAATCGAAATCCTTGATT
Source organism: Flagellimonas sp. (assembly GCF_965601775.1). GTDB lineage: Bacteria > Bacteroidota > Bacteroidia > Flavobacteriales > Flavobacteriaceae > Flagellimonas. Next base: position 2,280,333 of record NZ_OZ271837.1, read on the forward strand.
TTCTTTTCACCCAACATGACCTTGGTAGCAAAATTTACATAGGGTTCCCCATAGGCCTTAGCGATAAAAGGTACGGTCCGTGAGGCCCTTGGGTTGGCCTCGATGATATAAACCATATCATCCTTAACCGCAAATTGGATATTAATCAACCCGACAGTATTTAAGGCCAAAGCAATTTTTTGGGTATGGTCCTTAATCTGTTGCATTACGAACTCCCCTAAATTAAAGGGGGGTAGTGTAGCGTTGGAGTCTCCGGAATGGATACCACAAGGTTCAATATGCTCCATGATACCGATGATTTTCACTTCATCTCCATCACAAATTGCATCTGCCTCTGCTTCAATAGCGCCATCCAAATAATGATCCAGCAAGAGTTTGTTGTTGGGTATTTTACGAAGTAAGTCAACCACATGCGCTTCCAACTCCTCCTTATTGATAACAATCTTCATCCCTTGGCCACCAAGAACATAAGACGGTCTAACCAACAGAGGGAAATTCAATTCTTCTGCCAAATCCAATGCCTCATCTGCAGTCTCTGCAACCCCAAATCTTGGGTAAGGGATATTGTTATCTTTCAAAAGCGTGGAAAAACTTCCCCTATCTTCCGCCAAATCCAAGGATTTAAAACTAGTACCTATAATGTTGATACCGTATTTATCCAATTTTTCGGCAAGTTTTAAGGCCGTTTGACCTCCCAACTGGACGATTACACCTTCCGGCTTTTCATGTAAAATGATATCATAAATATGTTCCCAGAAGACGGGCTCAAAATATAACTTGTCCGCGGTATCAAAGTCCGTGGAAACCGTTTCTGGGTTACAGTTAATCATGATGGTTTCATAACCACATTCTGCAGCTGCCAATACCCCATGAACGCAGCAGTAATCAAACTCTATCCCCTGCCCTATTCGGTTGGGTCCGGAACCTAGAACCACGATTTTCTTTCGGTCTGTTACCTCACTGTCGTTGGCAACATATCGCGTACCATCCGGTCTTTCAATCTCTTCCTCAAAAGTGGAGTAATAATATGGAGTTACGGCCTTAAATTCCGCAGCGCAGGTATCAACTAACTTATATACCCTGTTGATTCCCAGATTTGTACGCTTCTTATGAACTTCACTTTCGTAGCAATCCAACATATGGGCGATTTGTCTATCTGCGAAGCCTTTTTGTTTGGCCTCCAAAAGCAAGGACTTATCAATACTTTCCACGGTATATTTGGAGATTTCCTTTTCCAAAAAGTGCAGTTCCTCGTATTGTTTTAGGAACCACATATCAATTTTGGTGATATCGTGAATGGTCTTCAATGGAATCCCCAATTGAATGGCATCATAAAGCACAAATACACGGTCCCAACTGGGAACTTTTAGCTTGTGAATAATGGTATCATAGTCCGTATATCCCTTTCCATCGGCTCCCAATCCATTTCGTTTGATTTCCAAAGATTGCGTAGCCTTATGCAGGGCTTCCTGGAAAGAACGACCGATTCCCATAACCTCACCAACAGCCTTCATCTGCAACCCTAAGGTCCTATCAGAGCCTTCAAACTTATCAAAGTTCCAACGTGGAATTTTTACAATTACATAGTCCAAGGTAGGCTCAAATAAAGCAGAAGTGGACTGGGTAATTTGGTTTTGTAATTCATCCAAAGTGTAGCCTATCGCCAACTTGGCAGCTACTTTGGCAATTGGATATCCAGTAGCTTTGGAGGCCAAAGCTGAAGACCTAGAAACTCTTGGATTGATTTCAATAGCGATAATCTCTTCTTCCTCATCCGGGCTTACCGCGAACTGTACGTTACAACCTCCAGCAAAATCTCCGATACTGCGCATCATATGAATAGCCATATCCCGCATGCGTTGGAAAGTCCTGTCAGAAAGGGTCATAGCCGGAGCCACCGTAATGGAATCTCCTGTATGGATACCCATCGGGTCCATATTTTCTATGGTACAAATGATGACCACATTGTCATTTTGGTCCCGTAAAAGTTCCAGTTCATATTCCTTCCATCCCATCATGGCTTTATCAATCATCACCTCATGGATGGGTGATACCTCGAGTCCGTGACTTAATAACCTATCGAAATCCTTAGGATCGTGAACAATGGAAGCTCCTGCTCCACCTAAAGTGAAAGAAGCTCGAATTACCAAAGGAAAACCAAACTCTTGGGCTATTTCTTTTCCTTTCAAAAATGATGTTGCTGTTGCCTGGGGTGCCATCCCAACGCCAATCTTTGTCATCAACTCCCGAAACTTCTCACGGTCTTCGGTAATGTTGATGGCATCAATATCCACACCTATGATTTCCACATCAAAATCTTCCCAAATTCCCTTTTCATCTGCTTCTATACAAAGATTCAAAGCAGTTTGTCCTCCCATGGTGGGCAGAACCGCATCTATTTCGGGATGGTTTTTTAAAATCTCAATAATGGACCGCGTATTCAAAGGTTTTAAATACACATGGTCTGCCATGGAAGGGTCGGTCATAATGGTGGCCGGGTTGCTATTGATCAGAATAGTTTTTATACCATCCTCGCGTAAGGACCGTAACGCTTGGCTTCCTGAATAGTCAAACTCACAGGCCTGTCCAATAATGATTGGACCAGAACCGATAATTAAAATGGACTTGAGATCTTTTCTTTTTGGCATTCTTTTTTTGTTAGTTGTATTTCAATCGCTAAAAATAGGTCAAAAAAAAGGTGCTAAACTTGGGAAAGTAGCACCTTTAATTAAAAGTTATTGACAGCACATTATTTTTTGTGTCTTGGCTCAGATGAAACAGATAATTTCTTTCTTCCTTTAGCTCTTCTACGAGCAAGAACCTTTCTGCCATTGGCAGTAGCCATGCGCTCCCTAAAACCATGCTTGTTTCTTCTCTTCCGTTTTGACGGCTGATACGTTCTTTTCATTTCCGAACTATTTTATAAGGATTTTAAAAATGTGGAAAAAGCTTCCAAAATTTCTGGGCGCAAATATACGAAGAGTTTTTACTTCGACAAATGGTTTGTAAAAAATGTTTGTGTAGTTTTGTCACACTAAGATACACCTCATGAATTTCCAAAAGTTTTTCAGCGTCCTCGTACTATTTTACTTGGTGGGTTTAGTACCGCTCCAAACCTTGGGGCAACAAAAATTAGCTTACACGCTGAAGAAAGATGATTTTTTTAAGATAAAACAGGATGCCAAACAGCTTATTGTCCAAGAATTGGATGGGGCAAAACATGAGCTCACTAATGATTTGGCAGCTATTTTCTCCTTTAAAGTGGTCGGAGAAACTGAAGCTGGTTATATCATTCAATTAGCATTTGAAGATTTTGGGATGAAAACCACATCCAATTTACAAGGTGTTCTTATTGATGTGAAAGCCTCTGAGCCTGAAGCTGGCAATATAATGTCCGAAATGTTCAATGGATTAATCGGATATACTCTCGAAATGACCATGCAGAAGGATGGAAAGATTATAGAAGTAAATGGGGGTGATGAATTGGTGGACAACATGATTGCGAAAGCAGGCATAGCGGATGATTTCAACAAAAACCTGATGCGTAAGTCCTTGGGGAAGGAGTTTAGCTCGACAGGATTGGCCAAAAGTTTTGAACAGATGACCTACTTCTACCCTACAACCACTGTTGCCGTGGGTGATTCATGGACCAATGAGTTTACTGGAAAGCTAAAAGCCAAGAACAGTTGGAAGTTGGAAAAAGTAAACCCTGAAAGCTCCATAATATCGGGAACATCTTCAATCATTATGAACACTGAAGATAGTGGCACCACAATGGTATTGACCGGTAATCAACAAACTTCAATTAATGCCAATGCACAGAATGGTTTTATCCAAACCATAAGCAGTGAGAGTTTTGCGGAGGGTATTTCGAAAGTGGCCACAATGGGTGATGTGGAAATCCCTACATCCATCAAATCAACAATTACCTACGAATTAATACAATAATTATATGTTTAATAAGAATATAAAACTGGTACTGGCCTTTTTAATCATTGCATACGCTGTCTATCAGTTTGTGGAAGGATATATTGGAAATGGCATCGCCCTGATTTTTCTGTCCCTCATCTTTGTTTTCCTTTATTTTAGAAATGAAATCATTCTTCTGGCTTTTCTACGCATGCGAAAGCAGGATATGGAAGGTACCCAAAAATGGTTAGCGAAAATCAAGAACCCGGAGTCCTCTTTAATCAAAAAGCAACAAGGGTATTACAACTATTTGCATGGAATTATTTATTCCCAGAAGAACTTGACCCAAGCGGAAAAGTACTTCAAAAAGGCTTTGAAATTAGGATTGAACATGAATTATGATGTGGCCATGGCCAAACTAAGTCTTGCCGGAATTTCTATGCAAAAGGGAAGAAAACGCGAAGCCACCACATTACTTCAAGAAGCAAAGAAGTTGGACAAGAACAATATGCTGACGGAACAAATTAAAATGATGCAGCAGCAGATGAAAAAAGGTCCGCAGCAGGTTAGAACCAGGTACCGTTAGTCCTTGAGATTAAGGTTCGAAAATACTTACCTATATCTATCTTCCTGTGATTTCCTTTATTCTAGATTTCAAATACTCCTTTGTATCCTGAAACCCATGCAAAAATAAATTTGTAAGGAGTTATTTCAGAAATTACTAATTAAATATTTTTCGAAGAAAATTGAGGTGTTGTAGCAACTAATAAAGAACATCCTCTTTAAAATTATTCCTTAGTTACTTTTAGTAATTCATCTTTCTTTTCCGAAATATCAATCCAAATAATGTATTGATCAATTTACAATAGACTTTTCATGCCAAATTTTCAATCTTAGTCTCTTACTAAATAAATAAAGTAATGATTGTTTGGTCAGGTAGAGGATTTCTTATTGTACTAGTTTTATTAGCTACTCTTTTTTTGTGTATATCGATTTTGCCAAATGAGTATAGGGATTACGGTTTTGTAATTTCAACTTTTTCAACTGGCGGTTTTAGCTGGTTTTTCGGACGGAAATGGAATAGACGAAATGAGAGAACTGTTATTGATGAAAAATCAGGTCAGCGATTGAAAATTGGAACTCTTCATACTTTGTTTTGGATACCAATGCAATATTGGGGGTTTGTACTACCTGTTTTAGGTATAATTATCCTATTTCAAAACTCACCAGTGCTTGCCATAATAACATCAATTACGCTTCTGGCACTAATACTTTTTATCGTTTTTAATCAAAAAGCAAAATCAGAAAGTAAATTCAAGAATTTAGCTAAAAGCAACGTTAAAAGGCAAGCCGAACGTAAGCAACCTGTTAATGCTAGTGAAACTATTTCGGAGTTGAAAGAACAAAGCTCTATCAACAAAGAATTCAAGCCATCTGATCACAGCAAGTTTATGCCATAATAGATTACCGTCCAGCACCGGTTTCCCGATAATATCCTTTATTAGGAATTTCTATCACATAGGTTTTACCCGTAGCATTATTTAAGTGGGGCTCGCGTAGCCAAGGATTGTGACGCTTTAAAATCTTGTAGTTGATTTCATATAAATGGGCGAAATCTGCCCAACTGGTTACTGATGAGTCTACTTCAACCGTAAAAGTAGGTACGGCATTGTATAAATCGTCTTTTTCCACTTCAAAACCATACTTCTCTGGACTTGAGAGAATTTCCTTTATGGCCATAATACGAAATACGTAGCGTCCCGTTTCCTCTCCCAACAGCAAATCATAGTAATCATCTTCTTTTTGGATGCGCATGTACTTTTGGATTCCTGCTGGTCCCGCATTGTAGGCCGCAGCGGTCAACGTCCAACTTCCAAATCTGTTTTTCCATTTTTTTAGATAATCGCAGGCTACTTGAGTTGCTTTTTCCACATGGTAGCGCTCATCCACATTGGCATTTACTTCTAGACCATATTCTTTTCCGGTACCCTTTAAAATTTGCCAAAATCCACGAGCTCCAGCCGGAGAAACTGCATTTTGAAGGCCACTTTCAGCAACTGCTAGATACTTAAAATCATCAGGAATGCCATTTTTGGCAAGAATAGGTTCAATTATTGGGAAATACTTATGTGCCCTCTTCATTAATAGAATCGCATTGGATTGCCAATAGGTGTTCACTAAAAATTCACGGTCCACACGTTCCAGAATTTCTGGGTCTTCCAAAGGCACAGCTTCCCCTGCAAAATTTAGGTCTTCAGGGATTTCAATCGCACTGATTTGGTAACCATCCGTTACATTCCTATCTGAAGTGACGACCTGTTCCAAAGCGGCTTTCTTCTCGGGTGTTGCCTGCACGGCAAAAACCAAACTGCCTACAACAACCAATAAACCAATCCCTGCCAGCGTATTTTTTACGTATTTCATATGCACCAATAATTTCAATAAAGATACTATATAGAACTCCCTTCTTCTAAAATAATTGCCGGAAGGTGCTCATTGAACCATTTTGAACGATATACAATCATCGCATGCTTGCCATTTTTTACGGTTATGCAGTCTTTAATATTGGTAATAGGAAATACATTATCCAAAGTACCATGGATATGAACTGTGTTTGGTAGGGGTTCCTTTTGATTCCAATTGACCATGCGGTCTATGGCCCAATCCATATACCCTTTATCACGGACAGAAAGATATTTTTCGTAAAGTTCCAAACGTTTCGTCACGGTTTCACCAAAAGCATATTTGGCCAAAAGCTCGATATTGGTTATCATCCCAGTAGGCAATAGCTTGTGTGCTTTGGTGTGTTTGGCAAAAATCATTTTCTTGGGCATCTCGCTTTCGCACTTTACGCTCGAGATAAGTATCACCTTTCGAGTTTTGGTCAGTTTGGCCATTTCTTGAACCAAAAGCCCGCCAAAAGAAACGCCAACTAATACCGGATTGTCGTGCTGAACTTGTTTCAACATCTCTTTTGCATAGGATTGCAAACTCATACCCTTTCCAGGAACAAACCAATCCAATTTGTGTAACTCGAATTGATTTTCAGGCAAGCGAAGACCATCGAAAATAGACGAATTGGCAGCCATTCCCGGCATAAGGTACACATGAATTTTATTGTCCGGCATTTCTCACCAATTATCGAATGGGCTAGGAAATTAAGGATTTTTTGACTAATTTTGTGTCCCTTTTGCAATAGCCCCACTGTAAAAAAGTCATGCAAAACTTAAATAATACTTACCTCAGAGTAAGACTGTTGCGTAAAGCCAATTTAAAATAGAACTATATGACAGAAATGGAAGTTAAGGACAATAGTTTCTTGCGTCAATTCGAAACTCAAGTGGATGGCCACTTAGCTAAAATTGAATATTCTTCTCAGGAGCGTAAAGTCTTCTTGACGAAGTTGGTTATTCCGGAGGAGATTACCCAAGAGGGTTTCAAAGAATCCTTTATTAAAGAAGTCCTTCATCAAATTCAAGAAAAGAATTTAAGGGTTGTACCTACTAGTCCACATATTGCAGGTTTCTTGAGAAAGAACAGACAATACAAAGAGATGCTTCCTGTGGGAATACGTATCTAACAAGACATTTAAAATTTAAGGAAACCTCTCATTTGGGAGGTTTTTTTTATGCCATTACGCTTTGGGAAACGAACTCAAATCGAACCAATCCGTCCTCATCAATCTCGGTCAGTTCCACTTCGTGCAATGTATTTACCAACTCAGGATTCCAAGGGGATTTTACTTTGACGTAGTTTTCGGTAAATCCATGGATGTAGCCTGATTTGTTCTCTCCTTCAAACAAAACAGTCCGCGTACATCCCAATTGACTTTCATAAAACGCCCTGCGCTTTTTAGCGGATAGGCCTCTAAGCATCTTACTTCTTTTAGCGCGTACATTCTTGGGAACCACTCCATCCATTTCTGCGGCCAAGGTATTGTCCCGTTCAGAATAGGTGAATACATGCAAATAGGAAATATCCAATGCATTTAGGAAATTATAAGTTTCCAAAAAGTGCTCATCTGTCTCGCCTGGGAAACCAACAATTACATCCACACCAATGCAAGCGTGCGGCATAACTTCTTTGATTCTGGTAATGCGTTCCACATATAAATTGGTCAAATATCTTCTTCGCATCAATTTTAGGATGCTATCACTTCCGCTTTGTAAAGGAATATGAAAATGTGGAACAAAGGAACGGCTTTTAGCCACAAAATCGATGGTCTCGTTTTTTAATAGGTTGGGTTCAATGGATGAAATGCGAAGTCTGTGAATCCCTTCCACCCTATCCAATGCTTTTACCAAATCCAGAAAGGTATGCTCATGCCTTTTGTTTCCAAATTCTCCCTTCCCATAATCGCCAATATTAACTCCCGTCAGGACAATCTCCTTAATACCTTTTGAAGAAATCTCAGCAGCGTTGTGAAGTACATTTTCCAAAGTGTCGCTTCGGGAAATTCCGCGGGCTAACGGAATGGTGCAATAGGTGCACTTGTAATCACAACCATCCTGAACCTTCAAGAAGGCTCGGGTTCTATCCCCTATTGCGTAGCTTCCTACATAAAAATCGGCCTCGTCAATTTCGCAGGAATGAACCTCCCCCTTATCATTCTTAGTAAGGTCGTTCAGATAATCTGTGATTTTGAACTTTTCCGTAGCTCCCAAAACTAGGTCCACCCCATCCACATCCGCCAATTCTTCTGGCTTTAGCTGAGCGTAGCAACCTACTGCAATCACAAAAGCATCCGGATTCCCTTTTTGGGATTGCTTTACAATTGTCTTAAAGCGTTTATCTGCGTTTTCGGTTACGGAACAGGTGTTGATAACATAAATATCAGCCTCTTCAGAAAAGTCCACGCGGTCAAACCCCTCATTTTCAAAACTTCGGGCAATGGTGGAAGTCTCGGAGAAATTGAGTTTACAACCTAGAGTATAAAAGGCAACTTTATTGCTCATTTAACTGCTTCAATTTGAGGGTGCAAAGATACACATTCAATGCATTAATCAACACCATCCCCAATTCGGTTTCAAGGCTAACTCTATCCCATGTATCGGAAGAAAATGATATATTTCAATTCCTTAATGTCATACAACAACACGCAACACTTTTGCATCCATTACTACAACATATAAATCGTCAAATAGCACTTAATGAAGTAGATTTTAATGTATTCCTGGATATTTTTCAAACCGAGAACTACGCCAAAAACCATCTGCTCATCCATCCTAATCAAAAAGTGGAACACCAATATTTCGTTTTAAACGGTTGTCTTAGAACATATCTAATCGATTCCTCCGGAAAAGAACACACCATGCAATTTGCCGTGGAAAACTGGTGGGTAAGTGACTATTTAGCTTACTACAAGGGAGGTTTATCCATCTTTTATGTGGAATGCTTGGAAGCGTGCCAATTAATGAAGGTTAGAAAACAGGATTTGGAAGAAATGTTCCTGTCACTTCCCATTATAGAGAGTTATTTTAGGCTCCAACTTGAAAATGCGTTTGCTGCCTTTCAAAAACGTATTTTATCCTCCTTAAATCTCACCGCCCAAGAACGCTATTCCCAATTCATTCAGATTTACCCAGATATTGAGCAACGGGTGAAGAATTATCAAATTGCATCCTATCTTGGAATCACTCCAGAAAGCCTTAGTCGATTAAGAAAAAACGCATTTTAATCAGCTCCCCACTCACTTTTTATTTCTTACCATAGGTCAATTTTTTTCATCCGAAAGCCAAATAGTTTTGCCTGCGAATTATAAAACAAAAGTCAAAGAAGATGAAGAAACTCGTTATTATCTCAATGTTACTTTGCTTGGTGCAAATGGTACCAGCCCAAAGCCTTAAAAAAATATGGGAAGTGCAAACACTAGAGGCTCCCGAATCAGTAGTCCATTATAATGGAGCCTACTATGTTTCCAATGTTTCAGGACAACCCGCTGAAAAGAATGGAAAAGGATTTATCACCAAGCTGGATACTAAAGGAGAGATTATCGAACTGAAGTGGTTAGAAGGGTTCAACGCTCCAAAGGGCCTTGGTATTTTTGAAAACCATTTGTATGTTGCTGATATTGATAGGGTTGGTTTAGTGAACCTCGACACCGGTGAAATAGAAAAATGGTATACTGCTGAAGGTGCCACATTCCTCAATGATATCGAAATTGGGCCTACTGGTACCGTTTATGTTTCCGACACCTTTGGAGGCAATGCCATTTACAAGATTGAACAAGATGCCATCGAGCTTTTGGTAAAAGATGAAAAGTTGGATTACCCAAACGGTCTAAAACTGGATGGCGACTTGTTATATGTTGCCACTTGGGGTGTCGTCACCAACCCCGAAACATTTGGTACCGATGTTCCAGGTGTATTGCTCGCCTTGCACCTGAAAAACAAGTCCATTAAAAACATTACCAAATCCTTTGGAAACTTGGATGGTCTTGTTCGCTACGAAAATGGATTTATAGTCTCTGATTGGATTTCAGGAGCCATATCCTTTATTGATTCCAATGGTGACGTGACTGCTTTGGAACAGATAAATCCAGGAACTGCGGATATAGCGTATTTGAAAAAAGAAAATGTCCTTTTAGTCCCACGAATGTTGGACGGAAAGCTTACCGCTTATGAGGTAAGTGACAATTGAGTCCATCATACAGACATCAAAAAAGCTCCCTTTGGGAGCTTTTTTTTGTTATTACTTGTTTAAACTAAATCCTTTTTAGCTCTTTCGCCACTTTTTGGTCAACTCAAAAACATGATCTAGAATCCCTTGCTCCAGAGCATCAAATTCGACATTTCTACGTTTCATCATGGCGGTATTCGCTTCGTATGCCTTTTGTGTGCGATAGGTAGTGAAGCCTGATGCGCCTCCCCAGCTAAAACTTGGTACAAAATTTCGCGGGTATCCGCTGCCAAAAACGTTGGCACTTACCCCAACCACGGTTCCAGTATTGAACATGGTATTAATACCACATTTACTGTGGTCACCCATGATAAGTCCGCAAAACTGTAATCCTGTTCTGGCAAATCCCTCCGTGGAATAATCCCAAAGACGGACTTCCGCATAGTTGTTCTTAAGATTGGAGGTATTGGTATCCGCACCTAAATTGCACCATTCCCCCAAAACCGAATTTCCCAAAAAACCCTCATGTCCCTTATTGGAATAGGCAAAAAGAACCGCATTATTTACTTCTCCCCCGACTTTGCAGTAAGGTCCAAATGTAGATGGTCCATATATTTTTGCTCCAATTTTGAGAACAGCATGGTCACACAAGGCCAATCCTCCGCGTATGATACAGCCTTCCATTATTTCGGCGTCCTTACCAATATATATGGGACCCGTAGATGCATTCAAAATGCTAAATTCCACTTTTGCGCCTTCTTCCAAGAAAATATTTTCTGGATTCACAACTTGGTTGGTGGTAGATATAGACTGACTTTTTCTTCCCTTTGTCAATAATTCAAAATCCGCTTCAAGCGCTTCCCCGTTTTTAGAAAAGATGTCCCAGACATGATGTATAGTCATAGGAGCTTTATCACAATATACTTTTTGGAAAGATGACGCATCAAATTCCAGTTCAGAATCCTTGGCGTAATACGCAATAAGTTCATCTTGATAAAAAAGAGCTTCAGAAGGCTTTAATCCCATGATTTGCTGGGTCAACTCACTATCCGGAAGCACATTCCCCATGATAACCACATTGTCAGATCCTATTTTTAGTGGAAACTTATCAGATAGATAGGATTCGGTTTGTACGCTAATCTCGGTTGCCAGGTACTTCTCCCATTTTTCCTTTATGGTTAAAATTCCTATTCGTATTTCAGCTACGGGTCTTGTGAATGTAAGTGGTAAAAATGAATTCCAGTGGTTTCCATCGGAAAGGATGTAGTTCATGGGTGGTTTTTTCAGTACTGTAAAAATAAAAAATGCCGCTGAGAGTTTCAGCGGCATTCCATATATCTTGAAAGAAAACTTTTACGTTAGTCTTTTTTCTCTTCTTTACTGAACTTCTTGTATTTATTTTTGAACTTATCGATTCTACCAGCAGTATCCACCAATTTGGTTTTTCCTGTATAGTAGGGATGAGAAGTTCTTGAAATCTCCAATTTCACCAAAGGATATTCAACACCATCAACAGTAATGGTTTCTTTTGCCTCTGCCGTAGACTTAGTAATAAAAACATCGTCATTGGACATGTCCTTAAAAGCTACAAGTCTATAATTTGATGGATGTATATCTTTTCTCATGATTCGTAATCTCAAAAAATTCAGGGTGCAAATTTAATCAATTCTTTTATAACAACAACTTTAATGGAATAAAAAAGAAAAAATCTATCTTGAGGTTGTAACAAAACTACTTTTTGTTTCACTAACCTCTCGAAACAACGCTAAAAAACTTTTTAAAATGGAAGAAAATCAACCCAAAACCGGTAAATTTTCATTGAATTACGGTTTAATTCTTGGAGGCATAAGTATTGTCTTCGGAGTACTGCTCTACACCCAGGACCTTCATACTTCCCAGAGTCCAGGGATAATGGTATTTGGTCTGGTACTTGCCGCTGTTGTCACTTTTTTAGGTATCCAGGCCTTCAGAAAAGCCAATGGAGGGTATTTAACCTTGGGACAAGCTCTAAAAATTGGTGCTGGTATTGCTTTGATATCAGCTATTATTTCCATCGTTTACAACCTTGTCCTGGTTAATGTATTGGACCCAGATGCACCGTCCAAAATTATGGATGCTCGTCTTGGCCCATCTTTGGAGAGTGGGGAAATTACCCAAGAGCAATTTGATCTACAAAAAGAACAAAGCATCAAGTATTGGTGGATGGGTTATCCTGTGATACTCATTTTGAATATTCTTATTGGTCTTATACTTGGCTTAATTTCAGGTTTGATTCTGAAGAAAGCCAAGCCCGCCTACTAAGGAAAAAATGCTACTTTTGAAGGGAATTCCAGAAGTAAACAATGCATATTTCTATTGTAATTCCTTTACTTAACGAAAAGGATTCCCTCAAAGAACTTCATGATTGGATTGTACCTGTGATGCAATCCAATCATTTTTTATATGAAATCCTCTTTATCGACGACGGTAGTACTGATGGTTCTTGGGAAATTATTGAAAATCTATCTCTAGAAAACAATAATGTCCGGGGCATACGTTTCCTTAGGAATTTTGGTAAATCCCAAGCACTACATGCAGGATTTAAAGCGGCCAAAGGAGATATTGTAATTACTATGGATGCTGACCTTCAGGATAATCCAGAAGAAATCCCGGAATTGATAGGCCTAATTCAAAATGAAGGGTATGAGGTGGTATCAGGCTGGAAGAAGAAACGGTACGATTCCATTATTACCAAGAATATTCCCTCCAAGCTTTTTAACTGGGCTGCCAGAAAAACATCAGGATTAAAACTGCACGATTTTAATTGTGGATTAAAAGCCTTCCGTAAAGATGTAATTAAAACTATAGAAGTATCGGGGGAAATGCATCGTTATATTCCAGTTTTGGCCAAAAATGCCGGTTTTCCCAACATCACTGAAAAAGTGGTACAGCATCAAGCCAGAAAATATGGGACTACCAAATTTGGTGCGGAACGCTTTATCAATGGTTTTTTAGATTTGATTACTATTTGGTTTGTTTCAAAATTCGGTCGCAGGCCCATGCATCTATTTGGGGCGTTAGGTGTTTTGATGTTTATAGTGGGCTTTGGATTTTCATTGTATTTAGGTATTGATAAGCTGTTTATCAATACAACCGGACGCCTAATTACCGACAGACCTCAATTCTACATTGCCCTTACTGCAATGCTCATCGGTACCCAGTTGTTTTTGGCTGGTTTCCTTGGGGAAATCATGGTCCGCTCCCGTAAAAACGACACGCGATATACCATTGCAGATAAAATTAACTTGAAGGAAACTTCCTAAGTTAGAATCTTCGTAATTTTACTTTAGATTTTAAATAACCGAACACATATATGGACGCAATCAAAGCCACTGCAGCATCTTGGATGACTGATTTTTTCGATGCCAATACCCGAGAAGAAGTAAAAAAGCTTATTGAAAACGACCCCGAGGAACTAAAGGAGCGTTTTTATAAGGACTTGGAATTTGGTACTGGTGGTATGCGGGGCGTAATGGGGGTAGGCACCAATCGCATCAATAAATATACCTTAGGTAAAAACACGCAGGGGCTTAGCAATTATCTAAAAAAGTCTTTCCCAAATGAGGACTTGAAGGTAGTTATCGCATATGACTGTCGACATAACTCCGACACACTTTCCAGAACTGTAGCCGAGATTTTTTCCGCCAATGGTATCCAGGTATATCTTTTCTCCAAGCTGAGAACAACACCTGAACTTTCCTTCGCGGTTCGCCATTTAGGGTGTCATGTGGGTATCGTATTAACTGCTTCGCACAATCCCCCAGAATATAATGGATACAAAGTATATTGGGGTGATGGAGGTCAAATTGTACCTCCTCAAGATGGTGAAATCATAGCTGAGATTAATTCCCTTTCTTTTGAAGACATTCAATTAAACGCTAACTCCAACTTGATTCAATCTATTGACACCGAGGTGGACGAAGCTTTCTTTGTAGCTTCAGTTAAAAATGGAAATTTCAATGCTGCGGGCAAAGATGATTTTAAAATTGTGTTTACCTCCTTACACGGCACATCCATTACGGCAATTCCTGAGGTATTAAAGCGAGCTGGATACAACAACGTAACCATCATAGAAGAGCAAGCAGAACCTGATGGGTCTTTCCCTACGGTTCAATCTCCAAATCCAGAAGAACCCGAAGCGTTATCGATGGCTATAAAAAAGGCAGAGGAAATAGGTGCTGATATGGTGGTCGGTACGGACCCCGATAGTGATCGATTGGGTATAGCGGTTAGAAATCTGGAAGGACAAATGGAATTGCTCAACGGGAATCAAACTATGGTGCTTATGACCAAATTCCTTTTGGACCAGCACAAGAAAAAAGGATTCAAAGGCAATGAATTCATTGCTACCACTATAGTTTCCACTCCTATGATGGAACAAATGGCCAAAGCATACGGCGTAGAATTCAAAACGGCTTTGACAGGCTTCAAATGGATTGGAAAAATGATTAAAGATTTTCCGGATTCCTACTTTGTCGGAGGTGGAGAGGAAAGTTTTGGATATATGGTCGGAGACTTTGTTCGTGATAAAGATGCGGTAACCTCTACCCTCTTGGCATGCGAAATTGCTGCTGACGCCAAAGCGAAGGGAAGTTCATTTTATGAAGAACTCATCAAATGCTACGTTAATTTTGGGTTCTACAAGGAAAATTTGGTGTCCCTGACCAAAAAGGGAATCAGTGGGGCTGAAGAAATCAAACAGATGCTCAAGGATTTCAAGGAAAATCCTGTGGAATCCGTTCAAGGCTCCAAAGTGGTATGGATTGAGGATTACAATACTTCCATAGCTACAAATGTGCAAACGGGTGAGGAAAAAAATATTGATTTGCCAAAATCCAACGTTTTGATTTATGAAACGGAAGATGGCACTAGAATCGCTGCAAGACCTAGTGGAACAGAACCCAAGGTCAAATTTTACATCAGTACCAACGCCAAATTGGAGAAAGAAGCGGATTTTAAATCCGTAAATTCGCAGCTGGATACCAAAATACAAGGTATTCTGGCTGAACTGAATTTATAGCTACATGAATTACTTTAAAAAGATACTCCAATTTGCGATTCCTTATCGCAGATATGGGGTTCTCAATATATTTTTCAATATTCTGTATTCGATATTCAATGTATTATCGATTATAATTTTTATCCCTACCCTAGGAATATTATTCAGCACCCAAGAAAAAGTGGATAAAGCTCCAGCCTATGAAGGTTTGGGCAATTTGAAGGCCTATTTGGAAGGATCATTAAACCATTTCCTGACGGTTAAGGTGGACAACGAAGGCCCTTTGGCAGCCTTGGTGTTTATTTGTATCGCCAGTATTGTCATTTTCTTTTTGAAAAATTTATTCCGCTATGCGGCCATGTATGTACTGGCATATCTTCGTACCGGAATGGTTAAGGATATCCAAGACAGTTTGTATTTAAAAACACTGGATTTGCCCTTAGGCTACTTTTCAGAAGCTCGTAAAGGAGATTTGTTGGCTCGTATGACCTCGGATGTCAAAGAAGTGGAAAATTCCATCATTAATTCTTTGGAGGCTTTGGCTCGAGAACCCATTACCATTGTTATTGTTTTGATTTCCATGCTGGCCATTAGTGCCCAGCTTACGCTTTTTGTATTCATATTTCTCCCCATAGCCGGTTTTCTGATATCCATAGTTGGGAAAAGATTGAAAGCACAATCTCTAGAAGCTCAAAAAGAAACAGGCATCTTTTTGTCTTTTATTGAAGAAACCTTGGGTTCTTTGAAAATCATAAAAGGATTCACGGCAGAAGAGAAGCTTACCAAAAAATTCACTGACTCCACCTCACGGTTTAAAAAAATAATGATAGCTGTACTTCAGAGAAAAGGATTGGCCTCCCCCTTCAGCGAGTTTTTGGGGGTAACCGTTGTTATTACCGTGCTATGGTATGGAGGTAGTTTGGTATTGGGCAATCAAAGCGCCCTTTCACCACAAGAGTTCATGGGCTATATCGGTCTTTTTTATACCATTATCAACCCAGTAAAGGCGATAACCACGGTCAACTACAACATCAAAAAAGGAAACGCTTCGGCCGAACGGATTTTTGAAGTATTGGAAACGGAAAACCCAATTACCGATGCTAAAAATGCCATTGTTAAAACTGACTTTGAAGAGAGTATCTCCTTCAAGGATATATCTTTTAAATATCAAGACGATTACGTCCTTGAAAATTTCAATCTCAACCTTAAAAAAGGACAGACCGTTGCCTTGGTAGGTCAGTCAGGAAGTGGAAAAAGTACCATAGCCAACTTGGTTTCTCGATTTTACGATGTAAACAACGGTTCGATTTCAATTGACGGAATCGATATAAAGGAAGTGACCAAAACATCCCTTCGTAGTTTAATGGGATTGGTAACACAGGATTCCATCCTATTTAATGACTCGGTTTTCAACAATATTGCTTTAGGCAAAGACAATGCGACCGAAGAAGAAGTGATAGCTGCGGCGAAAGTGGCCAATGCCCATGATTTCATTTCTGAATTACCCGAAGGGTATATGACCAATATTGGAGATGGCGGAAACAAATTGAGTGGTGGGCAAAAACAACGGCTATCCATTGCTAGGGCCGTATTGAAAAACCCTCCAATTATGGTTTTGGATGAGGCTACCTCAGCATTGGATACCGAAAGTGAACGATTGGTTCAAGATGCTCTGGAAAAAATGATGGAAAACCGCACTTCCCTTGTTATCGCCCACAGGCTTTCCACCATACAAAATGCCGATACCATAGTGGTTTTGAACAAAGGAAAAATTGTGGAGCAAGGTACTCATGAAGAATTGATGAAATCCCAAAAAGGGTATAAAAAACTGGTTGAAATGCAGTCTTTTGCGGGCTGATTAAACCTTTGTCCATAATAACAGTCTTAGCACCAAATTGTATATGCAATTGATTGCTGAAGAAGCCCTAGTAGAGCAACTAAAGGATTCCCAAACCCGGGAAAAGGCCTTTGCGGTATTGGTAAATACGCATAAGGAGAGACTCTATTGGCATATTCGGAGGATTGTATTGAACCATGATGATGCAGATGATGTCTTACAGAATACATTTATCAAAGTGTATCGAAATATTGAAGGCTTCAAGGGGGATAGTAAATTGTATTCATGGATGTACCGCATTGCTACCAATGAATCGCTGACTTTTATCAAACAGCGGTCAAAGAAAAGTGGCATAACGGATGAAGAGTTAAAAACCAAAATGGTGGAAAATCTGGAAGCTGACGTATATTTTGAAGGTGATGAAATCCAAATCCAACTTCAAAAAGCATTGGCGACACTTCCAGATAAGCAAAAATTGGTTTTTAATATGAAATATTATCAAGAAATGAAGTACGAAGAAATTTCCGAGGTTTTGGAAACTTCGGTTGGGGCACTAAAAACTTCATACCATTTGGCGGTAAAGAAAATTGAAACGTATCTTAAAGCAGATTAAACCTTTATTGGGATAATCAGTCAAAAAAGGACAATGGGGAAAAAAGGCAAAGAGAATTTTAAAACACCTGAGGGGTATTTCGATAACTTCCATGAGCGTCTTATGCAAAAAATGAAGACCGAGGAAGATACCGAAACACTATCCTTTTTACCTGCATCCGATGGGTTCGCTATTCCTGAAGGCTATTTTGAACATGTTGAAGAAAAAATACTGAGCGGAGTCGGACAATCAGAAACCAAGGTTATCAAACTCCGACCCTATAGAAAATATTTTTATGGAGCCGCCGCAGTAGCTGCAGTTCTCTTGATATTTTTCAACTTAAACATCAATACCGATTCTCCAATAGGTTTTGAGGATTTGGCAAGCGCAGAAATTGATACTTATTTGGAAAATACGGAACTCGACCTGAGTTCTTATGAGTTGGCAGAATTGGTATCCATAGAGGATACCGAATTAAGGGACGTGATGGATACCCCGTTGGAATCCGAAAACATTCTGGAATATTTAGACGAAAACATAGAGGATATTGAGGAATTAAACCTGAATTTTGAGGACTATGAATAAGAAATTCTTTATTGTTGTGATTTTTGCTTTTATGGCAGCAGGCGTTTACGCTCAAGGTCCTGTAAGAGATAGAATCAAAACCTTAAAAGTGGCTTTTATCACGGAACGACTTGGTCTTAGCAGTGGTGAAGCCCAAACATTTTGGCCTGTTTACAATACCCATGAAAAAAAGCTGGAAGCCATTCGACGAAAAGAGCGGGTACAGCTAAAATCCAAAATTGGATTGGTCCAAGATCTCACAGAACAGGAGTCCTCTGCTCTTTTGGACCAGTATTTGGCCATTCAAAGTGAGAAGCATAAAGCTGAGCAAGCCTACATCGCAGACCTAAGAGACGTTCTTCCTCCAAAGAAAATCCTATTATTACTAAAAGCGGAAGAAGACTTTAAAAAACGATTGCTGCAGCAATACCGAAAAAGACAAGGAGGAGGTTGATGAACAATCTCCTCTTTTAGTTTGTATTCTTTCGTCCGCGAAATACATTCTGCCCACTTAAATACCTCCCTCTTAGCACTTCGCTTTTATCCTCACTTTTTGCAGTTTCCGTTTAACAACCGAAAAAATCGGCAAAACACATCATTTTCCATTAAACCATAGCTCTTCTACTAAGTCAAAAGAACAGAAACCCAAAATAATCTACGTTATGAAAAACATTAAAAAACTTATACTGGCAATTTTAGTTCTTGGTACTATGGCTGCGTGTGGAGCACAGACCAAAGTAGTACGAGTGTATCCAAAACACGGAACAGTAGTAACCACTATTCATAGACCTAAAGTGGTAGTTCACAATAAAACCAATTTTTACTTCGCAGATGGGATTTGGTACAAAGCAAGAGGTAGAAGATATGTGGTTTGTGCAGCTCCGGTGGGGATTCGGGTAAGAACATTGCCAAGAGGTCACAGAGTGGTATGGCGAAATGGAAGAAAATTATATAGCTATAAAGGCATTTGGTACAAAAAAGCAGGACGAAACTTTGTTGTGGTAACGGTTTAGTTAGTTTGGTTAGTTGAGTAAAGGGCGGAGGTTTCCGCCCTTTTTTATTGGAATTTCAGTTGGGCAATTCTGTGTTTCCCTGCTGCGTAGGCCGTACTATCATTTAAAAATCGAATGGTGTAAAATCCTTCTTCGCTTAATTGCTTCCAGGTTTGGCCACCATCCTTGGAATAATCAATTCCGGTAAACCCTATTGCCACCAATCCCTTTCCCTCTGAATTGGACACATATTGAACACAACTTTTATATCCTGGCACAGAACCATCGGCAACCAATTCCCAGTCCTTTCCACCATTTTTGGTTACCATTTTATTGTATACGTTCACTTCTGGTTTGCTAAAATCACCTCCAATAGCAAAGCCCAAGTTTTCGTCATAAAAATCTAGGGAATACATTCCATGATACGGTTCAATTAATTGGATAGGAGTGTTCATTATTTCCCAATTCCGTCCTCTGTCTGGTGAAAATAGCATTTGTTTTTTGGATGTCAGTATCCAAGTTTTATCTCCTTGGGTTTCAATATTGGTATTGCTGGCAGCATATGCCCCCACACCATCCTCTAATTTTGGGATGTCCTCGCAAGAAACCTTTTCCCAGCTTTTCCCACCGTCTCTAGTAATGATGATGGCCATACATCCATCTTGGCTATCTCCTATGGCAATACCCTCCTTGTCGTTCCAGAAAGTCATAGCATCGTAAAAAACAGATTCCCCTTCCTCCCTATAAACCAACTCCATTGTACCACCTTCACCTGTTTTATAAAGTAAAGCAGGGCTTGCAACCGACAGCATAAAAAAATCCGAAGACGTATGGGCCACAGCTCTAAATTCTGGGGAACTCCCTTCATGGTCCATGACAGCTGTCCGTACTTTACCCGAAGGGATGTCCACAGTTCCGTACATTCCATTGCTTCCAGCAAAGGCCAGCGTCCTTGAGTCCAAAAATTCAATAGCACGAATGCTAATGGAATCTTCAAAAACGGTTTGAACAGCAACCGTTGAGAAGCTAAGTGGCTTCTCTTTTTGGGAACAACCCATAAATATTAGGACCAATAGAACACCGAGATATCTCATTTAAAATTGTCTTTCTCCAAAAGTAGCGGGAAAATAAGGTAAAGCCTACCTTTGCAATCTTAATTTTGCCAGTATGCGCCTTCATAGAAATCTTGTTTTTGCTGTAATTGATGCCCTTAACCTCATCTTTAATGAAGAAGAATATGCGGATAAGGTGATAGAAAAGGTATTGCGTTATGATAAGCGTTGGGGCTCTAGAGACCGAGGATTTATCGCAGAAACAACCTATGATATTGTGCGCTGGAAAAGACTGTATGTCGAAATCGCCGAAGTACATGAACCTTTTTCGCGACCACATCTTTTTAGACTGTTTGCCGTATGGTGTGTTTTGAGGGGCATCCGATTGCCAGACTGGAAACAACTGGAAAATACACCTGAACGGCGTATCAAAGGGCGTTTTGATGAGCTATCCAAAATCAGAAAATATAGAGAGTCTTTTCCCGATTGGTTAGACGAACTGGGAGAAAAAGCGTTGGGTGCAGAACTGTGGACTAGAGAAAGTGCAGCATTAAATCGCCAGGCTGAGGTTATTCTTCGGACCAACACCTTGCGAACTTCAAAAAACACCTTGCAAAAAGCACTTTCGGATGAAGGCATAGAAACCATTGACCTACCAGAATACGGAGATGCCCTAAAACTGAAAGAGCGTAAGAACGTATTCACCACAGACGCTTTTAAAGATGGGCTTTTTGAAGTACAGGATGCATCCTCCCAATTGGTTGCTCCGTTTTTGGATGTGTCTCCCGGACAACGTGTAGTGGATGCTTGTGCTGGGGCTGGCGGTAAAACCTTGCATTTAGCTTCCTTAATGCAAAACAAGGGGCAGCTTATTGCCATGGACATTTATGAAAGCAAGCTGAAAAAACTAAAAGTTCGAGCCCGCAGAAATGGGGTACACAATATGGAAACCCGCACAATAGAAAACAGTAAGGTGGTCAAGAAACTTTACGGAAAGGCGGACCGTCTGCTTTTGGATGCACCCTGTTCCGGTTTGGGGGTAATTCGAAGAAATCCAGATAGCAAATGGAAGTTGGAACCTGAATTTTTGGAACGCATAAAGGGAGTGCAACAGGATATTTTGCAACGCTATTCCAAAATGGTCAAATCCGGAGGTAAAATGGTCTATGCCACCTGTTCTATTCTTCCAGAAGAAAATAGTGAGCAGGTGCGGCATTTCCTGGATTCAGAAGAAGGAAAAGATTTCGAATTCATTTCGGAACAAAACATATTCGCTTCGGCAAGAGGATACGATGGTTTTTATATGGCATTACTTCAAAAGAAATAGCCAATACCTCTTAATCTCTATTTTTTAAAATTTAAATTCAAGCGCAAATACTTACAAAAGTCATTAGGCATTCAGCACCGAGCATCCAACCTCAAACATGCAAGGACTGTCAAAAAGATATGTTGTTTGATTTATGTAACTTTACTTTATGGACAAGAAAGTATCCATAGAAGAATTTTATAAAGAGACTCAAAATTATGTGCCGGAAAGTGTGCGTTCGGGTATCGGCCATTTCAATGTCTTTAAGTTGGATGAATTTACTGGGCCAAAACCCAAACCTATGCCTTTCAACCGGCGTGACTATTTCAAAATCAGTTTGGTTCAAGGAAAAAGTCGGGTACACTATGCGGATAAGATTGTGCCGGTTGACAAACAAGTCCTTGTGTTTTCAAATCCTCAAATTCCTTACAATTGGGAGCAGATTGACGAGCAGCTCACTGGATATTTCTGCGTATTTACCGAAACTTTTTTTCATCAATTTGGAGATTTAACCCAATATCCGCTTTTTCAACCCAATGGGAATCCTGTATTTCAGTTGGAAGATTCAAAGGTCGAAGCAGTGGTTTCCATTTTCCAACGGATGCTTACCGAAATTGACTCAGAATATGTATACAAATATGACATGCTTCGCAACCTAGTTTTCGAATTGATTCATACGGGGCTAAAAATGCAACCTGCCAGCGAATTGCAAAACAGTAATTCCAATGCTTCAGAACGCATTTCAGGATTGTTTATGGAACTCTTGGAACGTCAATTCCCCATTGAGAGCCCTATGCAGCGTGTTCGCTTAAAAACGGCTTCTGAGTTTGCCCATCAACTAAGCGTGCATGTGAATCATTTGAACAGGGCACTCAAAGAAACTTTACAAAAAAATACTTCGGTATTAATAGCAGAACGCTTGGTGCAAGAGGCCAAGATACTGCTCCGGCATACGAATTGGAACGTTTCTGAAATTGCAAACTCCCTACGATTTGAGGAAACCGCCCATTTTTCGAATTTCTTCAAAAAATACGCAGGGCATTCCCCAGTTTCTTTCCGAAAATTAGAAATTGTTTGATTTTTACAACTCTTTGATTCTTTGG
The DNA here is from genome assembly GCF_965601775.1 of Flagellimonas sp. GTDB lineage: Bacteria > Bacteroidota > Bacteroidia > Flavobacteriales > Flavobacteriaceae > Flagellimonas. The sequence goes on from NZ_OZ271837.1 coordinate 2,303,344, forward strand.
CGTAAAAAAATTCACAAGACCTGAGTGAACTTTGTGGTGTTCTTAATTTTTAAAATATAACACCATGAGTACAAAGAAAATAGCATTAGTTACGGGCGGTAGCCGCGGACTGGGAAAAGATATGGCAATCAACCTTGCTAAAAGAGGATTGAATGTAGTTATCACCTACAATTCTAACGCAAAGGCCGCCTTAGAAACCGTTGAATTGATTGAAAAAGAAGGCGGGAATGGAATTGCCATCCAATTGGATGCAAGAAATATAAAGTCATTCGTAGGTTTTAAAAACAGTTTGACTGAGGAACTGCAATCCAAGTTCAATACTTCCTCTATTCATTATTTAATTAACAACGCAGGATTTGGACATGAGGGATCTGTTGCGAATACCACGGAAGAGGCTTTTGATGATTTAATGAATGTTCACTTCAAAGGAGTTTATTTCTTGACACAAACCTTGTTGGACACCCTGGCCGATGGAGGTGGAATCATCAATATTTCCAGCGGACTCGCTAGGTTTTCCTTGCCAGGCTATTCTGCCTACGCCAGTATGAAAGGAGCGATTGAGGTATACACCCGTTATTTAGCAAAAGAGTTGGGCGCTCGTAAAATAAAGGCAAACACCGTCGCCCCAGGGGCCATAAACACTGATTTCAATAAAGACCGTTTTGAACAAGCTCCCCAAGTTGTAGATATCATTGCTTCTCTTACCGCATTGGGAAGGGTTGGTGAAAGCGAAGACATTGGTTCCATTGTGGCTTTCCTTTGTACTGAAGATGCCGCTTGGATAAATGGTCAACGCATTGAGGCGTCTGGTGGAATGTTTGTTTAAAAAAAGATAGAATACGAGAGTATTGATCGGTAGCTGAGTGGTTGGTCAACTTGGTTAACAATTCGTTGGATAACTAAGGGGTTACCGCAAGGAAAAAAGAATGGAATAGCTTAAATTCGCACTTTCTTAAACCGCTCAATTCTCAGATTGTATGATTCATTTCTTTGGGGACGAGACAAAAAAGGTATTTGCCGTCCAAAGCACACAAGAAATTGCACCTCAGGATACTGAAAAACTGATTTGGTTGTTTGGCAACCAACCCAAAATAAACATGGCGTCTATCGACGCCTTTTTTGTTGGGCCACGGGCCACTATGATAACCCCATGGAGCACTAATGCCACAGAAATTACCCAGAATATGGGAGTAAAGGGCATTCTAAGAATAGAAGAATTTGAAGCGGTTAAGGAAGAAGATACGGATTATGACCCTATGCTATTTCAAAAATATAAAGGTCTAAATCAAGATGTTTTCACCATAGACATTGAACCTGAACCCATTCTAGAGATTGAGGATATTGAAGGGTATAACCAAAAGGAAGGATTGGCGTTAAATGAGGAAGAAGTCAAATATTTGGAGGAGTTATCCAAATCCCTAGGCAGAAAATTGACGGATTCTGAAGTTTTTGGGTTTAGTCAGGTCAATTCAGAACACTGCCGACATAAAATATTTAACGGTACTTTCATTATTGATGGTCAGGAAAAGCCGAGTTCCTTATTCAAATTGATAAAGAAAACCTCACAAGAAAACCCGAACGATATAGTTTCCGCCTACAAAGACAATGTAGCTTTTATCAAAGGCCCTAAAGCCATTCAATTTGCGCCAAAAAGTGCCGATAAACCAGATTTCTATGAAGAAACAGATTTTGATTCCGTCCTGTCGCTAAAAGCTGAAACTCATAATTTTCCAACAACAGTAGAACCCTTTAATGGAGCTGCAACAGGTTCCGGGGGAGAAATTAGAGACCGCTTAGCTGGTGGAAAGGGAGCATTGCCCCTAGCTGGAACTGCAGTTTATATGACCTCCTACTCTCGATTGGAAGAGACACGCCCTTGGGAAAAGGCATTTCCTGAGCGCGATTGGTTATACCAAACTCCAATGGATATTTTGATAAAAGCCAGTAATGGTGCATCTGATTTTGGCAATAAATTTGGTCAGCCCTTAATATCAGGTTCGGTATTGACTTTTGAACATAATGAAGAGGCTCATCTTTTAGGTTTTGATAAGGTAATCATGCTTGCTGGTGGTATTGGCTATGGCAAAAAAGAACAAGCTTTGAAGGATATGCCTAAAAAAGGAGATAATATAGTCATACTTGGGGGCGACAATTATAGAATTGGAATGGGTGGAGCAGCAGTATCCAGTGCAGATACGGGTGAGTTTGAAGCTGCCATCGAATTGAATGCGGTCCAACGTTCCAATCCGGAAATGCAGAAAAGAGCGGCCAACGCTATCCGCGGATTGGTCGAAAGCCATAATAATCCCATTGTTTCCATCCACGACCACGGTGCTGGCGGACACTTGAACTGTCTCTCGGAACTGGTTGAAGACACTGGTGGAAAAATCGACTTGGATAAACTTCCTGTTGGTGATCCAACACTTTCATCCAAAGAAATTATTGGCAATGAAAGTCAGGAACGCATGGGATTGGTCATTTCTGAAAAAGATCAAGAATTACTACAAAGGGTATCAGAACGAGAAAGGTCTCCAATCTACAAGGTAGGTAAGGTAACGGGTGACCATCATTTTTCATTTGAATCGACACGAAAGAATGAAAAACCAATGGATTTGGAACTATCCGCTTTGTTCGGGAGTTCTCCAAAGACCATAATGGACGATAACACCGTCGATAGCAATTTTAAAGATGTACCCTATAGTCTTGAGCATTTTCATGACTATCTAGAACGAGTTTTACAACTCGAAGCTGTGGCCTGCAAAGATTGGCTGACCAACAAAGTGGACCGTTGTGTGGGCGGAAGGGTGGCGAAGCAGCAATGTGCTGGCCCACTCCAGTTACCGCTCAACGATTGCGGGGTAATGGCTTTGGATTTTAAAGGAAAAGAGGGGCTGGCTACGAGTATTGGACACTCTCCTATTTCAGGTTTAATTGACCCGGTTGCTGGAAGTCGAAATAGTATTGCCGAATCATTGAGCAATATTATCTGGGCACCTTTGGAAAAGGGATTGGAATCCGTTTCACTTTCTGCCAACTGGATGTGGCCTTGTCGCAACCCTGGAGAAGACGCTCGCTTGTATGAAGCTGTGGAGGCATGTTCTCAATTTGCCATTGCCTTGGGTATAAATATTCCGACGGGAAAAGACTCGCTTAGCATGAAACAAAAGTATCAGGACAAAGAAGTAATTGCTCCTGGAACGGTCATTATCTCAGCTGGAGCACATTGTTCGGACTTAAAACAAGTTGTAGAACCTGTTTTACAAAAGGATGGTGGGGACGTGTATTATCTCAATTTGAGTCAAGATGAGTACAAATTGGGAGGTTCAAGCTTTTATCAAATATTAAATGCCGTGGGTAGTGATGCACCCAACGTAAAGGATGCAACCTACTTTAAGGGCATTTTTAACAAGGTCCAAAAAGAAATCAAAGCAGGAAATATTTTGGCTGGCCACGATGTGGGCTCCGGAGGATTGATAACCACTTTATTGGAACTCTGTTTTGCAGATACTGATTTGGGAGCTGAACTGGACTTAACAGCATTGGCAGAATCGGATACCATCAAACTTCTTTTCTCTGAAAACATAGGAATCGTCTTCCAAACGGATGCTTCAACAGCAAAACGCTTGAATGCTATCAAAATTGGTTCTCCACTTTCTAAAGGTGAACTAAGAATTAAAAACCATGGGGTAGAAATGGGTTTAAACGTAGCATCACTTCGGGATACTTGGTACAAAACCTCCTATTTGTTGGATGACAAGCAAACCGCCAAGGGATTGGCTAAAGAGAGATATGCAAATTATAAGAATCAGCCCTTAACCTATCAGTTTCCTAGTAATTTTGATAGTAGTTCGCTTTATCCGGTATCAAAAAAATCAGGCAAGAAACCTGTTGCAGCCATTCTTCGGGAAAAAGGAAGTAATTCGGAGCGGGAAATGGCCCATGCTATGTATTTGGCAGGTTTTGAAGTGAAGGATGTGCATATGACCGACCTAATTACAGGTAGGGAAACCTTGGAAGATGTTCAGTTTCTTGGAGCTGTGGGAGGGTTTTCTAATTCTGATGTACTGGGAAGCGCCAAAGGTTGGGCCGGCGCGATTCGATATAATGAACGAGCAAAAAAAGCCATTACCAATTTCTTTAAGCGACCTGATACCCTATCTGTTGGAATTTGCAACGGATGCCAATTATTTATGGAATTGGATTTGATAAATCCAGAACACGGGGAGCAGCATGGAAAGATGACCCATAACGAATCCAACAAACACGAAAGCAATTTCACCTCCGTCATTGTTGGGAAAAACAACTCGGTAATGCTATCCGGTCTAGAAGGAACCACTTTGGGAGTATGGATTTCACATGGAGAGGGTAAATTCAGCTTACCTCTTGCAGAAAGTGAATATCAGATTGTCGCAAAATATGGGTATTCGGCGTATCCAGCCAATCCCAATGGAAGCGATTATAACGTGGCCATGTTGTGTGATAGAACAGGGCGACATTTGGTGACCATGCCCCATATTGAAAGAAGCATATTCCCTTGGAACTGGGCACACTATCCTAAAGATAGGAGTGATACCATCAGTCCCTGGATAATGGCTTTTCACAATGCGAGAATGTGGGTTGAGAACTTCAACGCCAATTGAATTTTCAATAAAAATTCGATTTTATTTTTAGGGATGCCATTTTAAAATCCGGCTTCCTTTCCCTATTTTGCAATTTCATAACAGAAACTTACTATGCAAAAAGTTACCAGACTCTTTGATTTTCCAAAATATCAGTTGGAAAAATTTCCCCTTCAGGAATCATTAGTTACCAAATACGATGGCAAGTGGGTAGCCACTTCCACTGAATCTTATCTGAATCAAGCCAATGCTATCAGCAGGGCTCTTTTACGAATGGGTGTTCAACCCAACGATAAAATTGCGGTCATCTCCATGAATAACCGAACGGAATGGAACATCATGGACATCGGCATTTTGCAAATTGGAGCTCAAAACGTACCTATCTATCCAACCATATCCGCAGCAGATTATGAATACGTATTAAACCATTCTGAAGCCAAATATTGTTTTGTCTCCTGCTCTGAGGTTCTGCAAAAAGTACTGGATGTTGCCTCCAATGTTAAAAAATTAAAGGAAGTATTTTCTTTTGATGAACTGGGTAACTGCAAAAATTGGAAAGAGGTTTTGGAACTTGGAGCGGATGATTCCAACCAGAATGAGGTGGAACAAATCAAAGAATCGGTTAAGCCAGATGATTTGGCAACCTTAATATATACATCAGGGACTACCGGACGACCAAAGGGTGTAATGCTTTCCCACGACAATTTGGTTAGCAATGCGATAGAAAGTTCCAAGCGGTTTCCTATTGTGGATGGGGAAACCAAATCACTAAGCTTCCTTCCCCTATGTCATGTATACGAGCGCATGCTAATTTATCTTTACCAGTATCGGGGAGTTAGTATCCATTATGCGGAATCTCTTGAAACTATTAGTGACAATCTTAAGGAAGTTTGCCCCCACGTGATGACTGCGGTACCGAGACTTTTGGAAAAAGTATATGATAAAATTATTGCTAGAGGTAGCGAGTTGACTGGAATTAAAAAGAAACTGTTCTTTTGGGCGGTTGACGTAGGATTGCAGTACGAACCTTATGGCAAAAATGGTTGGTGGTATGAGAAGAAATTAGGTTTGGCGCGCAAACTCATTTTTAGCAAATGGAAAGAAAGTCTGGGTGGCAATTTGACCCTTATAGCCTCAGGAAGTGCAGCTTTACAAGCGCGGTTGGCCCGAGTTTTCAATGCTGCTGGACTTGGAGTTATGGAAGGCTATGGGCTCACAGAGACCTCCCCAGTGGTATCCGTAAATGATATGCGTGAAAATGGTTTTAAAATTGGAACTGTTGGACGACCCATTGACCGTACCGAGGTGAAAATAGCCGATGATGGAGAAATTTGTATTAAGGGGCCTCAGGTAATGCAAGGATATTATAAGGATGAGGTCAAAACCAACGAAGTATTGAAAGACGGGTATTTCCATACTGGAGATATTGGGGAAATCGATGAAGAAGGCTTTTTACGAATTACCGATAGGAAGAAAGAAATGTTCAAAACCTCAGGAGGCAAGTATGTCGCTCCCCAGGTTTTGGAAAATCGTTTCAAGCAATCCCGTTTTATTGAACAAATCATGGTCATGGGCGAAGGAGAAAAGATGCCTTCAGCCTTGATTCAGCCTAATTTTGAATTTTTACAGGAGTGGGCGGAAGAAAACAACATACCTTTTGGGGAACATTCCCAAATTATATCGAATGAAAAAGTTATTCTTCAAATCCAGGAAGAAGTGGATTTAGCAAATGCGGACTTTGCCAAATGGGAAAAAGTGAAACAATTTAGACTAACTCCAGAGGTTTGGAGTGTTGATGGTGGTCATCTGACCCCTACTATGAAATTGCGCAGAAAGATTGTTAAACAAAAATACATTGAACTCTACAACAATATTTATGGTCATTAAGTTTATTGACCCCTATATCAAATCCTGCCATTGAGCAGGATTTTTTTGTTTTGGAGGGATTCGTATTCACAAAAATTTATTATGCATGCATAATAAATTTTCATATATTTGGAAACCAAGAGAGTTCTATGAAAGATATGACCATTGACCATGCCCTTCGTGCCACCTGGCAAGCTGTTATTAAAATGTACAACGAAGAGGCAAAGAATTACGGATTGACCATGGCGCTAGGATTCACCCTTTTAAGCATAGACCCAAAAAAAGGAACACCAAGCACCGCTTTAGGACCCAAAATGGGAATGGAGGCTACAAGTTTATCACGAATTCTAAAAAATATGGAAGAACGAGGATATATTGAACGCAGACCTAACCCAAAAGACGGTCGCGGCGTTCTTATCCATTTAACCGCCTTTGGACTTCAAAAGCGTAAGGATTCCAAGGACGTGGTTCTTCGTTTTAATGATGTGGTTAAGGAACATGTGGATGAAAATGACTTGGTGGGTTTCTTTAAAACAGTTGATATCATTAACAAGCTTATTCTTGACAAAAAAATATACATTAAAACAACAACTAATTAATTTCAATTCTTATACATGAGAAGGCACATCAATAAAGTTGCCGTTATTGGCTCAGGCATCATGGGAAGTGGCATAGCCTGCCACTTTGCTAACATCGGTGTCGAAGTATTATTGCTGGATATTGTTCCGAGGGAACTCAACGACAAAGAGAAGGCAAAAGGACTTAGCCTAACAGACAAAATAGTCCGAAATCGGATTGTCAATGATTCCTTGGCTGGAGCCTTAAAATCCAAGCCATCACCAATTTATCATAAGAAATTCGCAAGTCGTATTACAACCGGTAATCTGGAAGATGACATCGCCAAGGTTGGACAGGTTGACTGGATAATTGAAGTGGTAGTCGAGCGTTTGGATATCAAAAAACAAGTTTTTGAAAACCTGGAAAAACACAGAACACCAGGCACTCTGATTACTTCCAACACTTCTGGAATACCAATCAAATTTATGAGCGAGGGTCGAAGTGAGGATTTCCAAAAACATTTCTGCGGGACACACTTCTTTAATCCTGCACGCTATTTAAAGTTATTTGAAATCATACCCGGTCCCCAAACTTCAGAGGATGTATTGGAATTCCTGAATGGATATGGGGAACAATTTTTGGGTAAGACTTCGGTGGTAGCCAAGGACACCCCTGCCTTTATCGGAAACAGAATTGGAATTTTTAGCATTCAAAGTCTCTTTCACGCGGTCAAGGATTTAGGGATGACCGTCGAAGAAGTCGACAAGCTTACTGGTCCCGTAATCGGAAGACCTAAATCAGCCACTTTTAGAACGGTGGATGTAGTTGGTTTGGACACTTTAGTTCATGTAGCCAATGGTATCCATGAAAATTGCAAGAAAGATGAGCGTTTAGAGCTTTTCCAACTGCCGGATTTCATCAATACCATGATGGAAAACAAATGGCTGGGAAGCAAAACAGGCCAAGGTTTTTATAAGAAGGTCAAAGGGGAAAATGGAAAAAGTGAAATCCTAACCTTGGATTTGGACTCCATGGATTATCGTTCCAAAAAGAGTGCAAAATTCGCCACGCTCGAGCTGACCAAAACCATTGATAAGGTCATTGATAGGTTTCCAGTGCTTGTCGGGGGAAAAGACAAAGCTGGAGCTTTTTATCGCAAGAGTTTTGGAGCACTTTTTGCCTATGTTTCGCATCGAATTCCAGAAATATCAGATGACCTTTATAAGATTGATGACGCCATGAAGGCCGGTTTTGGATGGGAACATGGACCTTTTCAAATCTGGGATGCCGTTGGTTTGGAAAAAGGATTGGAATTTATCAAAGCGGAAGGATTGGAAGCAGCCTCGTGGGTGGATGAGATGAAATCCGCCGGTATTTCCTCTTTCTACTCTGTAAAAGAAGGCGCCACATACTATTATGATATTCCAAAGAAATCCATGGAAAAAGTTCCAGGACAAGATGCTTTCATCATTTTGGATAATATTCGGGAATCCAATGAAGTATTCAAGAATAGTGGGGTTGTTATAGAGGATTTGGGAGACGGCATTCTAAACGTCGAATTCCAATCCAAGATGAATACCATTGGTGGGGATGTAATTGCAGGACTGAACAAAGCCATCGATTTGGCCGAAAAAGATTTTCAGGGACTAGTTGTTGGAAATCAAGCGGCTAATTTTTCTGTTGGAGCCAATATAGGTATGATTTTCATGATGGCGGTTGAGCAGGAATATGACGAATTGAATATGGCCATCAAGGCTTTCCAGGATACTGTAATGCGAATGCGCTACTCATCCATTCCAACCATCGCAGCGCCACATGGTATGTGTTTAGGAGGAGGTTGTGAGCTTTCCATGCATGCTGATAAGGTAGTAGCTGCCGCAGAAACCTATATCGGACTGGTAGAATTCGGCGTAGGTGTAATCCCTGGTGGAGGAGGTTCTAAGGAAATGGCTCTACGAGCTTCGGATACTTTCCAAAAGAATGATGTTGAGCTCAATGTTCTTCAAGAATACTTTCTAACTATTGGAATGGCCAAGGTGTCTACCTCAGCCTATGAAGCTTATGATTTGGGCATCCTTCAAAAAGGAAAAGATGTCGTCGTAGTTAATAAGGACCGTCAAATAGCCACTGCAAAGGCGTACGCCAAACTGATGGCAGAAGCAGGGTATACCCAACCCCCAAAAAGGAAGGATGTAAAAGTACTTGGAAAACAAGCTTTGGGAATGTTCTTGGTGGGTACGGACTCTATGGAAGCAGGTCACTACATCTCTGAGCATGACAAAAAGATTGCAAACAAATTAGCTTATGTGATGGCGGGAGGAGATTTGTCGGAAGCGAGTTATGTGAGTGAGCAATATTTATTGGATATCGAGCGTGAAGCTTTCTTATCCTTATGTTCGGAGAGAAAAACGTTGGAACGCATTCAACATATGTTGAAAACAGGTAAACCGTTGAGGAATTGATCAAGATGGCTGATACCAGAGCTAATCGACTTCAGAGTATCGGAACTATTTTGGCATTGGTTATTAGTATCATAGCCATGGTCACCTCTATTTATGAGGCCAGCATTATGAAATCGCAACAAAAATCAATGGTATGGCCCTATTTAAGCGTGACACAGCAATATAATAATGAAGGGTTCGGAATACGAATCACAAACAAGGGTACCGGTCCAGCGATTGTGACTTCTGTCCAATTGGACTATAAAGGTATACCTATTGAAAATGTGGATATGCTTATGGATTCATTGAATCCTAAAAGGACTTTTGGTTATGATATTCTAAGGAACAGTACTATCGGGAACTATGTATTCACCTCTGGTGAAGAAATGATGCTTTTTGGGCTACCCTACAATGATGAAACACGAATAATACTGGAAAATGTTCCAAAAATTAGGATGCGAGTGGGATATAAATCGGTACTGGATGAGTATTGGTACTACGACACCGAAACGGACACGCATTACAAAGAAGAATTTAAGGCTATAACAGAATTTAAAAATTAATACATGAAAACAGCATATATCGTCAAAGCATATAGAACGGCAGTTGGGAAAGCCCCCAAGGGTCTTTTTAGGTTTAAAAGACCAGATGAATTGGCGGCAGAAACCATCGAACACATGATGAAAGAATTGCCCCAATTGGATAAAAAACGCATCGATGATGTCATAGTTGGGAATGCCATGCCTGAGGCAGAACAGGGTTTAAATATGGCGAGGTTGATTTCTCTAATGGGTTTGAACATTGAGGATGTACCTGGAGTTACGGTGAATCGTTATTGTGCTTCGGGGCTTGAAACTATTGGGATTGCCACGGCAAAGATCCAATCCGGAATGGCCGATTGCATTATCGCTGGAGGTTCAGAAAGTATGAGCTACATTCCCATGGGGGGTTACAAACCTACTCCTGATTATGCCACAGCAAAAGAGGGCAACGAGGACTACTACTGGGGTATGGGACTCACTGCGGAAGCCGTTGCGCAGCAGTTTAAAGTTTCCCGGGAAGACCAAGATGTATTTGCCTATAACTCACACATGAAGGCTCTAAAAGCTCAGGAGGAAAACCGGTTCCAAGACCAAATTGTACCTATCGAAGTTGAACATACATTCATTAACGAATCAGGTAAAAAAGAATCAAACACCTATACGGTAAACAAAGATGAAGGCCCAAGAAAAGGGACCAACATTCCTACACTTAACAAACTTAGACCTGTTTTTGCTGCTGGAGGAAGTGTGACTGCTGGAAATTCGTCACAAATGAGCGATGGTGCCGCTTTTGTCATGGTAATGAGCGAGGAAATGGTAAAAGAACTAAATCTAGAACCTATTGCACGTTTGGTTAATTATGCTGCTGCTGGGGTGGAGCCACGAATAATGGGCATTGGTCCGGTAAAGGCGATTCCAAAGGCTTTGAAACAAGCAGGAATGAAGCAAGAAGATGTGGAGCTGATAGAATTGAACGAAGCCTTTGCTTCACAATCCTTGGCCGTTATACGAGAATTGGGACTAAACCAAGAAATAGTGAATGTAAACGGTGGAGCTATAGCCTTAGGCCATCCTCTAGGATGTACAGGAGCTAAACTTTCGGTCCAGTTATTTGACGAAATGCGCAAGCGCGACATGCAAGGAAAATATGGCATGGTGACCATGTGTGTGGGTACGGGTCAAGGAGCCGCAGGTATCTATGAATTTTTGAATTAAAACAACACAATAATATATAGCTATGAGCACAGAAACCCTAAATAAAGAAATACTGAGAGGTGGTCAATTTCTGGTAAAGGAAACAGACTGCGAAGACGTTTTTACCTTGGAAGATTTGTCCGAGGAGCAACAAATGATGCGTGAAAGCACCAAAGAGTTTGTAGACAGAGAGCTTTGGGGCCATTGGGAGCGTTTTGAGAAAAAGGATTACGCCTATACCGAGGAAACCATGCGCAAGGCAGGGGAATTGGGATTACTCAGCGTTGCAGTGCCTGAAGCCTATGGCGGAATGGGAATGGGCTTTGTTTCCACTATGTTGGTTTGCGACTATATTTCCGGAGCCACCGGTTCTTTCAGTACTGCTTTTGGAGCGCATACTGGAATTGGAACCATGCCCATTACCCTATATGGTACTGAGGAACAAAAACAGAAATATGTGCCAAAATTAGCTTCCGGAGAATGGTTTGGCGCCTATTGTTTAACCGAGCCAGGAGCTGGTTCTGATGCCAATTCTGGTAAAACCAAAGCGGTTCTATCAGATGATGGTAAATACTACAGTATTACAGGACAGAAAATGTGGATTTCAAATGCTGGATTTTGCAGTCTGTTTATTGTGTTTGCACGAATTGAAGATGATAAGAACATTACGGGTTTCATCGTCGAAAATGACCCAAGTAATGGGATTACTTTGGGTGATGAAGAGAAGAAACTGGGGATTCACTCCTCCTCTACTCGCCAGGTGTTCTTTAATGAGACTAAAGTACCTGTTGAAAACATGCTTTCAGAAAGGGGCAATGGTTTCAAAATAGCCATGAATGCCTTGAACGTGGGTAGAATCAAATTGGCCGCTGCTTGTTTGGAAGCACAACGTCGTGTAATCAACGAAGCTGCAAAATATGCCAACGAACGTATCCAGTTCAAAACCCCAATTATGAACTTTGGGGCTATCAAAGCGAAGATTGCAGATATGGCTACCAATGTCTATGTGGATGAAGCGGCTTGTTACCGGGCTGCCAAAAACATTGAGGACCGCATTGCAATTCGCGAGGCAGAAGGGAATACCCATCAGGAGGCAGAATTAAAAGGAGTGGAAGAATACGCCATTGAATGCTCTATTTTGAAAGTTGCCGTTTCAGAACATGTGCAGCACACTTCCGATGAGGGTATCCAGATTTTTGGGGGTATGGGCTTCAGTGCTGATACGCCTATGGAATCTGCTTGGAGGGATGCACGTATATCAAGGATTTACGAAGGAACCAACGAAATCAACCGCATGCTGGCAGTAGGCATGTTGGTTAAAAAAGCTATGAAAGGCCATGTAGACCTTTTAGGTCCAGCAACGGCGGTTGGAGAAGAGTTAATGGGCATACCTTCCTTTGATACTCCTGACTTTTCAGAATTGTTTGCCGAAGAAAAAGATTTAGTGGCACGACTCAAAAAAGTCTTCTTGATGGTCGCCGGTAGTGCTGTCCAAAAGTTTGGGCCTGATTTAGAAAAACACCAAATGCTTTTATTGGCTGCTTCGGACATCCTGATTCAAATCTATCTTGCCGAATCGGCTATTCTGAGAACAGAAAAGAATGCAAAAAGATTTGGAGAGGAGTCACAGGCAACACAAATCGCTATGTCTAAGCTATATTTGTACCGTGCCGTTGATACTGCTATCCAGAAAGGAAAAGAGGCCATTGTTTCTTTTGCTGAGGGGGATGAACAACGCATGATGCTCATGGGGCTTAAGCGATTCACCAAGTATACAAATCAACCCAATGTCGTAGCACTTCGTACCCAGATTGCGGATAAAGTTGCATCGGATAATGGGTATACCTTTGACTAATTCAAATAACGCTTTGATACAAAGCTTATTTGGGAAACCGCTCCTTTCGGAGCGGTTTTTTTTATGTCTTTTTTAACGACGATTACCTCAACCGTTTAAATCTGTGAGTTAAAAAGAGATTACCTTTACTCCCATGAATACCTCTGCTTTGCATCATCTTTTTGATACCCAAGATTTCAAACAAAGAAGCAAAATACTGCTCGACTTGGTATCCAAGCATTTAGACCAAACCTTGAATGAACCAACCAAAAATACCCTGTCCTGGAATAAACCGGAAAATGAGCTCCATTTTTGGAAAGAGTTTTTGAAAAATGGAAACGAGAACGACTTCTTCGAGGAAATCCTCAAGAGGACAACACATACCCATAATCCAAAATATGTAGGGCACCAAGTGGGTGTAACCGCTCCTGTTACCTTACTTTCTGGGATGCTCAGCAACTTGTTGAACAATGGTATGGCGGTATACGAAATGGGGATGTCCCCAAATGCCATTGAACGTATTGTTACAGACAAACTGTGCGACACCATTGGTTATGATTCCCTATCGGGTGGATTCTTAACCTCAGGAGGCACTTTGGCCAATCTTACCGCATTGCTTACAGCAAGAAAGGCAAAAGTTTCCCACGACGTTTGGAACGAAGGGCACACAAAACCTTTAGGTATTATGGTGTGCGAAGAAGCCCATTACTGTGTGGATAGGGCCGCCAAGATTATGGGATTGGGCGAAAAGGGAATCATCAAAGTACCGGCTGACGAAAATTTTGGGATAGATGTAAGCCAGTTGGAGCAGTATTACGAAGAAAGTGTTTCCCAAGGCATACAAGTTTTTGCTATCGTGGGCAGTGCACCGTCCACGGCGACAGGGGCCCATGATAATCTCGAAGCCGTTCAGCGGTTTGCGGAAAAACATAACCTTTGGTTCCATGTAGACGGAGCACATGGTGGAGCTGCGATTTTTTCAAATAAGTATAAACATTTGCTTAAAGGAGCCGAAAAATCAGACTCCATGGTGATAGATGGGCATAAAATGATGTTGATGCCAACGATTACCACAGCTTTGTTGTATAAAAATAGAACTCATGCCAATCATACCTTCAGTCTGGATGCAGATTACCTACTAAACGAAACGGAAGATGATGAATGGTACAACAGTGGTCGAAGAACCTTTGAATGTACCAAGACCATGATGTGCATGCATTGGTTTCTTCTCTTAAAACTGTATGGAGAAGAAATTTTTGATACTTATGTGACTCGTCAATATGATTTGGCCAAGGATTTTGCAGAAATGCTTCTCAACGAGTCCGATTTTGAAGTTGCCACCTACCCCATGTCCAATATATTGTGTTTCAGATATGTAAATGCAGTATTAAGTTTGGAGGAAACCAATGAATTGAATGCCAAAATAAGACAAGTAATCTTGGAAGAGGGAGAGTTTTATATGGTGCAAACCAAACTCAGGGGCGTACATTATTTACGTACTACTTTGATGAATCCTTTTACTACAATGGAACACTTAAGACTTTTGATAGGGAAAATCCGTTCGGTTTCCGAACAACTTCTACCTAGCGTTAAGCAATAGATTCCAATATTTTTTCTTCACTCTTTTTTCTTGAGAAATTGATAGCGCATTCTATCAAGGCTAAATGAGAATACGCTTGCGGGAAATTACCCAGTAATCTTTTGGTCTTAAAGTCAATATCTTCACTAAAAAGACCCAGATGATTACTGTATCCCAACAAACGTTCAAAATGGGCCAAGGCTTTTTCTTCTTCTCCAATTTTGAACAGGCTGTTGATAAACCAGAAGGTGCAAATGGTAAAAGAAGAAGAAGGTAATCCAAAATCATCTTCATTCTTATAGCGATACAAAAGGCCATCATTGCTCAATTCTTCCTCAATGGCGTAGACCGTATTCACAAATTTAGGGTCCTTGGCATGAATAAACCCATAGGATTCCATTAGAAGGATTGAAGCATCCAAATGGTTTGAGCCGTAGGACTGAACGAAAGCATTTTTCTCAGGATTCCATGCATGTTCATGAATGTCGGACTTTATTTCTTGCTCAATAGCGGTCCATTTCTCAATTTTTCGTGACTTTCCGAAAATTTTGGCCACTTTAATTGCCCGGTCAATGGCAACCCAACATAGCACTTTGGAAAATGTAAAGTGCTGGTCTTCCCCTCTAAATTCCCAAATACCCTTATCCGGCTCTCTCCAGTGTTTTTCCACAATCCAAACAATACCTTTGGTAATGCTCCACAACTCCTCCCCATTTTCAATGTCGTTACTGAACTTTACCAATTGCTCATAAATCACATCCATCAAAATACCATAAATGTCATTTTGCTTTTGCTTGTAAGCCGCATTGCCTATTCGAACAGGACTGGAACCTTTATAGCCTTCCAAATGATCTAAAGTATGCTCCGTAAGCTTCTTTTGCTTGTTGATACCATACATAATCTGAAGCTTTTCATCCTTGTCTGGCATTAAATCGATAATGAATTGCAAGTATCGTTTAGCGGAATTTTTATGGCCCAACTCAGAAACCACCTTGATAACCATGGAAGCATCCCGAATCCAACAAAAACGATAGTCCCAGTTGCGAACCTCACCTATGGTTTCAGGCAAAGAGGTAGTTGCCGCAGCCAATACCGCGCCTGTTTTATCGTAGGTAAGCAATTTTAGCGTGATGGCACTTCGTATTATTTGATTATTGAAAGTCTTATATGTCGGTGTTCTATCCACCCAATCCAACCAATAAATCTTGGTTCTTTCCAATTCCAAGGACATCTTATCCGTAGTAGGTTTCAAGATTTTCTCATTGTAACAAATCATGAAATACCCATCTTCCTTAAGGACAATTTCTTCCCCATCCAACACCTTCTGTTTATCGAAAGAAGTATAAAGGAACAACGTATCGAACTTTTGCTTGCTGGTCAAGCTGACGATAAAATCATTCTTTATATAATTGGTAGTTCTCCCTAGGGCATACTCCAATTTTGGGTCATACAGCACACTAAAAGTTGGGGTTCCCGAAATATGCTTGATATAGCGGATGATTTCTGGGGGCGAATTGTATTTCCCCTTTCCATTCATCTTGTAGTATCTAGGCATGAAATCGTGTACCTCAAAGGTGTTTTCCCCATCGGAATAGCGAGTAACCAGTATTGCGGTATTCTTATGGTACTCTTGGTGAATTACATAATTGTATTTGGCTTTTATCTCAAAACTCCCCCCTTTTTTTTCATCCAGTAGTTTTGCAAACACTGAAGTTGAATCAAATTGAGGTAAGCAACACCAGTCCAAAGAGCCTGTATCTGAAATCAAAGCAGCACTTCGGCAGTTTCCAATTATTCCGTAATTTAGGTTATCCATAGTTCAGGAGTATATTTCTGTTGAATATTTAGGTTTTTACCTAATCTTAAATCGAAAAAATAGGAATTTTATTACATTTTGTCCTAAAATCACCCATCCATGAGTAAAACTATAATTATTTCCAATAGACTGCCAGTTCAGTTGCAAATAAGTGATGGTGGGCTTAGTGCCATCCCCAGTGTGGGAGGTTTAGCTACGGGAATGAAGTCAGTTCATAGTGGTGGTGAAAGTCTATGGATTGGTTGGTCCGGACTTACAGATGAGGAAATACCGGAATCCCTTGAAAATGAAATAGATGAAGCGCTGGCAAACCATGGATGTTCCAAGGTCAGTCTTACGGAAAAAGATGTCGAAGGTTTCTATTTCGGTTTTAGTAATAGGACTATTTGGCCTCTGTTCCATTATTTTTTGGAATACTCCGAATTTGAATTAGATTTTTGGAATACCTACAAGGTAGTAAACCAAAAATTTGCAGACGCCATTTTAGAACAAGCGGGTGATGATGACATTATTTGGGTACACGATTACCAGTTGATGCTAGTACCAGAAATGGTGAAGGAAAAACGTCCGAATACTTCCATCGGTTTTTTTCTACATATCCCCTTCCCTTCTTATGAGATTTTTAGGACCTTACCCTGGCGTGAAGAGGTATTGCATGGTCTTCTGGGTTCTGACTTAATCGGTTTTCATACCTACGACTATGAACGTCACTTTCTAAGTTCAGTACGCAGACTTTTAGGTTTGGATGTGAGCTTCAATGACATTTACCTGGACAATCGGGTCATAAAAGTAGATTCTTTCCCTATGGGAATCGACTACAAAAAGTTTAGAGATGCAGCAATTGCCCATCAACAACGAGGAGAAGACAACAAGAGTGATTTACAGAAAAAACTGGATAACCATAAAGCCTCTGCGCCGGACACCAAACTTATTCTTTCCATAGACCGACTGGATTATAGTAAGGGTATTGCCAAGCGCATCAATGCTTTTGAGTATTTTTTGAATAAATATCCGGAGTATAAAGAAAAGGTGCGACTTATAATTCTAGCCGTACCTTCACGTTCCAATGTGCCTCAATATCAACTGCTAAAACGGGAAATTGATGAGTTGGTCGGTCGCATTAATGGAGAACTTTCCACTGTTAACTGGACGCCCATCTGGTATTTTTATCGCTCTTTGCCTTTTGAAAACCTTATTGACCTGTATACCTCTAGCGATATTGCCTGGTTGACTCCACTACGCGATGGTATGAATTTGGTAGCAAAAGAATACGTGGCAACTCGGACGGATAAGACTGGTGTGCTTATTCTTAGTGAAATGGCAGGTTCTGCCTACGAGATGAACGAAGCCTTGCTAATTAACCCAAACAATTTTGAGCAACAGGCAGATACATTGAAAAACGCCATTACCATGCCAGAAGAAGAGCAAATGGCTCGTAACATGTTTTTGCAGAGAAGATTGGAGCGTTACAATGTTGAAGTATGGGCCAACGAATTTATGAATGCCTTACACAAAAAGAGTCATATTGATAGCGTCAATATTTCTCGCAAACTTTCCGCATCCATAGTGCAAAACGTTATGGACGACTATAAGAAGGCTAAAAAAAGACTGTTGTTCCTGGATTATGACGGCACACTGACCGGATTCCACAAAGATCCTCAAAAAGCCTCTCCTGATGAAGAGCTCTATGAGCTTCTGGATAAGATAAATTCCCAGGAAAACACCACATTATTCCTGATAAGTGGAAGGGATAAGCAGACATTTACCAAGTGGTTCTTGCGCAAGAAATACAATATGATTGTGGAACATGGGGTATGGATTTCACAAGGAGGAGAAGAATTCAAGCTTCTGGAAAAAGTAAAGGACCAATGGATGGAAAAAATACGACCCGTATTGGAATCATTTGTGGACCGGACACCAGGCTCTTTTATTGAAGAGAAAAACTATTCCATGGCATGGCATTATAGAAATACGGACCCCGATTTTGGTCAAAAAAGAGCTACGGAATTGAACACTGTGCTTACCAGCTTGATTGGCAACGACGATATAAGCGTACTGAACGGAAATAAGGTTATGGAAGTGAAAAGTAGTAATGTAAACAAAGGAAGGGCTTCCGTCCGTATGCTGGGTGAAGATGATTACGATTTTGTTTTTGCTATTGGCGACGACTGGACCGATGAATTCATGTTCCAAGAGTTACCCAAGACTGCGATTACCGTGAAAGTCGGGTTACAAAAAACACAGGCCAAGTATCATGTGGAAAGCACCAAAAGGGTTCGTGAGCTTTTAAAACAATTTGCAGAACTATGATAAAAGGATTCTTTTTTCTCCTTTTTTGTTTTACCATTTTATCAATCAATGCCCAAGGTAATACAGAAGTATATCTTTTTGATTTGGAATGGAATAATGGAACGCCTTCACTTTCAAACCCAAAAAACATTTCCAACAATCATGGGTATGATAATCAACCCTCATTTTGGAACAATGATGTGGTACTCTTTGCTTCAACCAGAGCTGACCAAACCGACATTAAAAAATTCAACATAACAAAGGGGAGCACATCCAATTGGATTACGAACACGCCTACCGGAAGCGAATATTCCCCTTTACGGATTCCAGGTTCAGATAATGTTTCTTCCATTCGACTGGATTTGGATGGCCTGCAACAACTTTACGAATACGATATCAATACGGGCGAATCGGAAGCTTTAAGTGACCTAAAAATTGGATATCATGTGTGGTACAATGACCACACTATGGTTGCAACGGTTCTTGTGAAAAATCGTATGGACTTGGTCATGATTGATTTTGACCAAGGAATCCAAGTTACTGTGGATGAGAATGTTGGTCGTTCATTACATAAAATCCCGCAAATAGATTTGGTTAGCTATATCAAAAAAGAAACCTCCAAGGAGAAGCCTAGACAGATAAAATCCTTTGATGTCAACTCACGGCAAATAGAAACTATTTTAGATGTTAACTATCCTATGGAGGACATGGCATGGTTGTCAGATGGGACTATCATATCACCAGATAAGAATAGAATTGCCAAATATCATCCTGCCAAGGACAGTACATGGAGCGACTTCCACGTTTTTGATAAAAATCAAGTCTTCAAGATATCCCGAATAGCAGTAAGCCCAAATAATAAAAGATTGGCATTGGTAACCGATGTTTCGCCAAAAGAGATTGTTCAGCGCCAAGTAAATACCTTCAACAAAAGGGATTTAAATCGTTTTCTTTCTTGTTATGCTGAAGGCATTTTAGCCCAACGGTTCCCAGTAGATACCATGTATGTGGGAAAAGATAAAATGTTGGATAGCTATGAAAGGTTTTTTGCCAACACCAAAAACACCAGTGTGGAAGTCGTCAAACGGATTGCTATAGGAAATTATGTTATTGATGAGGAGGCTACCCTAGTCGATGGAAGAGAGGGACATCAAGTGGCCATATACGATGTCACAAATGGACTTATCAACTCCATGAGTTTTATTTTCCCCAATCAGGAAACTAGAGACGCCGAATCAATAGTCAAGCAGCAATTGGATGCCTACAATGCTAGAGACATAGATGCTTTTATGGACACCTATACCGATGATGTCAAATTGTATAACTATCCCAACACCCTTTTTTCGGAAGGAAAAGAAAAAATGAGAGAGGGTTATGGCTCTTTTTTTGAAAAAACGCCTGACTTGAATTGTGAAATCAAGAATAGGATGGTAATTGGAAACAAGGTTATCGACGAAGAATATCTTACAATGAACGGTTCAAATTTTAGTGCTGCCGCAATATATGAGGTTGAAAATGGCAAAATTGCCAAAGTCACCTTCTTGCGTTAAACTTCAAAAATGAAATTACCTCACAATATCAGTCGAGTTGAAGCCTTTAGTGATGCGGTCTTTGCTTTCGCGGCCACCCTGCTGGTTGTCTCAGTGGGAAGTGAAAACAGTAACTCAATACTCAAAGTCGATTGGTTGGTCTTTTTAAGCTTTGGGGTAAGCTTTTTTGTTTTGGTAGGTCTTTGGTTTGTGCATTACAATTTCTTCCGACGCACCAATTACATGGATAATTGGATTATTGCCTTGAACGCGGTTCTCTTGTTTGTGGTTTTGTACTACATCTTTCCGCTAAAATCCTTGATAAATACGTGGATTGGTAAACAAAAAATGTCCATGGAAAGCTTTTCCTCATTGTTCCAACTTTATAGTTTAGGGTTTTGTTTGATATTTCTATGCCTAAGCTTGATGTATTTTAGAGCTTTTAAAAAAAGTAAATCCATAAAAAACATAGAACTTCTTTTTTTTGCCAGACACTTTGCTATTTATGTCTTTGTGTCACTAATTTCAATTGCTTTGGCCAAAAGTAAAATAGGCTTAGAAATTGTACTTCCTGGAATTATTTATTCCATTTTAGGACCGCTTTGTTATTTTCATGGCGTATGGTTCAATAAAAAATACCAACTTGATTAATATGAAAAATATCTTTCTTATCCTGATTTGTTTTTTTTCCAAAGTGATTTATTCCCAATCAGACTCCAGGATTTATGACATTATCGATTCAATCTCGGCTGAAAGACTTGAAAAGGATATTACTATACTCGCCAATTTTGGTACACGTCATACTTTGAGCGATACCATTTCCCAAACCAGAGGAATTGGTGCTGCTAGACGATGGATTAAATCCGAATTTGACAAAGTTTCTTCGAATTGCGGCAATTGCCTCGATGTCTTTTATCAAAAAGATTTGGTTAAGGAGGGCGAAGGCAGCCGGATTACCAAAGATGTTTGGGTCGTAAACGTGGTGGCCATCCAAAGGGGGACCAAATACCCTAATCATTATATCATCATGAGTGGTGATATCGATTCCAGGGCAAGTGATGCCAATGATTTTACGTCGGATGCCCCGGGTGCCAATGACAATGCCACTGGAATGGCAGGAACCATTGAAGCTTCACGCGTGCTCTCCAAATACAAATTCGAGAATAGCATCATGTACGTTGGACTTTCTGGAGAGGAACAAGGGCTATATGGTGGACGAGGTTTAGCCGCATATGCAAAAGAAAAGGGCTGGAATGTCATTGGAATCTTTAATAACGACATGATTGGCAACATCACCGGAGTGGATGGTGTGGTCAGTAATCGGGATTTTCGGATTTTTTCTGAACCCGTCCCCCCAACCGAAACCGACAGACAACGGAGAGCCCGTCGCTTTTATGGCGGTGAAGTCGACGGAATCTCCAGGCAATTGGCACGATATGTTCACAAAACCACTCAGCAATATATGCCTGAAATGAATCCAATGATGATTTATCGACTGGACCGTTTTGGACGAGGAGGTCATCACAGGCCCTTCAATGATGCTGGCTTTGCAGGAATCCGAATCATGGAAGCTCATGAAAATTATACCCAGCAACATCAAAATGTTCGCGTGGAAGATGGCATAGCCTATGGGGATGTATTGGAACATGTCAATTTTGACTATGTCAAAAAGCTTACCGCGGTAAATGCCATCAACCTGGCCTCAATTGCATGGGCGCCACCATCTCCTGAAAAAGTAAGTATTGGAGGTATTGTAGAACCTTCGGTAAAATTAACTTGGAGTTCCGTAGAAGGTGCTTCGGGGTATAAAATCTATTGGAGGGATACCACATCCCCAACCTGGGACCATTCCAAATATGTGGGCAATGTTAACGGGCATGTTTTGGAGGGTATAGTCGTTGACAATTTCTTTTTTGGGGTAGCCGCCATTGGAAAAGATGGCCATGAAAGCCCAATTGTATTTCCTAATGCTATATTATTTCGATGAAACTATTTACAAAACATATAGGGCTACTTTCGCTATACCTAATCCAAATGTTCTCGGCGAATGCACAAATGTTTACAAAAGTAGACACCTTACGCGGCAGTATAACACCCGAAAGGGCTTGGTGGGATTTGAATTACTATGACCTCAACATTAAAGTACAACCCGACAAAGAGTTCATAGCTGGATACAACATTATTCGATACAAAGTCTTGGAAGAATCAGATGTAATCCAAATCGATTTACAAGAACCTTTAAAAATTGAAGCCGTATCACAAGATGGTGTAGCCTTGAATTACACTTCATTAGGCCCAGCTCATTTCATCCAATTGAAAAAGAAACAGATTCCCGGTGAGTTCAACAAGCTATATGTTCAATATTCTGGAAAACCCAAAAAAGCGGTTCGTGCTCCTTGGGATGGGGGTTTTTCTTGGAAAAAAGATGCCAACGGAAAGTATTTTGCGGCAACCTCCTGTCAAGGACTTGGAGCAAGCGTATGGTGGCCCAACAAAGACCATATGTACGATGAGGTGGACAGCATGAGAATTGCAATTGACGTCCCAAAGGATTTAGTAGCAGTTGCCAATGGTAGACTCAAGGATGAGTATGAATATGGAGATTTCAAACAATATGAATGGTTTGTTTCCAACCCCATAAACAATTATGGCGTCAATGTAAACATTGGGGATTATGTCTATTTCGGAGAAAAATATCAAGGAGAAAAAGGCGCTTTGGATTTCGATTATTATGTATTGCGTGATAATCTAGATAAAGCCAAGGAACAGTTTAAACAAACTCCTATGATGATGAAGGCCTTTGAACACTGGTTTGGTCCCTACCCTTTTTACGAAGACAGTTTCAAATTGGTAGAGGTGCCATACCTTGGGATGGAGCACCAAAGTTCGGTCACCTATGGTAATCAATATCAAAATGGCTATTTGGGTCGAGATTTATCAGGAACTGGATGGGGACTAAAGTTTGATTTTATCATTATTCATGAAGCAGGTCATGAGTGGTTTGCAAACAACATTACCTACAAAGACATTGCGGACATGTGGATTCATGAAGGCTTTACGGCCTATTCAGAAAATCTTTATCTGGACTACCACTACGGGAAACAAGCGGCATCCGAATACGTCATTGGAACCCGTAATAATATTCAGAATGACAAACCCATCATCGGTATCTATGGAGTAAACCAACGCGGTTCTGGGGATATGTATTACAAAGGGGCCAATATGCTTCATACATTACGGCAATTAATTGAGGATGATGAGCTATGGCGTAGTATCCTTAGAGGGCTGAACAAAGAATTTTATCACCAAACGGTGACCACGGAGCAAATTGAGAACTATCTGAGTGAAAAGACAAAAAAAGACCTAAGTGCTTTTTTTAATCAATATTTGCGCACAACCATGATTCCTAAATTGGAGTATAAAGTCAAAGACCATACGCTTTCATTTCGATATGTCGATATCGTTGAAGATTTTGACATGCCCATACGTGTCTTTGTAAATGAAAAGGAAAAATGGATTTTTCCCAACTCAGAATGGAAATCGGAGAAACTGGCAAGTACTGAGCTTGTTTTCGATTCCAATTTCTATATAGAAACAGCTGAAGTACAGCCCTAGTTTTCAAAAAACATCGGCCTATGAAAACAACAAAAAAAACCACTTCCAATACTGCTATTTTCCTTGTTATAGCTGCTTTCTTAATGTCACATGGAAGCTTTTCACAAAAACTTTCCAAAGCCCAATTGGATGAAGCTTCTTCAGCATTTGCAAAATCCTCCTTCCCTCTGCTACGGGATATTCTAAGTATTCCCAATGACGCTTTCTATCCCGAAGACATTGAAAAAAATGTGAAATGGTGCGAAAGCCAATTTGGGTCAAGGGATTTTAGAACCACTAGAATTTCAACCAAAGGTGCTCCCCTACTTTTGGCAGAACGAAATCACAAAAGGGCAAAGAAAACGGTTCTAATTTACCTGCAAATAGATGGACAACCTGTGGATACCTCGCGCTGGAATCAGAAAAGTCCTTATATCCCTGCCTTAAAGAAATCGGTTAATGGTGAATGGCAAGAAATCCCCTGGGAATCCATTGCCAACTATGAAGATGATTGGCGGGTTTTCGCCCGTGCAGCAAGTGATGCCAAAGGTCCAGTGGCTATGTTTTTGGCGGCATTGGATGCAACCAAGCAAGCCAAGGTAGTTCCTAATTACAATATCAAGGTCATCATGGATTTCGAGGAGGAAATGGGTTCACCCAACTTACCTCAAGCTGTTTTGGACAATACAGAATTGTTGAAGGCTGATATGCTTATCATCTTTGATGGTCCAAGGCATATTACCAACAAACCCACACTTACTTTCGGGGCACGAGGAATTTCCACAGTGCAGCTGACAACATATGGACCAGTGGTTCCACAGCATAGCGGACACTTTGGGAATTATGCGCCTAATCCCGCTTTGCGTTTGGCAAAACTGTTAGCTTCAATGAAAGATGAAGATGGTTTGGTCATCATTCCCGGTTTTTATGATGGCATCGATATTAATGGTGAAACTGAAAAAATCCTCAAGGCTGTACCCGACGATGAGAAGCAAATCAAAGAACGTTTACAAATTGCAACCACAGACAAAGTTGGTAGTTACTATCAGGAGGCCATTCAATTTCCTTCTTTGAATATAAGAGGTATGCAATCTGGATGGATTAATGAAAAGGTACGCACTATTGTACCAGGTTGGGCCAGAGCAGAAATCGATATTCGTTTGGTATTGGAATCAGACCCAGAACGCTTGATTCAGTTGGTTAAAAACCATATAGAAACACAAGGATATGTGGTATTGGACCGAGAACCCACGAAGGAAGAACGTTTAAAACATGAAAAAATAGCAACTTTTACTTATGAAGTCTCCTACCAATCCTTTAGAACCGATTTTGATTCGGAAGTTGGGCTTTGGTTGAGAAGTGCACTGAAAAGAGCTTTTGAGGAAGAACCTATTATGATACGTATGAGCGGTGGTTCCATTCCCATCTCTCCCTTTGTGACGACCTTGGGTATTCCCGCGGTAACGGTTCCCACGGTAAATCGAGACAACAACCAACACAGTCCCAACGAAAATCTCAGATTGGGCAATTATCGTGAAGGTATCAAAACCATGATGGCCATTCTTTCTGAAAAACTTTAACGCATTATCCATTGAAAATATACTTTCCACAATGGCAAGGAGCTGGTATAGGTGAGAAAATTGAAGAAGGAGCCTATGCCATCTTGCAATATCTTAATGACCCTGATTTCATAAAAATACCGTTATCACAAATTCCTTCCGGAAAAGATGGGGAGCAAAAATTCCACATCAATAACTACGATGCTATCACCGAACAATTGGTTAGGTTCAAAGCATTTCTGAAAAAAGAACAGCCCAAAAAGTTAGCAACCATCGGAGGGGATTGTGGGCTCGAGCTTGTTCCAGTATCCTACCTCAATGCCCAATATTCCAATTTGGGGGTAATATGGTTCGATGCGCATGGCGATATTAATCGACCCTGTGACTCCCCTAGCTGTAATTTCCATGGTATGCCCTTAAGAACACTCTTGGGAGAAGGAGAATCCAAAATGGATAGTTTGATGTTCAGCAAGTTGGAGCCTTCTCAAATCCATTATGTAGGTCTTCGGGATATTGACGCCGCAGAGAAAACCCGTCTGGTAGAAGGAAATATCTATCATCCTGAAAAAGTAAATCCTCTTGAACTTATTGAAACCTTGAGGAGTAAGGGAATTGAAAATTTGTATCTCCATTTTGATTTTGATTGCTTGGAACCCACAGATTACGACAAGACGTATTACAATGTTCCTGATGGAGTAACTATTAAAGAAGCGGTTTCTTGTATTGAAGCCCTAAAATCCAATTTCATGGTGGTTGGAACCAGTGTATTGGAGTCCACTACACCATCTACTAAAGAATTAAAACCAGTTGAAAAAATCATTAATCTTTTGATGGCATGAGAAAAATTATAGTGCTCTTGCTCCTAATTAGCGCGGTTAGTTGTTCAGAAAAAGAACAGAAACCTATGAAAAATGAGGTGCTTATCTTAGGTACCATCCATGGCAGACATCTAACGGACAGTGTTTATAACTTGGCCTATTTGGATAAATTGGTTCGAGAAATCAATCCGGATTTTATATTGGCCGAAATTCCACCAGACCGATTTCAAGCAGCGGTAAATGGCTTTCAAAGAGACGATAGCATTTCCGAGCCTAGGGTCATGCGTTTTCCAGAATATGTGGATGTAATTTTTCCATTGACCAAAGAAATGGACTTCGAGATAATTCCCACCGCTGGCTGGACAAAGCCCATGGCCGATGAACGCAGTGCCAAACTACGGGCCATAAGCAAAGATTCTACTCGAATTGCAGATTGGACAGCCTACACGGAAGCCAGAAAGCGTTCAGATTCCGTATACAAAGCTACCGGAAGGGTCAACGATCCACATTTTATCCACACGGACACCTATGACAGCATTCAAGATATTGCCCTGCAGGTATACAACAAGCTTTTTAATGTGGAGCTTGGACTTGGCGGGTGGGATAACATCAATATTGCGCACTACTGGAATATCGAAAAGGCCTTGGAGAAACACCGATATTCCGGAAAGCGTTTTTTGATTACCTACGGAGCAGGTCACAAAAGCTGGTTTATTCGCGAATTGCGAAAAAGGGATGATATAGAACTCTTGGAAATGGAACCCTTCCTAAAGGCCATTGAAAAGAAATAATTAAAAGATGTAACGAATGAAGGTAAAAGTTGCGCTAGTACAGGAAAGTCCCGTTTTCTTCGACAAGCAAAAAACACTGGAAAAAGTGGCCACCCTTATGCGAAAGCATGCCAATGAAGGTTGCCAGCTTATCGTTTTTCCAGAGTCCTTTGTTCCAGGGTATCCCAGAGGATTCACCTTTGGTGCTACTATTGGGAAACGCTCCAAAGCAGGAAAGGAACTGTATGCCAAATATTATAACAACAGCGTTTTATTGGATGGGAATGACCTTGCCTTTCTAGAAAAACTATCGAAAGATTGTGGCGCGTATTTGGTTTTGGGCATTTCCGAACGTATACAGGAAAATGGAAGTATCTATTGTTCTATGGCATACTTCTCCCCCGCTTCAGGACTTTTAGGAGTTCACCGAAAAATCAAACCTACGGGCACCGAACGCATCGTTTGGGCTGAAGCCTCAGGGGAATCCTTGGTGACATTCAATACCAGAATTGGTAAGCTAGGTGGGCTCATTTGTTGGGAAAATTATATGCCCTTGGCCCGAATGGCGATGTACCAAAAAAAAGTGGAATTATACATAGCACCTACCGCCGATTCACGACCTGAGTGGACTACCAGTATGCAGCATATTGCCTTAGAAGGTCGCTGTTTTGTGTTGGCTTGTAATCAGTTTTACACCAAATCCATGTATCCAGAGGAGTACCAGCATTTAGTCGCCAATGAAGATGAGGATATTTGTCCCGGAGGAAGTGTTATGGTATCTCCTTCTGGAAAAATTATCGCTGGTCCATTATTTGGCGCGTCCGGGACTTTGATGGCAGAGTTAGATTTAGACGAAATCCATCAAGGAAATCTGGATTTTGATGTCGTTGGACATTACGCAAGGAACGATATTTTCAATCTTAAAATCAACAACCAACCGGAAATGTTGGACGAAACCAAGGACTCTCTATGAAAGCCATTTTATTTGAAGAATTTCAGGGGCCTTTACAATTAAAGGAGGTGCCGGACCCTATTGCCAAGGATGATGGGGTGGTTATTAAAGTAACAGCTACTGGGCTTTGCCGAAGTGATTGGCACGGTTGGATGGGCCATGACCCAGATATTATTCTTCCCCATGTTCCTGGACATGAACTCGCAGGGATTGTTGAATCGACAGGCAAAAAAGTCAAAAAATTTCAGGTTGGGGATAGGGTGACTTTACCTTTCGTCTGCGGTTGCGGCCATTGTCCACAATGCGATTCCGGAAACCATCAAATTTGTGACCATCAATCCCAACCAGGATTTACCCATTGGGGCTCCTTCGCTGAATACGTAGCTATGGATTACGCAGATGTTAATTTGGTAAAGCTTCCGGAAACTATTGCTGATACCACTGCTGCTGCTTTGGGATGCCGTTTTATCACCGCTTTTAGGGCAGTTGTTGAGCAAGGGAAAACACAGAGAGGACAGTTTGTTGCTGTCCATGGATGCGGAGGAGTAGGACAATCGGCGATTATGATAGCCAAGGCGTTGGGAGCACAAGTTATTGCTATTGATATTCATGAGCCCTCTTTACAGTTGGCCCAAGAATTAGGGGCGTCGTATGTCGTCAATGCTTCAAAAAGTCATGATGTTGTGGGTGAAGTGATTTCCCTGAGCAAAGGAGGCGTGCATGTTTCCTTGGATGCTTTAGGAAGCGCTGAAACCTGTTTCAATTCCATTGCAAATCTCCGAAAACAAGGAAAACATGTTCAAGTTGGCCTTATGACCGGTAATCATCAACATCCCAAGGTACCCATGGACAGGGTTTTAGCGGATGAGTTGGAAATATTGGGAAGTCATGGTATGCAAGCCCACAAGTACCCTGACATGTTCCAAATGATAGAAAAAGGGCTACTGCAACCCCAAAAACTGATTGAACGCACCTTAAAACTAGAAGACCTTATCACGGAACTTCCAAAAATGAATACATTTTCAAATTCTGGTATCATGGTTGTAGATTCATTTTAAACCATGAAGAAGCTTCAATTGAAAGACCAAATGGGCCGCACGGTTATCCTTGACCAAAGGCCATCCCGGGTCGTATGTTTAAATCCATCACAAACCGAAACTTTAGTGGATTTGGGAGTGGAGAAGTTACTTGTAGGGGTTACTAAATTCTGTGTACATCCTTCCCATTTAAGGAAAGTAAAAACGATAGTGGGAGGCACCAAAAAGGTCCATTTTGATAAAATTCGAAACCTGAATCCTGACATAATACTTTGCAACAAAGAAGAAAACACCAAAGAAATTGTCGAAACACTGGAAAAGGAATATCCGGTCCATGTAACCGACGTAAGTAGTCTAGATGACGCCCTGGAAATGCTAAAACAATATGGTCAGTTATTCAATTGTACGTCAAGAGCAGATGAAATATGTGCTAATATTCTTTCTGAAAAGAACAAATTAGAGGTTTTCATTCAAAATACACCCCAAAAAAGAGTAGCCTATTTTATCTGGCAAGACCCAATTATGGTAGTTGGCAAAGGCACTTTTATAGATACGATGTTGACCCTAAATGGATTTAAAAACGTATTTCAACAGGACCGGTATCCTGCAACAAGCTTGGAAGAACTTAAAAGTCTCTCATTGGATATGATTCTATTGTCGTCAGAGCCTTTTCCCTTTAAAGAAACCCACCAAAAAAAGCTTCAGGAGAAATTGGGAATTGAGGTTCACTTGGTGGATGGAGAATATTTCTCATGGTATGGTTCAAGATTACAAGGTGCTTTTGAGTACTTTAGAAGTCTACATGGAACTTGAGCACTTTTATTTTAAAAACGATACCGAATGGCGTGAATGGCTTCATGAAAATCATGATTGTTCCGCTGGTATATACCTTATTTTCTACAAAGTAGACCATGAAATGGAAAGTATGCGATGGGAAGAAGCCGTGCGGGTAGCTCTGAGCTATGGTTGGATAGACAGTACAGTGAAAAGCCTGGGTGATGGTAAAAGAAGGCAATACTTCTGTCCCAGAAAGCCAAAAAGCGTATGGAGCAAGGTGAACAAAACCCATATCAAGGAATTAACCAAAGCTGGTTTAATGCATAAAAGCGGTTTAAAAAGCATTCAAATCGCTAAAGAAAATGGTTCTTGGACAGCATTGGACGATGTTGAAAACGGAGTCGTTCCAGAAGACTTGCAAAAGGCCTTTAAAAAGAATAAAAAAGCCTGGAATAATTTTCAGAAGTTTACCCATAGTCAAAGAAAGAGCTATCTCTATTGGTTGAATCATGCCAAACGGGATGAAACCCGACAAAAAAGAATTGCGGAAATTCTTATTTTCTGTGAAGCTAACATCAAAAATCGAACTACTAGATAATAGGTTCCCATGAAACGCTTACATAGACTCACATCGCTTTTGATAAAGTTTCAGACCAAAAAGTCTCTCAAAGTCAAAGATTTAAGTGAACACTACAACGTAAGCACCCGTACGATTTACAGAGATATCAAAGCACTGGAAGACGCTGGGGTTCCCATCGGATATGAGCCTGGTGAGGATTACTTCCTGTTGGAAGGCTATCAGCTGCCCCCAATTCATTTTACATTAGAGGAATCTCACGCCGTAGTAACCGCAAAAGCCATTATGGCCCAAAACAGCGATGTTTCCTTGGTTAATAACTTTAATAAAGTAGTAGACAAGGTAAAGGCTGTTTTAAAAAGCTCCCATAAGGAGGCCACCTTTGAAATAGAGTCCCGGATTGCTCCTTCCGTATATAAACAACAATTTTCTAGCGACACCCTGTTAGACATTCAAAAAAGTATCACAGCATTTAATGTGCTACACCTTGACTATGAATCCGCAAGTGGCGTTCGAACGAGCAGAAAGGTCAGGCCTTTGGCAGTATACTTTACACAAGATCATTGGATTTTAGTAGCCTATTGCCTGTTAAGGGAAGAAAACAGGGAATTTCGTTTAGATAGAATCAAAAACCTCACCCCTACTTCAGAGTTTTTCCCTCCAAATCATTTCCAACTGGAGGACTATTTTAAAAAATACTCCTAAAACCCATTTTACGCGACACAGGGTTGTCACACTTCGTTTCAATCTTTGCGCAAAATCAATTTAAGATGAAACTTTTGTTAACAGGGTTCTTGGTCTTAACAAGTTGGTATGGCCATACCCAAAAAAACCTTTCGATGAAACAAGTGAAATGTGTAGAGATGGTCTTGTTTAGGCCACAAGAAAATGTAAACAACGACGAACTTATGAAAGCCATGATGACCACGAATGAAATTGTCAAAAACTTTGATGGATTTATCCAAAGATCTACTTCCATAAACGAAAATGGTGAGTTTTTGGATGTGGTGTACTGGGAAAGCAAGGAACAGGCACTGCAAGCTGCAGCCAAGGTTCAAGAAATGCCAGAAGTCATGAAAAACTTTGCCTTGATTGACCCCAACAGTATCAAAATGGAACACTTTGAGGTCTTTGCGGTCCAAGATTAAGAAACCTCCGCTTTTTTTATTCCGCAGGGGTTATCCTTGCGGAATACTTTTTAAGTAGATGGAATGACAAAAAGGTATTCTAAGAGTTAATTCCTACCATATTTTCTATGATAGACAATACCCGCAATACCACCTACCAAAGAAAAACAGGCAAGCATTAAAAAAACCAACTGATGCCCTAATTCTCCCGGATTGGAATCCAACAAATAGCCATAAGCCGGTCCCGCAAAAACATCCGGGGTGTAACCCACCAAAGAAATCAATCCAACCGCAGTTCCCGTAAGAACAAGTGGAATGCGTCCTATTCGCATTACCGCGAAATACAAACTCCGGCCTGCATAAACTCCTACAGCCACAATCACAACTGACAAAAAGAAAAGTGCGGTAGTTGAGGGAGCAATCCATCCCGAGGCGAAAAGAAGTCCTCCAATCACACAGGCCAAAAAACTAAAAATCAACCATAGGGTGATTTTAAAACGGTCCACAAATAAACCTATTAAAATTCCGGTTGTAGGTCTCATAAACTGTAAGAATGTACCAGTTTGGGCAGCCTCTACCTGGTCATAAAGCATGACTTCTTCAGCATATTGCGAAACAATGTCCGTTATTTTATAACCAACATACGCGCATAGGATAATCACCATAAGTAACCAGACAGAAGGCAACTTTAGGACCTCTTTAATTTGGTCCAAGGAAATCCGCTCTAGAACCAATTCCCTCTCATCCCTACCGGTCTTCATAAAAAACCAGACCAAAATTCCAATTACAGAAATTATTATGGAAGACAGATAGATTACATAGGTGAAGGCATTTTTTCTGTCCAATAGATTGTCGACATTCGCCTCCCCTGTTAAGAAAAAAGAAAACACCATCACTCCCAATAACCCGAAAAGTGCACCCGTCAAGCCCCGACCCCCATCCAAAAAACCGAAAGCTCTCCCTTGGGACGCATTTCCTCCCCAAACTCGGGTGGCTTTTATCATAGGTGCCCAAAATAAAAAGATGGTGGTAAAGCCCCAATATCCATATAAAGCTTGTAAAGTAGTAAGCCCAGGGTATTGAGCATATAATATTCCTCCAAGAGCAGTCATCCAAAGGGCAACTGCAATTAATTTTCTAGGAGGATACTTATCCGCCAATGGACCTCCAAGCAAATACGAAGGAATAGCGACCAACCCATAAATTGAAAAACAGAGCCCTAACTGCACATTATCCAATTGGAAAACATCCAATACCGTAGGTCTAAAAATTCTTGGGAGTACAAAAGGGAGGATAAATACGGCTTCACCTGATAAAATCAACAAAATAAGATAATACCAGTTCGGTTTGGTTTGTTTCATAATCTGTGGTAAGGTAAAAAGAAGCTGCTTGTCAAAAAAACACATCTCCAAATTCAAGACCTTCCTTAACACCTCTTTAAGAATTCCACCTAGGGTTTTCCCTATCTTTAGCTGACTAATTGAGCTAACAATGAAATACTACTACGCACTCGTGATGTTCTTTGCATCACTTTCTTTTTTTGCACAAGATTTTAAGATGGACCTGGTACAGGATATGAAACCTAGAAACATAGGTCCTGGCGGGATGAGCGGAAGGGTTACCGCCATTGATGTGGTCCTTTCCAATCCAGATGTTATGTACGTGGGTACAGCCTCAGGAGGATTGTGGAAATCCACTTCTGGAGGAATCAAATGGGAACCTATTTTTGACAAGGAAGTTACCGCTTCGATAGGTGCTGTTGAAATCCAACAGTCCAACCCCTCCGTGATTTGGGTGGGTACCGGAGAAGGCAATCCCAGAAATAGCCTTAATGGGGGCTATGGAATCTACAAGTCCTTAGATGGTGGAAAAACCTGGAAGTCCATGGGGCTAGAAAGGACTAGACACATCCATAGAATCGTGGTAGACCCCACCAATCCAGATGTAGTTTATGTGGGCGCTATTGGTTCTCCCTGGGGAGTACATCCTGAGCGAGGCGTTTACAAAACCACTGATGGCGGTAAGACTTGGAACAAAATCCTCTTTACCAATAACAAAACGGGGGTTGCTGATTTGGTGATGGACCCAAGGAATCCGAATAAATTGATTGCGGCTTTATGGGAACACAAGAGAGACCCTTGGTTTTTTAAATCAGGGGGTGAAGGAAGTGGACTCTATATCACCTATGATGGTGGGGATAATTGGAAAAAACTAACCGATGAGGATGGTCTTCCTAAGGGAGATTTAGGGAGAATTGGTATAGCCGTTGCCCAAAATAAACCTAATATCATTTATGCCTTGGTGGAGGCCAAAAAGAACGCACTGTACCGTTCTGATGATGGCGGTATGAAATGGAAAAAAGTCAACGATAAGAACGACATAGGCAATCGGCCTTTTTACTATTCCGAAATCTATGTGGACCCACAGAATGAGAATAGGGTCTATTCCATTTTCACTTATGTGAACGTATCAGAAGATGGTGGAAAGAACTTTACACAATTAATGCCGGCGTATCAAGCAAATAACGGAGTGCATCCCGATCATCACGCCTGGTGGATTCATCCAGAGAATGGCCAATTCATGATTGATGGCAATGATGGGGGGTTAAACATCACCAAAGATGGTGGAAAGACCTGGCGATTCATTGGAAACATTCCCGTTGCTCAATTCTATCATATCAATGTGGATAACGAATATCCATACAATGTATATGGCGGTTTACAGGATAATGGTTCTTGGAGAGGGCCTGCCTACGTATGGAAAGACCAGGGCATACGTAATGCGTATTGGCAGGAAATTGCCTTTGGTGATGGTTTTGACGTAGTACCTGATTTGGATGACAGTCAATACGGCTATGCTATGAGCCAACAGGGTTTTGTAAGACGATACGATTGGAAAACTGGCAATAATTACACCGTACGCCCTACCCCTCCAGACGCCGAAACCAAATTACGTTTTAACTGGAATGCCGGTATTGGACAGGACCCTTTCGACAACAGCACGGTATACTTTGGAAGTCAATTTGTACATAAATCTACAGATAAGGGGCTTACCTGGACGGTTATTTCTCCAGATTTGACCACCAATGACCCAGAAAAGCAGAAGCAAAGTGAAAGTGGTGGATTAACCATGGATGCTACTGGAGCAGAAAACCATTGTACCATTCTAGTCATAGAACCTTCGCCAGTTGAAAAAGATATGTTATGGGTTAGCACAGATGACGGTCGAGTTCACTTTACCCAAAATGGTGGGGCTAGTTGGAACGAGGTTACCAAAAACATCAAAGGTTTGCCTGCAGGAAGTTGGATTCCCCAAATTAAAGCGTCAAAGAAAAACAGAGGCGAGGCTTTGCTAATTGCAAACGATTATAGAAGGTTTAATTATGAACCCTATGCCTACCGCACAAGAGATTATGGTAAAACTTGGACGCTAATTGTAGATGGCAATGATGTGGAAAGCTATACCCTATCTATTGTAGAAGATGCTGAAAATCCAAACCTAATGTTTTTAGGAACGGACGATGGTTTGTATTTATCACTAAATGCCGGAAGTTCTTGGCAGAAATGGACAGAAGGGTTTCCCACAGTATCCACTAAGGATTTAGTGATTCAACCCAGAGAACATGATTTGGTCATTGGGACCTTCGGTAGAGCTGCATGGGTATTGGATGATATTCGTCCTTTGAGAGCGCTTGCCAGTAATACAAATCTCCTGCAAAAAGAAGTTAGTCTTTTCCCAAGTCCCGATGCGTATTTGGCCGCTTATCAACAACCCAATGGAAGTCGGTTTGGAGCAGATGCCCTATATAATGCAGAAAACAGAAAGCGCGGCGCCATGATCACCTATTATGTCAAAGATGTGAAAAAGGATGCTGATAAAAAGGATGAAACCGAGCAAGAAAAAGAAGCTTCGGAGAAAAAGGAAATGACAGGTATCCAAAAAAAGGATTCTATTCAATTCACGATATACGAGGGTGACCGACTCATCAGAACTTTAAAGTACAAGGCTCCCAAGAAAGCAGGTTTTCACCGTGTGTATTGGGGTTTAAATGAGAAAGGGGCTGATAGGCCGGCAAGGAAGATTAGCAAATCCAAATCAGAAAGAGGCGGGGTAAATGTAAAACCAGGAATTTATAAGGTAAAAGCCCATTTTGGAGAAGCTGTTGATTCCACAATGGTAACCGTAAAAAGCGACCCTAGATTAAATGTTTCGTCAACCTCTTTGAGTGAGGTATACAATACGGGTAAAAAGCTGGATGGATTTATGCAAATTTCAGCGGACGCAGTCAAACAATTGGTTCAGAGCAAGGACTTGGCCAAAAAATTTGCCAAAGACCTGAAGGAGATGGATAAAACCAAACACCAAGAACAAATCAAGGCGTCCAATGATATCGTAAAACAAATTGATTCGGTTATTGCCCTTTTTATTGGTAAGGAAGATAAGCGTCAAGGAATTACGAGAAATCCCGAAATTACGGTCATGCAGCGAATTGGAACAGCATTCCGTTACGTGAGTTCACGTAAAACAGGGATTACCTCTACGGAAAAACAATTGGTTAACTATGCTGAAAATGAATTGAAATCAGCCTTGACCAAGACCAATACTTTCTTTGAGGAAAAATGGAACCCCTACAGACAATCCATTGAAGCACTTGACCTTTCACCGTTTAAGAAAACCGAAACCTTTAGTTTGGAATAGGGTATGAAGAAATATGGCTTACTTGTTTTTTTGCTAATCTCGTTTGGAGCTTTGTCCCAAGAAAACGGTGAAGATGAGTTTGGAGCGTGGTATATGTATTTTGGTATGAATAGAATATCAGAGCGCTTTAGCATTCATACCGAGGCGCAATTCCGTTTTTATGAATCTACTTCTGGCTTTAATCAACTTTTGTTGCGTACGGGACTAAACTACCATATAAACCCAGATGCAATCACCACTTTCGGATACGCGTACATTGATACGGACCCCACCTTTGAAAGTGATGAAAACCTAGTCAATACCATTTTGGAGCATCGGATTTTTGAACAATTCATTCTCAAGAACAAGGTTTGGGAATTTATTTTCGAGCACCGCTACCGATTGGAACAACGCTTTATTCGCAACAAATCTCTCCAGCCCTTTGTAGATGACGCTGTGGACTTGGAACATCGGGCCAGATACCGAATTCAAATGACCTTGCCCCTCACGGATACATTTTTTTTGAATTTCTATGATGAGCTGTTTATCAACTTACAAGATGAGTTGTTTGGCCAAAACCGACTTTATGGTGCGCTTGGGGTAAACATCACCGAAAACAGTAACGTGCAAGTAGGGTATTTGCGAAATCAATTTACAAATGCCGTTTTTGACCGTCTACAGATAGCTTTTTTCTTTAATCCCGACTTAAGGGGTATCTTTAAGAAAGGGAAATGAGCTTACAAAAAGTAACTTTTAGCAATAAAGAAGGGCAACATCTAGTGGGTCGATTGGAACTACCAGCGGACCAACATCCACATAACTATGCCATTTTTGCCCATTGTTTTACGTGTACCAAGAACTTGGTTGCGGTAAAAAACATTAGTAAGGCACTAACCTCAAACGGGTTTGCAGTACTTAGATTCGATTTTACGGGCTTAGGTGAAAGCGAAGGGGATTTTGCGGATACCAATTTTTCCGGAAATGTGGATGACCTCGTTGCCGCCGCAGACTTTTTGGGCGAAAATTATGAAGCTCCAACTTTACTTATCGGTCATTCCTTGGGTGGAGCGGCAGTTATTTTTGCCGCTGCGGAAATCAATTCCGTTAAGGCTGTCGCCACCATTGGGGCTCCTTCCAATCCAGTACATGTAAAACACCTCCTCAAAAGCGGATTGGAGGAAATTGAAGCTACCGGTGAAGCAGTTGTGAACCTAAGTGGCAGAGATTTTAAAATCAAAAAACAGTTTGTAGACGATTTGGCCACAAAATCACTTCCTGAAACAGCAAAAGCACTACGTAAACCCCTGTTGATTATGCATTCACCCCAAGATGATACGGTTGGGATTAAGAATGCCGAAGAAATTTATGTGGCTGCTCATCATCCTAAAAGCTTTGTTTCTTTAGATGGAGCGGACCATTTACTATTTAATAAAGAAGATTCCAGATATGTTGGAGAAGTAATCTCAGGTTGGGCCAAGCGCTATTTGCCAGTGGGTGAACGCGTGGACCCTTCATTGAGAACCAAACACCAAGTTATGGCCAGTTTGGCTGCTAGCGACGGTTTTACAACTCAAATGAAAGTGGGGAATCACTATTTGTTGGCGGATGAACCTGAAAGTTTTGGCGGGAATGATTTTGGCCCCTCACCCTATGAACTAGTTTCAGCTGGGCTCTCAGCTTGTACGGTTATGACGGTTCAAATGTATGCGAAAAGGAAAGGGTGGCCCCTCGAAAATATTGAGGTTCATACGTCCTACAGCAAAACCCACGCAGAGGACTGTGAGAACTGTGAAATGGATTCTGCCAAAATCGACACCTTTCACCGAGAAATCAAACTCACTGGAGACTTGGATGAAAAGCAGAAAACGAGAATTTTGCAAATTGCCGATAAATGTCCTGTGCACAAAACACTGCACAGCGAAACCCAAATAATCACCAAGTTAATTCACTAAATGGAGAGCCCTGGGTTTGAGGTAAGCCTTGCTGGTGCATCCTATGGGATGCATGTGGTATTCATCCCAGAGGAAATTGCAAAACCCTTTGTTTCCAAAGGTCATAAAAGGGTAAAAGTAGTTGCTTCTTTTCAGACAAAATCCATCGAATTTCATGCAGCTCTTCAGAAAAGAGAGGGAGTTTACTACATGATTTTTGGAAAGAACAATCAAAAAGCGCTTGGCATTTATCCAAACGACTACTTTACAATGCAGTTGTTTGAGGACACTTCCAAATATGGTGTTGAAGTGCCCGAAGAATTTGAAGCTGTTTTATTTAGTGACTATGAGGCCCATCAAATTTTTGAAAGGTTAACAAGCGGTAAAAAGCGCGGTATCATCTATATGATTTCCAGATATAAAACCTCCCAAACCCGAATAGACAAATCGCTTTTGCTTTGCGAGAATCTCAAGCGTGGAATTCGTGATAATAAGGACTTATTGAAGCCTTTTTAGGTTGACACCTCCTTAAATAATCAGTACCTTAGACCAAATCCTAAAGCACACACTATGAAAAAAATAATTGCATTGCCCTTGGCTCTACTTTTTCTGGCAACATTCAGCTGTAAACGAACAAAAGGAGATTCGGATAGTTCGGATATTTCCGATACCGAAAAGGTCGAGGAAGTAGCTAAGACAGAACCTATTACCATAAGTAAACTGGAGGGTTCACCTGCATACGCGGATGCCGAACTGGTATTGGACTCCCCTTCAAATACCACAATTGCGGAAAGCGGTGAGGTTGATTTTAATTTTGCCGTCAATAGCTATGAACTTGGGGCACAGACCGAGAGTCCCAACGCGGAAAAACTAGCCAATTCTGGAAAAGGTCAACATATCCATTTCATTTTGAACAATCAACCCTACTCCGCCCATTACGAACCTTCCTTTAAAAAGGAGATTCCAAACGGCGTGCATCATTTGGTTGCTTTTTTGAGCCGCTCTTACCACGAGTCGGTAAAAAATGAAAATTCTGTGGTTGTGAAAAAAATGGAGATAGGACCGAATCCCACGGATAGTATTGGTATTGATGTTGATGCACCTACCCTGATTTATAGTCGTCCTAAGGGAGAGTATGCCGGAAAGGATACGGAGAATCTAATGCTCGACTTTTTCGTGTTAAATACCACACTATCAGAAGATGGTAATAAGGTTAGAGCCACAATTAATGGGGAAGAATTTATGCTCACTGAATGGGCTCCCTACGTCATTAATGGTTTACCCATGGGTGAAGTAAGTATTCAGCTTGAACTTCTTGATGGAGAAGGGAATCCAATTGAAGGCCCATTTAATACCGTTAATCGAACTGTTACCCTAAAGCCGTAAGCGGATATCAAAATTTAATTATAAATAACATAAGAGCGGTATTTTACCGCTCTTTTTATCTAAAAACAACAGTATGAAACTAGGGGCTTTCTCAATTAGTTTGGCCGTAAAGGATTTGGCCGTTTCTAAAGAATTCTATGAAAAACTGGGATTCACCGTTTTTGCAGGTGAAATGGCACGGAATTATCTTATCATGAAAAATGGCAATGCCTTAGTCGGACTTTTTCATGGAATGTTTGAACAAAACATCTTGACCTTTAATCCAGGCTGGGATGAAAATGCCCAAACTTTGGATTCCTTTGATGATGTTCGTGATATTCAAAAAAGCTTAAAAGAAAACAATATCACATTAGCTTCGGAAACAGATGAGAACGGTTCTGGTCCAGGTAATTTTGTAGTCACCGACCCGGACGGCAATACCATTCTGATTGATCAACATGTTTAATGGTTGAATCGTTCCTAGAGATACATTTTTAACCTATTTTAGGTTCTTCAACCTTATGAACCTCGATCTGCTCATACAAAACTTCCAAAAAAAGGATGTTGCAGCTTTTGAAAAGCTGTACACCATGTATAGCGAAAATATATGTGGTGTTATCAATGTCATCCTTAAGGACCCAGAACGTTCCAAGGAGGTATGTCAGGACGTATTCGTTAAAATTTGGAATAACTCAGAGAGTTATAATTCTTCCAAAGGCCGATTTTTTACATGGGTTCTGAACATTGCCCGAAATGCGGCTATCGATGAATTACGCTCCAAATCGAATAAAGAACAAAAGCGAAACCTAAGCATAGATTCCTTCGTAGGTATTCTGGAAGGCGCAGAGGAGATGGAAAACAAGATGGATCTAATTGGGTTGAAAACCGTACTAAAAGGGTTAAAAGAGCTCTGCAGGGAAATAATCAGCCTATTGTATTTTAGAGGATACACCCAAAAAGAAGTTGCCGAGGAACTAGATATTCCCATAGGCACTGTAAAAACGAGAAATAGAAACTGTATCTCCCAAATACGAAAAAACAACACATTGTAAATGGATGTTGAAAAGTACATAGCGTCAGGTATTTTGGAACTTTATGTTTCAGGAACCTTATCTCCACAGGAAAATGAAGAGGTTCAAGGCTATGCACGTCAATATCCAGAAATCCAAGCAGAAATTGAGGCCATTGAAGGAGCCGTTTTGGACTTGACAAAAAGAGCCTCTCCCGGGATGCCCCAAAATGGGTTTGAAAATATATCGTCCAAAATCAGAACAGACTTGGGCCCAAACTCAACATCGGATTCCAAACCTAAGACCAATTGGACCGCCTATTTGGGATGGGCAGCCTCCATCCTTTTAGCCTTTGGGTTAATTTGGGTATACCTCCAGAACAACCAATTGAAATCTGACATTGAAGTTACCAACGAGAATTTGGAACAATTGGAAGATTCTCTATCCAATATTAGGTCGGAGATAGCCGATAAAGAAAATATTCTCGAAGAACTCCGAAATAGAG
The DNA here is from genome assembly GCF_965601775.1 of Flagellimonas sp. GTDB lineage: Bacteria > Bacteroidota > Bacteroidia > Flavobacteriales > Flavobacteriaceae > Flagellimonas. Next base: position 2,344,310 of record NZ_OZ271837.1, read on the forward strand.
ATGTTAGCGTAGTTCTATTGCAAGGGCAGCAAGTTTCACCTACCTCGTACGCCAAAGTGTTCTGGAATACCACCGAAGAAGTAGTGACTATTGATGCCCAAGGACTTCCTGAACCTCCCAAAGGGTATGAATATCAGGTTTGGTCCCTTACTTTAAATCCATTAACTCCAACCAGTATTGGACTTCTTTCGGATTTCAATTCGAATGAGGATAAACTTTTTTCTTTGGAAAATTCCAATCAATCACAAGCTTTTGGGATAACCCTGGAACCTGAAGGTGGAAGTGAGACTCCAAATTTGGAGCAGTTATACACTTTGGGTACTGTTGGGCCGTAACATAAAAAAAACGACCTGGCTTACCAAGTCGTTTTTACTATTCAAATGCTATAATTTGATCCCTACTCCAAAACCTATAATCCATGGATTAATATCAACATCGGCACCTACAGTAGCCCCCAAGGCGGTAGTTGCATCTACGGTAGCATCTGTACTTAGAAACAAGCGTTTAACATCAATGTTTAAAAACCATTTATCGTTAAGCATATAGTCTATCCCACCTTGTAAAGCAAAACCTAAAGTGGCATCATAATCAATATCATCCGCCACCGGACCTTCATCAACTCCATAGAATATGGTGAAATTGACGCCAGCTCCCAAATAGGGTACTAAATCTCCACCTGTGAAGTGATATTGCCCTGTTAAGGTTGGTGGCAACAACCATACGCTTCCCAAATCCAAATCACCAACAGATGTTCCTGTAGCTTCAACATCATGTTTGGCAGTGGCCAAAATCAGCTCTACCGACCAGTTCTCATCAAAGAAGTAGGAAATATCAAATTCTGGAACGAAAGCAGTGGATATAGATGCATCTCCACCTATGACCTCGATATCTGCACTTTCATCCGGAGTAACCACGATTCCTCTTAAACGAAATTGCCATTTACTAAAATCATCATTGTCAGGTTGATTCTGACCCAAAACAAGATTGGCTGTACCCAACAGTGCTATCATCAAACAAATCCCTAGTTTTCTCATCGTTGCTTTTTTAAAGTTTGGGCAAAACTAGTTCGCGACTTATTTAAAGAAAATGACCTTTATCATTGGTAAGAAAGACCCCATAGCATCACTTCCAAGCGGAGTTGCGGGAACCTAAAAAATAGACAAGAATTAATTGGTAATTTGCGGTATACTAATTCGAAATAACCATGGAGGGATTAATGACATACAAGCTTCAAATTCTAGTTACTATTCTATTGCTATTGTTCATTTTTACGCTTAATTCCTTAGCAAAGAGGGCTATACGGAGATTTGGCAGGAATAGTGCAATTAACATGAACCGTCGGAAAATAATATTTTATCTAAGCAATTTGGTTTTCTATGGTCTGGCGTTAATTGCCATAACCTTGGTATGGGGTGTTGATTTACAGGAATTTTCTGTTTTTATTTCTTCCTTTCTTGCCATTGTAGGAATAGGTTTTGTTGCCCAATGGTCCCTTCTTTCCAACCTTACCGCAAGTGTCATTCTGTTTTTCAGCCATCCACTGAGGCTCGGAGACCGTATTCAGGTTCAGGATAAGGATTTTGATTGGACTGGAGAAGTTGAGGACATCAGCGCATTTTATCTTTTCATGAGAACTGATGATGGTCGAAGAATTTCGATACCCACAAACTTGGTGATACAAAAAGGCATTGAGATTTTATCCAATACCGAAATATCATCCGAGAATACACCCATAGAAAATGAATAAACGCCGTATTCGCAAATACGACGTTCATCAAAAAAACTAAACCAACGTATTCTAAAATTATAAGTCTTGAATGGCTTTTTCCATATTTGGGCCTAATTCAAATGCAGCTTCCTCGAGCTCTTTTTTTAGCGCTTCCACCTTATTTAGATAGCCATTGGCCTTGTAGATTTGCGCCATGTGAAATTGTGCCATTGGCTCAAAAGTCTTTCCGCTTACATGTGCTTCCATTAATTCCAGCGCCTTTGCTTGGTTCCCACTCTTCAAATGAGAATAGGCTAATAAATCATAGGTTTCTGGAGTTGGACGATTGGTAACTTCTCTATTGGCCATGTTCAAAGCTTTGTTCGCCATATCTCCATTGCCCAAATAGTTCTCAACTTTATGCGTGTTGTACATCTCTCCATAGGCTTTATTTTGAGTCTTGGCCTGAAATGCTTGAAGTGCGTTAATCTTCAAAGTTTCATTATCCAAATACTCAGCTATTTCGGCTTTAAATAAATCCAAATCAGGTGAGTTGTTCGTTTTTTTCACTGCTTCAATAATGCGAAGCGCTTCCTTTGCATTGCGTTCATGAGAAAAAACTATCCAAGCAATGCCTTTTTTGGCATAGGCATTATTGGGATCCAGTTCAAGAGCCATAAGATAGTGCTGATATGCATCATCAATTCTTCCATCGTGCCCATAAAAATCTGCCAAATTGGTATAGGCCCATAATCGCAGTCCTGGGTTTTTTGAGGAATCAGCTTTGCTTTTCGCCTTTTCCATGAAACGAATAGCTGTTTGCAAATCACCAATATGATCGTTCCATTTTGCTACACGAATAAGGTACCCAAAATTTGAATTATTTTGAATACTATCCAGGTATTTTGATGCCGTTGTATAGTTTCCCAGTTCCATATGCAGGTCGAACAACAAACTTTGCGAAGCATAAACACCACTTCCCATCTCTCTTGCACGCTGTGCCAGTTCCAAAGCTTCTTGAAATCGATGTTGTGCAATGTAATTTCGGGCCAAGGCTCTCAAGTATCCAGATTTTCCAATGGAAGCTTCGTTGAGTGCCTTTTTCAGGGCGCGTTCTGCCCGTTTCAAATAGGTTATCTCTCCAGATGTTTTGAAAAAACGGCCATACTCCTTGGCAACATTCCCCAACGCCAAAGTCTGCGAACTATCTGATTTAATTTTACCGTTCCAAAGGCGATAATATTTGGATGTATTTTCAAAATTTGAATCCGTGAGGTATTTATTATAATCCGATGCATCGGTTTTAAATTCCTTTTCTTTTGAACATGAGGTTAAAAGAACCAGTCCAATTAGTGTGATTATTTTTTTCATGATTTCTGTTTTAGGTGAATAAAAAGGAGGGTTCCGAAGTCCCCTCCCCTCTCTTTCACAGCAATTTCCTATTCGGGATCTCCCAAATATGGAAAATCGGTTGAGATGTTGGCAGTAAGCCCAACTCCATCCGAAGTTAACCTCGGTAAGTCAGCGATACCATCATCATTCAAGTCTTGTCCGCTAAACCTATCCCCCTCTGCTCCGCCAAAAAACAGAATCAATGAAACATCGATAATATCATCGCTGGGAGTTCTACCCGTCAAGGCTACTTCATCTCCATCCGGGACCAGAAGAATTCCATCATTATCGAGGTCTGTACCTGGATTGAAATATGTTGTTGGTAAGTCTGGTGCGACATCCAATGCATCCGCAGCAAGAACTGTAGTCAATTGCTCGGCGGTAAGGCCCAAAATATTGTTTTCATAATTGACCGCCATAGGGTCTAAGCCCAATTTTAAGGCATATACATCATGGTATTGTTCCAGGCGCGCTTGAAATCCAACTTGAAAAGTGGATACCATCTCCGATGGAATGGTCACATTATGCGCGTCTTTTACACTGGGTTCTCCATCCATATCAAAACTCAATGTGGTGTTAATCCCTGGTCGACCCATATGATCTACTTGGGCAAAAGTTCCTGAGAAGTCAACTTCCATCATCATACCATCATCTTCCATACCCATATCATCTGGCAACATGATGTCGTCATCATTGTTGCATGAAATCAGAAAGAATCCAATTAAAAATGAAGCAAAAATTATTTGTATCAATTGTGTTTTCATCGGTAGTTTCAGTTTTGTAATTATTGTTTTCTATTTGTAGTCACCCATGTTTTGTAGACCGTCAACCCTAATGGATTGGTAGCCGTAGGTGTTCCCAAAAGCGAGTTTGGAATTTCTATAATGATGGATAAGGTATTGGCCCCATCAAAAGTATCCGTGGCTTCCTCCGAAGGTAAAAACCCACCAACCGCTGAATCCAATTCAGGAGAAATCACAGCATTGAATTGAAAGAAATCGAAGAAAAATGGGTCCTGTCTTGGTCCAGCAAAAAGCGAAACACCATCCGAAGTAGTTTCTACAATTGGAGTGGCGTCCGAAATCGCCACACTTCCTAAAGGTGAATCAGTAAGTATTTGACTGTTCAAACCCGTTTGTGCTGGAGAAGCCGGTCCAAAAAAGTACATTATTCCATCTCTTGCAATGGCCTGAATTACCCGGTCTTCAACCAAATCCCCATCAAGATCAATATTTATCTCAGTAAGAACGTCCTCATCAAAATTTCCAAAAGGTAGCTCTGGGAGCACATCGGATTGTAGATCTACCACAAAAACGGTGTTATTGGAACCTTCAGAAGGTTCAAAGGCGAAAAAGTCTGCAATATCCGAGGTGGTGGCGGTAGAGCTTGGGGCGTCAATATGGTCAGCCGCAATAAAGACTGCACAAGCCAGTATCAAAGCGATACTCCCCATTAAATACTTAGTTGTTTTTTTCATTTTAGTAATTGATTTTATGTTGCTACGTTCCTACCTACGGAATTCAAAAAGTAGGGGTTTGGTCAAGTAGTGTTAAAATTTTCTTAATCGAATTTTGATGTAAATCCGTTTTTACCTTCAGAAAAATCTGCTATTTTGTAGTCCCTTTAAGAACATACTTAACCATGAATCCTTCTGCAACAGGGTGGATAAATAAGTTTGGACATCTGGTCCAAAAAAATCCGGTCAATCTTTCTGGTCATGAAGAATTGTATTTCAAACTCAAAGAAATTGGGTTCGTTTATGGAATACACATTGATGTGTTCCCTTATTTAAACACGGAACTCAAATTAACAGAGGATGAAATAGCCAAAATCAATCTACTGGTTGCATTATACTTTACCTATAAACTGGAACATCCAAATTCAGATTTTAATGCCTTTGTAGATACTGTTTTTGCTTATTATAAATCTTTGGAAGTGGGGAAAATTTCTTTTCTCAATAAGATTCTGAGTGCAAAACGTACAGAATCCCAATTGGAAAAGTTGATTGATTCCCGTATTTATTTGGGGGGAAGTGCGTTCAGTAGAGCTTTTGGAAACAGTATCACCAATTCGTTATTATTTGTCGATGTTCTAATCTTCAGAACCCATTTAAAAGGTGAAAAATCGGTAATGGAGCATGCCAAATTATTGGAGTATGTCACCATGAACATCGCTTACCATAGTTTGAACTCCAAAGAAGCCGACAAAAATGATGCAAAATTTATACAGCTTTTAGCTTCATCCTTAACCTATGTCGATTTAAATGAAGACGAATTTGATGGTACCTATAGAAATCTTTTAGCACTAAATTTCACTCCAGAAGAGAAGAACTATTTTTTGGATATGGCCTGTCTCACTATATGGGAAGATAAGTCCATTGACCTATCTGAATCTGACTATATTTTTGAACTGGGAGACAATCTCGGAAAGTCAAAAAAAGAAGTCGAATACTCCATGGATTTGGTCATTACTTTTTTTGAAAAAAACAAAACAAGAATTGGATATTTAAGTGACAAAAATGTGGCCTTTCAATTCTATCAAGGCATGTCCAAAAACGTAAGCAAGTTGATTTTGAGAAACAGTAAAAGACTCAAAAAAGAGCTGGCTGAAAGTAAGGAGTTAGTTTCCTTATTATCGAAATCTGCAACCAAGGAACTCACCTCTGAGGAAAAAAGAAAAATGCAAAATCAGCTCTTGGATATTTTCAAAACCATTCCTTCTTTGGCCATTTTTATGCTTCCGGGAGGAGCCGTTTTATTACCAATTTTCATCAAGTTAATTCCCAAGTTGCTGCCTTCCGCTTTTGATGACAACCGTATCGAAGAAAACTAGGTCATTTTCCTCAAAAAAGCAGCTATAAGAAAAACTTATAGCTGTTTATTTTAACATTTATATATCTCATTACCAATTTAATAAGTTATTTTATTCCAACCATAGCTTAAAGTCCTTTACACGTTCTCTACTTACTATGATTTCTTGGTCGTTGAAGCGATTTAGCTTGATTTGAAGCCTCGAATTGGTGTACGATATGATATCTTTTATGTGATTGATGTTCACGTAAAATTTACGACTTACTCTAAAAAAAGTTTGAGGGGATAATTCTTCTTCAAGGTTCTCCAAGGTGGTGTCCAACAAATAATTTCTCCCATCCAAAGTAGCGGCATAGGTCCCTTTGTTTTCACTGTAAAAACATTCCACCTCATCGGCATTTATGATTTTAAGGTGCTGTCCTACTTTGGCAGTAAATCGTTTTTTGTATTCCCGTTCCAGAGGGTTGGTCAACAACTTTTTAATGTCATTAAAATCCACCGAAATCTTTTGATGCTCGGGCTTCAATTCTCGGAACTTTTTCATTGCGTTTTCCAGCTCTTCATCATCGATAGGTTTTAACAAATAATCAATGCTGTTCAACTTAAAAGCTTGGAGTGCATATTCATCATAAGCGGTGGTAAAAATGATGGCACTTTTTACTTCGATTACTTCAAATATTTCAAACGAAAGTCCATCGGATAATTGGATGTCCAAAAAAATCAAATCGGGATGGGGATTATTTTGAAACCAGTCCACAGCTTCATCTACCGAATGGAGCATAGTGGAAACTTCAATTTCAAGTTCCGCAAGTAATCTGCTCAATCTTCGAGCAGCTGGTTTTTCATCTTCAATAATAATAACGTTCATGTTTTCATTTTTGATTTCCACATCGAGAATTGCTTCCTAATAAAGCTAGTCTCCAAGTCTATTTGCTTCCTCCCTATCTATGTCCATGTATTTTTTAATCTGTCTTTCTTCCCAATCTTTAAAAAAAGGAAATTTATTTCTGAATGTAATTAAGGCATGCACAAGTACGATGAGTCCCCAAATTAAAACATTCAAATCTATCCAATTGAAGAAATACGCCTCTGTTGGGAAACCTTCGGGCATAAAAGGAATCAGCCATCCGCTTTTTAGCAGATACAATATTCCATTGACTAGGATAAAAATCTTTACATGGTTGTAAAACCCTTTTAATTCCTGGACTCGCTTTTTGGCTCGCTCGTATTTGGTCCTATTCGTCAGATTATTTGCCATTTACAAAACCTTTATGGTTTTACTTGAACTTGTCAATTTCTTTTTTGTCCTCATCCATAAACTTGCGAATTTGACGCTCTTCCCAACCCTTTCCGAAAAGCGGATTGTATCGAAAGGTATGGGACGCATGAAAAAGCAAACCTATCCCCCAAAAGAACGGGGTAATGAAATGTCCCCAGTGCCATAGAGAACCTGTTCTTACTGCAATATTGATGATGATGAAGGTGTTTACGACTATATATACGGTCAAATGAATGTAGAATCCCTTGATTTCGTCTACACGTTTTTTGGCCCTTTTATATTTATCATTTTCAAAGTTTTCCATGATTATCTCCATTTTTTGATATCGTTGCCATCCTCCTTATCCATGTATTCCTTGATTTTTCTTTCTTCCCAATCTTTTCCAAAGAAAGGATTCAAGTTAAACGTCCTTATGGCATGGAATGTTAGTCCTATACCCCAGCCAAAGGCGGCCCAGAGGAACCACATATAGCTCCATCCGTCGATATAATAGTTTAATGCAGCCAATCCACTTATTACAAGGATATATGAGGTTAGGTTGTTGTAGAACTTTCGCATCTGGTCGACACGCGCCTTTGCTTTTAGATATTTATTGTTGTTTGTATTCGGTTCCATAATCTTTAGGTGTTGGTTGGATATTAAAATTACATTAAAATTGGTCTTTTTCCATCAATTCCTTGATTTTGCGTTGCTCCCAGTTCCTTCCCAAGAAAGGATTGTAGTCATAAGCATTCATCCCATGCCCCACAAGACCTATTCCCCATCCAATGGCGGGAAATATGACCCAAGGAAAGCTTGTGGTAACATAGTTTAAATACGCCAAAAGCGGAATTATAATAATATATGCCGTAAGGTTTGAATAAAAGCCTTTGATGCATTCCACGCGTTCTTTGGCCTTTTGGTACTTGTAATCTGTACTATTTTCCATTTTGATATGTTTTTAAGTTCGTTTTTTAATTACATACCAAATTTCTAAATCTTGGAAGGTTTTTGGAAAAGTCTTTGACCGAGCTGTAGTTTTTTAGGGATGGATTGAAAAAAGTGAAAAAATCAAATAAGACTCATGCTCAAAAATCATCTTTTTCCATGAGCTCCTTAATCTTTTTCTCTTCCCAACGTTTGCCCCAGAGCGGGTTATAGCCATAGGCTTCCATGCCATGGGCAATTACTCCAAATCCCCAACCTACTGTCGGAAATATGGCCCAAAGGAAACTAGTTGTTCTAAAGTTCAGCCACCATAGAAAAGGAATTACTAAACAATAAGATATGAGGTTACCATAAAACCCTTTAAGAGTCTCTACGCGTTCTTTGGCCTTTAAATAGCGTTTCTCCTCAATATACTCCTCCTGTTTTGGCATTACTGAAATTTGTTTGGTAAGCATAGGAAGGGATACGCTAAAATCGGAATGGGTCTTATTGATCACCATATCCTTATCGGTTAGAATGGCATAACGCTGCTGTATATTTTGCAAACCTACACCACTGCTCTTTTTAACTACTTGTTTTTCTTGAAGATTATTGGTTACCACAAGCTCTCCATTATTTTCCGAAACCCTTATATGTAAAGGTCTTGACGAGGTAACTACATTATGCTTCACAGCGTTTTCAAGTAGTAGTTGCAGCGACAAAGGGACAATTTTAGCCTCTGGATTGGTGGCTTTTTCTGGAATATCAAAAACAATACTGTCTTCAAATCGCATTTTGAGAAGACTCACATAGGTGCGAGCAAAATCCAATTCTTCGTTTACCGTGACCAAATCTTTGTTTTTCTGCTCCAATACGTAACGATATACCTTTGAAAGGGAGGTAGTAAACTTCTGGGCTTGCCTAGGGTCTTCATCAATAAGACTGGTCAGTACATTGAGGCTGTTGAATAAAAAATGGGGGTCCAGCTGATTTTTAAGGGCATCAAAGCGTGCTGAGGCAGTACCCGCAATGATTTTTTGCTTTTTAACTTCCTTTTTCTGAAGTGCACGATAAAAGTAAAATGCGTGAATAAATAAGGTGGCTATGACGGTAATTACCAATGCCACAATGTAGGAATCAAAGGTCTCCGTTTCGAAGAACTCCCCAATGCCTAAACCGGTATAATAAAAACGAATGAGATATCGCAACAACCCAAAAGTCAAAACAGTAAGGACGAAGGAACCTATAGCTCCAAACCACAATCGTTTTTGAGGCATTGTTTCCCAGCTTAAACGTATGTCTAGCCCATCATAGTAATACGAGTTGACAACGGTAAGGCCAAAAGAGAAAATAAAACTAATGACCGTATCCCGGATAATGCTTTCCAAAGAATAATCGCCATCTCCAAAGACAAAAATGCTTAGGATGGCGACTACCAAAGTGATAATCAAAGAAAATCGTAAAACCCTTAGAAACTTCCTCATGGATTATGACTTACACTGCTCCAAAATTTGTTTTGCTTCATTTTCGCCCCATCTCGGATAAAAAGGGATATCAGATTTAAAGGTAGCAAAAAGTTCCAAGGACTTCTCTACGTCCTTACAGTAAGGAGCTGTATCCTTCCCGAAATAACGCGCGGCTCCCATATCCCAACTTGCCTTGGAATACACCACACGGGGATTCTCTGGAGCCAATTCCATAGCCTTTTGATACAATTGCACATTCTTACCGGATAAGGTCATTCCGTAGGTGGCTCCATCAAAAGCGATCCATGCTGTATTAATCATTGCTTCCTGTACTAACAATTCGGGATTGTTAGGAGATATTGCCTTAGCCAAATCCAAAAACTCCTTTGCTTTTTCCAACTGCTGGGTCAATTTTTCTTTGTCCTGTTCCCCAAAGGAGATAATGGTGTTGATTTGAGCTACGTAATAATGAGGAAGCCAATTGTCTTGTTCTGCCATGGCAATTCGCTCAAAGAGATTGGAGGCCTGGGTAGTTTTCTGTTCCTTCCATAAGGAAAAGGCCTTTTCCATTCCTTTGGTATACTGATTTTGAGCCTGCGCCCATCCAACAAATAACAATGCTACGATAACTGTTTTTTTCATTTTTAGATTGATTTTAGTTCGTGTTTCTTATTTAATTGATGATTGTTCGTTTTCTGATTGATGGGTCAAATATCCAATCACCAAGGAAAATCCGGTAAAAGGAAATACCGAATTGTGCAAAAAGCAGGATGAATTGTAAAGGGTTTTGTAAGAAACACCTTAAACAAAAACCCTTTTTATTAACATTTTGCCCACTTACCCTATGTTTAAACCATTCATTTACAGATTTTTACTATATTTAATCAATCAACCCACCCCCTTTTTTCTCCCCCTATTCATCATCATTAAAATATGTTGGTTAAGGATTTATGTGGACTGTTATAGTTTGAAGTACCGCTAAGGTCGGTATGGAAAATAGCAACAGATTTACCCTGAAAAGGGAAACGTCCAATTGGCAAGAATCCACTTTAGTAAACCCTTTAAACCAATATATTATGAAAAGAGTTTTTTTATTTGCTTTACTGGTCCCATTTCTTTTACAATCGCAGGAGGCTCCCGACGGGCCTGTATTTATGAATGTCATGATGACCGCCCATCCAGCCAAAATTGCAGAATTTGAAGCAGGTATGGCTGCGCATAACCAGAAGTACCATTCGGATCAAGGCAAACAAATCAGTGTGTTTTGGATTGCCAGCGGAAAAAATTCAGGTAAATACATATGGAGTTTGGGGCCCACTTCATGGGCGGCAATGGATGAAGCCAACAATCCGGATAAAGACCATGCCGCAGATTGGAACGCCAATGTAGCCCCTTACGCTCTGGCGGAAATGGAAACTACCTTCTGGAAAAACAACCTAAAGTATTCCAATTTCACTCAGGATTTTGACCTTAAAAATCTTGCCATTTTTATGCTTGACATGAAACGATTTAAGCAACAGGAATTTATGGGAATGCTTGATAAAGTGCATGCTGTTTTCAAAGCCAAAGACCCTGAGCATCAATGGGGGGTTTATTTTAATGAACTACCCAATAATGATGGACAAGACATGGTTTGGGTGGATTTCTTCGATAAATCGGCCTGGATGGGAGAACCTAACAAATTCCCACAATGGTATGAAGAGGTGCACGGTGAAGGTACTTTTCCGGCTTTTCTAAAAGAATTTGAGGAATCTACAAATAGTGACTCACAGGAAATTTGGATGTTTCGCGGAGACCTAAGCAGTGCTGATGGAAAAATTGTTGTTGCAGATAGGCAATAAAGCGACCGCAAACCATATAGAATAGCCCAGAAATAATCTGGGCTTTTTTATTTGATAAAATCTATCCTTACTTTAGGGTATCCGTTGATGGATGTTTTATATATCCGAAGTTAGATGCTAAAATTTTTCCGTAAAATCCGAAAAGACCTTTTAGCTAAAAATAGGTTCTCTAAATACCTTCTTTATGCCCTTGGAGAAATCATTTTGGTAGTTTTAGGGATTCTAATCGCTTTGCAGATAAATAATTGGAATGAGAGAAGGAAGACTGTTGATAAACAAGAAAAATTATTGGTCTCTTTGTTATCCGATGCACAAACCACCCAAAAACGATTGACCCAAAGTCAAGAAATCGCGGAATCCATCAATACCGATTTATTGCATTTTCTTGACATGATACGCAATCAGGAGCTATCCGTTCCAATAGATACCTTGAAAACCTATACGAGTATGGTGTTTCAAGTGGCTAATTTTAAACCGGCATTATCCGCATATGAAACGGCCTTGTCAACAGGTGATATCGGCCTTGTGAAAAATGATGAGCTTTTGGATGCTTATATTCAGTTCAAGGACAATTATGAATGGTTTGAACTGCACCAAAAAATATCTGGGGATATGGTTTATCTGGGGAACGTTTGGGAATTCAGAAAAAAATTGGGGAGTACACGCATATTCATGAATGGTATGGGTTTTTATCCTACTTCATTTGAACTTTCAAATGAAGACTTTTATCAATTATTGCAGGAAAAAGAAACCTTTGCCACTTTTGAAAGTATGCAATGGCTAATCCGCAATCAATATGATGCATTATTACGTGCCGACGATGCCAATCAAAAAATCTTGAAGTACATAAAAAATATGTTGAACGAAGAGTAAAGCAATTTTGCTCTATCTCCTTTCCTTTAATTCAGCTTTGGTTTTCCTTGTAAGAGGAAGAATGAAGTATCATCTTTGTCTGTATATTTAAACTTCAGGCACTTTTAGAACTACATCCATGTATATTCCACATTACTATAAAAACGAAAATGTAGAAGAAATCAAGGAATTCCTTGCTCAGCATAGTTTTGGCATCCTTATCAACCAGTTGGATGGTAAACCTTGGGCCACACATACTCCGCTTGAGTTGGATAAAGATTCCGAAGGAAATGACATTCTTGTAGGGCATATCGCCAAAGCCAATCCCCAATGGCGAGCTTTTGACCCCGAATCCAAAGTTCTATGCATCTTCAATGGGCCACATGCCTATATATCTTCTTCTTGGTATCAAGAGGAAGAAGTACCTACTTGGAATTATATTGCGGTTCATATTTATGGAACGCTGAAAGTCTTAAGTGAAGAAGAAACCATGAGTTTTCTGTATAAGTTGGTGGATAAATACGAAAAGGACTCCGATAACCCAATTTCCCTACATGACATGTCTCCCCAAACGCTAAGGCAAGTTAAAGGAGTGGTAGGATTTACCATTAAAATTGAAGAAATACAGGCAGCTTATAAGCTATCCCAAACCCGTTCCCAAGATCATGATAGAATTCTTGAAGAGCTCCAGAATCGAAAAGATGCAGGAAGTCAACTCATTGCCAAGAACATGAAGGAATCCAATTCTTGATTTATTATTCGTTATCCATCCATTGGTTTTTGGCCCAATTGGAATAACGTGGATTGTCCACGTGCATAATCCAAATATCTTCGGTGTATTTACCGTTCATTTTGGAGCGATACGCCTCATAGGCCAGTTCATTTTCCTGATATTTGGCCAGATACACATAGTTCAAGCCATTTTCTGGATTCTTGAAGTATTTTGCATTCAAACCTTCGTCTTTCAGTTTTTGCAAAAACCTTTTTAAATAAACCTCGTTCTTAAATACATTGGCAACGATATAGTGTCCTTTTCCAACCCCATCCAGGTTTATGAACTTTTCAATTGGTTTATAAGCACCCCCAGTGAATGACCCTTTTGGAGCCTTTTTGGGTTGCTTACTTTCTGCCAAACTGGATTTGGTATATGCTTTCTTTAGGGAATCGATATCAGCAGTTTTTGCCAGATAAAGATTTTTGGCTGCTTCTTCAACCTTAGGATGCTCATTTCCGGTTTGTTGTTTTACCATGCGCATCACCAATTCAAATCTCTGTTCAAATTCCTTTTGTCTATTTTGCTCCAAGGAATCCAATCTGAATATCAATTCATTAATAACCGCATAATTATCTGCCTGCTGTTCTTGAAGTTTCTTCACTTGCTCTTCCCAATACGCCAAATCCTCCAGATTGGTTGGGCGTAATTTGGTTTTGGCATTCAACTTGTTTTTGGAAACTTTCTTTTTGGGCTTTTCGTCTCCGACGAAAGTTCCTTGGACCACCTTTTGGCTATCCTCCTCGTTGGAAACAAGCGTACTTTGTGAATTGACTGGAATAAATGAAAAGGCAATGGAAACCTCATGGGTAACTCCCAAGTTGCTCAGATTGTCATTAATATTTTTTTCGAAATTATAGCCAAAGGATAATCTTCTATTCAGGTTGAATCCTGTTCCGGCGGAAAGCCCGTAAAACTGGTCGTACCCTCCTTGCAACCATCCTAATTTGGGAAGGTCCAAAATCAAACCTCCACCAAAAATGGGGTCATTACTCCCTTCAAAACGGGCACGGGCCAAAGGAAGTAAACGTCCTTCTTCAAAAATACCTGCACCATTTTGGAATTCATGGGCAAACTGAATATGACCGGAAAAAGTTTTTTCATTGAAAGCAGATAAAGATTCTCCAGTGCGGATGTCATAATCCAAAAGGTTTTGGGCAAAAACACCAAAATCAAACTTTCCTACAGACAAATTCAATCCAGGTTGGAATGAAATGATAGCACTTTCGGAAGCTTCGGTTAACACTGGGTCATCCTGTAAGGCAACGGCTCTATCCGCATCAAAACTACTTACGTAATATGGAATATTGACACCAAAGCTTAAATTACTTTTTTGTCCTAGTTGGACGCCGTGGGCATAATTGGCCATCACACCCAAATTGGTGATTACACCTTCTTGTTGGTTGTAAAGGCTTAATCCCAAGCCAATATTATCCTTGATACGACCGCTATAGCTTAAAAAATAGTTTTGTCGGTTATCATTGAAATCAGCACCTTGACTTCTATGAAATAAGTTCACATAGGACTTGTCTTCCCGAACCGTGGAAAAGGTAGGGTTAATCAAAAATCGATTGAATTTCAAAAGATTTTGAAAAGGGACGTCATAGCTCACATAGGGATTGGCTTCTTGGGCGTAGGATATAGGTCCAGTACCACATAAAGTGAAGACTACCAATCCATATAAAAGCAATCTGGCATTAAAAGATATATTAGGAGAGTAGTTTTCAACCATAGCCTTTCTTTTTTATGTAGGTTAAAAGGACCTGGGGGAGCAGGTATGTTGTGTCGTTGTTTTCTCATTCGTAAGTTTGGGACTTCTTCTAAGAGATTTTGGACTAATTTTATTGTAATACTATTTATTTTTTCGGTAAAAACCCAATTTTATCGATGAACCGCAATTAATTAACACTCTTGAAATTGACATTTTCCTAAAATTCATCATCAAGCATCTTGTTGTATTCAAAATCGTGTTCCAAAATAAACTGTCTTTGCCATTTAAACCTTTATTAAGAACTTTGAAACCATTACAAACTCCCTTTGATGTTTACTGAAGAGATTCAAATTGTACCCTTTGAAATGGAATACGCCTCGGCTTTTAGAAATCTAAATGTGGCTTGGATTTCAAAGTATTTCAAGATGGAACGCATGGATTATCTCGCTTTGGATAACCCTAAAGAATACATTTTGGACAAGGGTGGATACATTGCTATAGCGCTGAAAGGAAATACCGTTGTCGGCGTTTGTGCCCTAATCAAGATGAAGGACTCCAACTATGATTATGAATTGGCCAAAATGGGAGTATCCCCTGAGGAACAAGGTCAAGGTATTGGCTTTCTTTTGGGGAAGCATCTCTTAGAAAAAGCAAAAGAATTTGGGGCTTCTACAGTCTATCTGGAGAGTAACACCAAGCTGGCCCCAGCGCTTAAACTATACCGAAAACTGGGTTTTGTAGAAATCAAAGGTTACGTTTCCCCTTACGAGCGTTGTGATATTCAAATGGTGTATTCCACTGCATAGTTATTTCTATTACAGATTATCCAGTTGGTTACTTTTACCATCGGTACTAATGGTCCAGAAGAAACCGACGAATAAGAAACTGTCCGCAGCCGGAGTAAGGGCTCTTCTATCAAACACTCCATTCATATTTGGCGTGTTAGCATACTGGTAGTTATTGATATTCTGGAACCCCAACACGTTGTTTACGGAAATAAATAGAATTTTCTGTTGGTCTATAAGATAGGACCAGCTTAAACTGATGTTGTTGAAAGAACGGGTTTTTTCCGCTAGAAATTCCTCGGTATTTGGATTGTAATATGGCCTTCCTGAATTAAAGAAGTATGAAAGGCCAATCTGAGAGCGTAAATCATTCACCCAGTATTTGGTTACTACGGAAAGATTGTGAGTGGGAGCAAAATTAGGCGTGGCCCTATCCCGAAAATTTCGATAGTCCCTTTCCGTATCCAAGAAGGAATAGGAAACCCAATAATCCAAATTGTCTATGGTTTTGTTATCCCTCCAAAAGACATCCAGACCAGTTGCGTAACCCGAACCGGAGTTGGAGAATTCAGAATTGAACAGAGGCAATTCGGAGTCAAACTTTACCAAAGCGTCATAATCTTTGTAATAGGCCTCCGCCCTAAAGGTCTTTCCATTATTCAAATACTGATAATTGAAAATATAGTGGGATGTCTTTTCGCTTTCGAGCTGTGGATTGAAACGCAACACTTCATTCAGAGGGTTTTGATAGAAATCACCATAGGCTAGTGAAAATTGTCCTTTTTCACCCGTTTTATAGGCCAGTGAAACCCTAGGAGACAATGTATAAGAATCTATAACACTGCTCCGCTCCCCACGCAGCCCAAGCTTCATGGCTAACCGATTGCTAAAAAAGATATCGGTCTCCGCAAAACCTGCCCAAAGGCGGTCATTGAAATTATTATCTATTTCAAATCCGGCATTATCAGAAAAAGTTTCTTTATAATCCTTAAAAAAGAACTCCGTGCCGAAACTTACATTAAAACGGCTACTGAACCCTTTTTGTACTTTGAGTTTGAGATGGGATGCAGTTTCATTGGCATCCACTAAATTCTCTTGGAATCCAATATCATTTGTATCCCAAGATATGGCGGCGCCCGAAGTAAGGGTCCAATCGCTTTCAAAAAAATGCTTGTATGAGGTATTGAAGTACAGATTGCCATTGGTCAACCGAAATCGAACAAAATCATCAAAATTGATATCCTCCTGCTCTATGTCCAAATTGGCCCGGTTAAACCCGGTATACATCTTAAACTTGCTTTTGTCCCCTATATACCGGAAAACAGCTTCTCCCCCAATGGATTCATAAGGACTGTTCCAACGAATTCCCTGTGTGGAAGGAATCAATGCTTCATAGGGGGAAAGATTCACATAGGAAGTATTCAAACTCAAGGAGGTCTTGCCCCAAATTTTGGTGTGGCCTACTCCCCCACCCACAGACATTATGGAGATATCTGTTTTGTCCTGATCCGGTAAATCCGTAGTGTTCAATAGAATTACGCTGGACAAGGCTTGGCCATATTCTGCTGGATATCCCCCTGTGCTAAACGTAATCCCTTTAAACAAGAACGGGGAAAATCGTGCACGGGTTGGGATGTTATTTGGAGTGGCGTTAAATGGCTGAAACACCCGTAATCCATCTATAAAAACCTGGGTTTCATTAGCATCACCACCCCTAACAAAAAGTCGACCATCCTCGTTTACTGAAGTCGTGCCCGGTAAAGTTTGCAATGCCGCTACAAAATCTCCAACAGCACCTGCTGTGGTTACAATATCCAAAGGTTTTAAAGCTGATACTTTGGAATTATCACCCGCTTCAAAGGTTCCAGCGGTCAGGGTCACTCCAGTTAATGCATTAACCGCTTCCTTTAATTGAATGGTAAGTCCGTCGAGGTACGTGATATCCCCTACTTCATAATGTGGTTCGTAGCTTATCATGGAAATGACCAAGGTTTGGGTACCTTCTTCAAAAGTTTCAAAGCTAAAATTTCCATTTTCTGTTGTTGATGCACCATCATAGGTCCCCTCTAAATACACATTGGCACCCACAATAGGATTCTGTTTGGCATCGGTTACTTTTCCAGAGATTATTGCTTGCCCAATTACTAAATTTATATTTAAGAGAACCAAAAAAGGTAAGATAAAGTTTTTCATGGCTGTTCGTTATTTGATGAAACAAATTTGAAACACGCCTTTTGGGTTCTCCAATACGATTTACCGAGTTGTTGAAATACAATACTGAATTGAAAAGAAAAATTTCGATTACAATTCAGGCGTCAAATATTACAATTCGGTTAGTCTTGATTTGTATCCATTTGAAATGTGCGAATCTTTGGACCATCATTAACAACAAAAATTTGAAATCATGAAAACTGTAGCATTAGCCCTAGCCTTTTTACTTGTAAACTTCTTAAGCCAAGCCCAAGCTCAAAATGCGGATGGAGCCGACATCACCGTAACCATAGACAATGTCTTGAATGACAATGGTAAAGTCATGGTATCTCTTCACACCACGGATACTTTTATGAAAGGTCCTGGAGTCCAAAATCTTGAAAGTACCATTGAAAATGGAAAAGTCACTTTGACCTTTGAAAATGTAGCTCCAGGAACTTATGCCATTATGGCCCTGCATGATGAGAACGCAAATAACAGAATGGATTATCAGTCCAATGGAATGCCCAAAGAAAGCTATGGTATGTCCGGAAACGAAATGAGCTTTGGGCCTCCAAACTTCGTTGACGCCAAATTTGAAGTGGCAGCAGAAGACTTGGAGTTTAATATTCGATTCTAACTCAAAGTCTTTATCAGAACATATAAAAAAGCGTGCCTAGGGTACGCTTTTTTTGCGTTTTACAGTTTAAACCTTACATTTAAATTACTGTTTGTCAACCGCTTTAAACCAATCTCATCAAAACTTTGTTTCACATAGTTTTTCTTATGTGCCTTTTTTCCATTTCGATAAAAGGACAAACAGCTGCGATAGATAGTTTACAAAAACGTTTCAAAACCGCTTCGACCGACTCCTCAAGGGTCATGGTTCTAAAAGATATTTCTTGGCAATACCTCAATAACCGTTGGGATTCTGACCTAGCTAAAAAACATATTGATAGCTTTTATATCATCAGTGAAAGGGCTGATTTACCTTGGGGTAAATCTTTAGCTCAATACCAATATGCCGTTCTGGAAAGACAGCAAGGGAATTACCCTGAAGCCATAAAATACATTGATGCCTATCTGGAATTTGATCAAACCAAGAAAGAACCATTTTCAATGGCGAATGGTCTATACCAAAAAGCCTTGATACTGGATGACCTAGGGAATTTTGATAAAAGCTTGGAAATCTATTATACCATTCTCAAAATCTATGAAGAAAAAGATGACCCCTTTAGCATAGCCTTCACCTTAAATGCCATGGGTGAGATTGTCAAAAAGACTGGCAAAAAACTGGATGCCATGGAGTTCTACAATCGCGCATTAAGCATCTTTCGTGACCTTGGAGACAAGACAGAAATTGCCAACTGCCTTTATAACATTGGAGATACCCATATGCAGTTGGAGCAATATGATATGGCCCTACAACATTTTAATCAGGCCTTGGATTTAGATCGGGAGACAAATAGTGAATGGGGAATGGCCTACGATTTTGAAGCTTTGGGTAAGGTATACGGGTTTCAAAAAGATTATTCCAATGCTTTGATCTACCACAGTCAAGCTTTGAAATTAAGGGAGAAACTTGGCCTGAAGCGCGAACTGGCGATGAGCCATTCCGAAATTGGAAACATCAATCTTCAATTGAAGCAATTCGATAAGGCCAGACAAAGTCTCAATACAGCTGTTCAAATTACTGAGGAGATAGGTGCGAAATCCGAGCTAAAGGACAATTATAATAAACTCTCTCTCTTGTATGAACAGACCGGGGATTATAAAAAATCCTTGGAGTTCAAAAATAAGTTCATAGCCATAAAAGACAGTCTTTTCAATGTTTCCCGGTCAAAACAAATTGAGGAGCTTCAGGTGAGGTTTGATACGGAGAAAAAACAGAATGCCATAGCAGCTCTGGAAAAAGATGCTGAAATAACGGGGCTCAGGCTTGAGCAACAAAAAACTTTACGCAATATCATTATAGGAACAGCCATAGTTCTGCTGTTGTTCACCTATTTTGCCTTCAACAGGTATAAACACAATCAAAGGATAAAACTAGCGGAAGAGGAGAAGAAAAGAGAAATTGATGATGCCCAAAAAAGAACAGAAATTGAAAAACAACGGGTGGCCGAACTCCAAAAGGTTGATCAGCTTAAGGACGAGTTTCTCGCTAATACCTCCCATGAGCTTCGAACCCCATTGGTTGGTATTATTGGACTGACCGAATCCTTAAAAGACGGCATTGCCGGAGAACTTCCAAAAGCTGCTTTGGAGAACTTGGACATGATAGCCAACAGTGGAAAACGACTTTCGCACCTTGTAAATGATATTTTGGATTTTTCAAAATTGAAAAACAAGGATTTAGAATTGTCCATACGTCCAGTTGACATGCACGCCCTATCCACGATAGTTCTTCGACTTTCCCATCCTTTGATAGAAGACAAAAAATTAAAACTTATCAATTCTATCCCTAAAGAAGTGCCTTTGGTGGATGCCGATGAAAATCGGTTGCAGCAGATTATGCATAATCTCATAGGAAATGCCATAAAATTTACTCAAAAAGGCTATGTTACCGTACTTTCTGAGGTAAAAGACGATACCCTGCACTTTTCCGTCACGGATACGGGCATTGGGATTCCATCGGAGAAAATCGATACTATCTTCAATTCTTTTGAACAGGGTGACGGGTCAGTGCAACGTGAATTTGGCGGAACAGGTCTCGGACTTTCCGTCACCAAACAGTTGGTCGAGTTGCACGGAGGTGCCATTGAAGTAACTTCAGAAAAAGGAAAAGGTTCCATTTTTACCTTTACCCTTCCTCTCAGCGCTACAACTCGAAAAGATTATGAATCTAAGGGATTAGCCATGACGGACTTTGTTCAAAGCACATCATCCCATCAAATTAAATTGCCACCTCCTGGAGCTACCAAATTGAAAGGCAGTGAAGTGCCCAAAATTTTGATTGTGGATGATGAGCCCATTAACCGAAGGGTCCTAGAAAATCATTTGACCCTTGCCGGGTATGAAGTCACCGAAGTCAGTTCTGGAAAAGAAGCATTAAAAGAGTTGGATGGGGATACGCTCTACAATATGGTATTGTTGGATGTAATGATGCCAGAAATGTCAGGTTACGAAGTCTGCGAAAAAATCAGGGAAAAACAGATTGCCAGTGATTTACCGGTAATTCTTTTGACCGCAAAAAATACAGTCAATGAGTTGGTGACGGGTTTCAACGCTGGTGCCAACGATTATTTGACCAAACCCATCTCAAAAAATGAGCTGCTCAGTAGGATAAAAACACATATCAACCTAAACACCATCCATAGGGCCACATCCCGTTTTGTCCCATCGGAATTTGTAAAATCTGTAGGGAAGCAATCCATTACAGATGTTAAACTTGGGGACCATATTGAGAAGAATGTAACCGTTCTGTTTTCGGATATTCGGGATTATACCTCTTTGGCAGAAAGTATGACACCCGAACAAAACTTCAAATTTGTCAATGCGTATGTAGGACGAATGGGGCCTATAATCAAGGAAAATAATGGGTTTGTAAATCAGTATTTGGGAGATGGAATCATGGCCTTGTTTCCCCATAAATCGGAAAACGCGCTGGATGCTGCTATTGAAATGCAACGAACACTAGCCCTCTACAATAAAAGAAGGGTCAAGGAAAAAGGCTACATTCCCATTTCCGTTGGTATGGGATTGCATACAGGTCCCTTAATAATGGGTATTATTGGTGATGCTCAACGGAATGACCCTGCCGTAATTGCAGATACGGTCAACAGTGCCTCTCGTGTAGAAGGAATGACCAAACATTTCGGGGCCAAAATCATAATTAGCGAAAATACCTTGAAAGGTATAGGCGATACCAGCGGCTTTAATTTTAGGTATCTGGGTAAGGTAAAGGTGAAAGGCAAGGAAAAGGCTATTGGAATTTATGAGTGTATAGACGGGGATGGTGTAGAGATTTTGAGTCTCAAATTGGAAACCAAACCAGATTATGATAAGGGGGTTCAACTGTTTTTTGACCAAAACTTTGAAGATGCCCTTCAGCTATTTGAAAAGATTATGAGTATAAATCCAAAAGACACCATCGTCCAATATTTTGTTTCAAAGGCCAAAACCTATATTTCTGAGGGTCCTCCCCAGAATTGGCAGTCCACGATGGTGATGCATGAGAAATAGCATTTCTTTTTAGTTATCCTTAAATCGTATGTTCCTGTAAGGTGTCCATTTTCATGGATTCCAGCATCTTATATTTTGCAAATCTTTGGTTGACCTGATTTTGCGCTTGGGCGGTTATTCTTTCAAAAGTTTCAAAATCACATTCAAAAAGTCCTTCAAATCGTTTTTCCATGCTCAAGTATTCCGAAATGGGCAATGTGGGAGCTTCAGAATCCAATTGCAGCTCATTTAATCCTTTCCCCTTTCTTTCTGGGTCATTTCGATACAGCAACCACTGCCCTGATTCCACAGCCGCCTTTTGATATTTTGAAGGTTGTTTCATATCGATACCATGTGCAGGACTATGGCAATAGGCTATAATCAAAGAGGGGCCATCATGCTTTTCTGCTTCAATAAAAGCCTGCAAGGTTTGCTCTTGATTTGCTCCGATTGCCACAGAGGCCACATAAACATCTTCATAGTTCATGGCCATTAGGCCTAAATCCTTTTTCTGCTTGGTTTTACCCTTGGCTGCAAACTTCGCGGATGCACCCAAAGGTGTGGCTTTGGACATTTGTCCCCCAGTATTGGAATACACCTCATTGTCCAAAACCAGAATGTTTACATTTTTACCAGAGGCTAGAACATGGTCTAATCCACCATATCCAATATCATAGGCCCAGCCATCACCGCCTACTATCCAAACACACTTTTTCACCAAGCAATCCAAATTCTCCTTAAGGAGTTTTGTCTCAGTCGTGTTTAGTTTTTCCAGTACTTTTCTTAATTCTTCAATTCGAGTTCTTTGTTGGGCTATTTCTGATTCGGTTTCCTGTTTTGCATTCAAAATGTCTTGTACCAAAGCTTTGTCTAGGTAAGTTTCCATCTTTTGAAGCAAATTTCTTGACTGAAATTCTTGTTGATCCAAAGACAACCGAAACCCTAGGCCAAACTCGGCATTATCTTCAAATAAAGAATTTGACCAAGCTGGACCTCTACCCTCCTTATTTTTGGACCATGGCGTTGTAGGCAGGGCTCCTCCAAAAATGGAACTGGCTCCCGTGGCATTAGCAACAATAGTTCGGTCACCGAATAATTGCGAAATCAGTTTAAGATAGGGTGCCTCGCCACAGCCATCTACTCCCATGGCATATTTAAAAAATGGTTCCTGCAGTTGTTGCCGACTAATTTCGGAAACATCTATTTTGGTTCTATCAAATTCTGGAATGGTTTCAAAAAAGTCCCAGTTTTCCTTTTCTTTTTCGATTTCTGCCTTGTTTTTTGAAGTGTACAACGCTTTTACTGGGCATGCATCTACACAGTTGTTGCAAGAAGTACATTGGTTAGGATTTACTTTTACCGTATAGTTCAGTAAATCAAATCCTTCAATATCCTCAACAAACTCCATAGACTGGAACCCCTCTGGAGATTGTTCCAAATGTCCTGGCCCATATGCCTTAATGCGAAGTGCACCTTGTGGACAGGCCATACTGCATGCGCCGCACTGGGTGCATAAATCAGTATCCCAAATCGGTAGTTCGGTAACTTCTACCCTTTGATTGTAAATGGACGTATTGGTTTCAAATGTCCCATCTACTGGCAACGCGCTTACTGGAATTTCATTCCCTTTCTGAGCCAACAATTGACCCAAAAGGGTTTTAGAAAATGAATCACCCGCTAATTCTGAGCTTTTTGAGATCTTATTTGAAGTATCTACCTTTTTAAGACCTTTTCTCAAACATTCCAAAGCAGGGTTACCGAAAAATCTGTGGGTCAACATCAAATGACAGGCATGAAGTGAAGAAATAACATTCCCGCTAATATGCACCTCTTTAATTGTAGAATTTGAATTCCACACATACAGCTGTATTTCTTTTTCCTGAATGCATTTTTGGACATCAGATGACAATGCATTCCAAAATGCTATTGGATTTAAATCGGATTGCACTAGGAGCTTTCCCGATACTTTGGTGTTTTCTAGAACGGAATCCCCTTGAACAAAGTCAATGGAATCGCAAACCACCACATCAGCATTGGAAATCAAATAAGGAGCATTAATGATCGTTGTTCCAATTCTAATGTGGGATACATTCCGGGCATTCGACTTTCTATAGTCGATTTCCATATAGCCTTGGAGATGGTTTTTAGAGTCGTCCCCCAAGAGCTTTAAAAACTGATTGTAACAATAGTTGGTGTTACAGCTCTTTGCTTCATAAATCAGCAGCTGTTCGCAGTTTTGATTGATTTCCAACTCCTTTTCGATAGGCAGACTTGTCTTAGTAATATCATCCTTTATCCCAATGGTAAATCCATTTTTAGGGGCATCCAATTTTAGATTTTCCACAATGGCATGTACCATATTAGGGGTAAACTCTTTGGAGCTCAGTCCATAACGCCCACCCACAACATTTGGCATTTTTTCAAATTTCTCCCTTGCCTGAAAAAGGGATTGTAGCACATCCAAGTACAAAGGCTCACCAGATGAACCGGGTTCTTTGGTACGGTCTAAAACGGCTATGCTTTTGCAGGTCTTTGGAATGCTATGAATCAAATGTTCTGAACTGAAGGGTCTAAAAAGACGAACTTTAATTAGCCCAACTCGTGCTCCATCTTCATTCAGTTTTTGTATCGTCTTCTCGATAGTTTCTGTAGCAGAGGCCATTGCCACAATTAGTAGTTCTGCCTCTGGATGGCCCACATAATCGAAAAGTCTGTATTGTCTACCCGTTAAAGCGTAAAATTTGTCCATTTCGGTTTGAACAATTGCTGGGCATGCTTTATAGAATGGATTTACAGCTTCCCGACTCTGAAAAAACACATCAGGTCCCTGCGAAGTTCCACGAATTACAGGATTATTTGGATTCAGTGCTCTATTTCTGTGAGCGGTGATTTGTTTTAAATCGACCATGGTGTCAATGACCTGGTCTGAAATCATTTCAACGGTTTGAGATTCATGTGAAGTTCGGAATCCATCAAAAAAATGTACAAAAGGTACTCTGGATGCCAAGGAAGCGGTCTGCGAAATCAAAGCCATATCCATAGCTTCTTGAACTGAACATGATCCTAAAAAGGCATATCCTGTATTTCTAGCTGCCATAATATCACTGTGATCTCCAAAAACAGATAATGCATGGGTGGCCAAAGAACGTGTAGCTACATGTATTACGTTCGGGGTTAACTCTGCAGCGATTTTGTACATGTTGGGTATCATCAACAAAAGACCTTGTGAGGCCGTAAAAGTGGTTGCCAATGCTCCGGTTTGTAATGCTCCGTGCATGGCTCCTGCGACACCTCCCTCGCTTTGCATTTCAAAAACGGAAGGAACATCGCCAAAAATATTTTTGTGTTGTTCAGCACTCCACGCTTCCACCAATTCTGACATTTCTGAAGCGGGTGTAATGGGATAAATGGCACAAACCTCATTGGTTTTATAGGCCATATGAGCTACTGCCTGGTTACCATTCAATATTTGTGGATGCTGAGGGTTCATTTATAGAACGTTAAGGATTAGGTTGGTTAAAAGTGAACTTAGAAATTAAATAAGCCGCCCTTTGAAAGGGCGGCTTATCGTAATCTTACTTTTCAAACTCGATGGTAACTGGAGTTGGGTTGGTAAGCATGTCAAATACAGGAGAGAATTGTGATAAAGCTCTTAATTGCTCTTCAGAAGCATCAGACTTTACCTTGAATTTTACATTGATTCCGTTAAATCCCTTTCTTACCTCAGGATCTAAACCTAGGAAACCGTGTAAATCACATCCACCTTCCAAAGTAGATTCCATTCCTTCAATTTCGATTCCGTTAGCGGCAGCGTGGTAAACCATGGCTCCGGTAAGACATGAACCAA
The DNA here is from genome assembly GCF_965601775.1 of Flagellimonas sp. Taxonomy (GTDB): domain Bacteria; phylum Bacteroidota; class Bacteroidia; order Flavobacteriales; family Flavobacteriaceae; genus Flagellimonas. The sequence goes on from NZ_OZ271837.1 coordinate 2,370,030, forward strand.
GAGCGTGCAATACAGTTTCGGCTGGATTTGGTGCTTCATCTTTTCCTAGAAGAACCTCTACATGGTCGGCCTCCATCGTAAAAGCTTCCTTACTTCTTTCTGTGTGCTCTTGACCTACTCCGTAGTAATCTTTAATACTGGTAACACAGTGTCCCCCATCAATCCAGTTAGTTTTAGCACGAAACTCGAATTTTGCCAAAGAAGGATCTTCTTGAACATGATTGATAGTGTCTACCAATTGATCTACGTTTACTCCGTTTTTAATGTTTGCTGTTGTAATCATTTTTTTAGTTTTTTAAAAGATTATTTATTGTTTGCCAGTATAGTTGCATCCAGCGTGCCAAAAAACATAATAAACTGATATTCAATTAATTATGTTAAAATATATATTAAAAAGAAGTAACGATAAATCGTGAATTAACGAAATATCGTGAGTGTATTTATGAAATTTCGTGAATTACACCGGGCGTACGATACCCAGTGCCTTAATTTTTGAAGTAAGCGTGGTAGGCTTCATTTGTAGTAGCGCTGCAGCCCCATTTTCTCCTGAAATTTTCCAGTTTGTATGGCGTAACGCTTTAAGGATATTCTCTTTTTCAAGTGTTACCAATTCCTCCGATGTCAAAATTCGAATGGAATCTGCAGCTTTTTGATTTGTTTCCTTTAAAGATGTATTTGGAATTATGGCTTGCCAATTTACTCGACCTTGGCGCGAAACGATAAGGGCTCGCTCAATTAAATTTTGAAGTTCCCGAACATTACCCGGCCAATTATAGTCCTTAAAAAGTTTTTTATCCTCATCGTTCAGGGGCTCAATGTCCTTGTTCATCTTATTGGCCAGCTGTTCCACCATGTTGTTGGCAATTAAATGGACATCATCACCTCTATCCCTTAATGCAGGAACGACTATAGGAAATACATTCAATCTATAATATAGGTCTTCCCTAAACTTTCCGGTTTTGGAAAATTCCAATAAGTTTCTATGGGTTGCGGCTATGATTCGCACATCTACTTTAATGGTGTCTGAACTTCCCACGGGATCAAATTCCCCTTCTTGTATCACTCGGAGCAGTTTGGGTTGAAGGTCCAAAGGCATCTCCCCTATTTCATCCAAAAAAATAGTGCCACCATCTGCTAGAAGAAACCTTCCTTTTCTGCTCACGGTAGCCCCAGTAAAAGCACCTTTTTCATGGCCGAACAATTCACTTTCAATCAAATTTGCTGGAATTGCTCCACAGTTGATGCGAATTAGCGGTTTGTCATTTCGGGTACTAGCATTGTGAATAGCCCGGGCCACCAATTCTTTACCTGTTCCGGTTTCACCTTGAATGAGTACCGTTGCTTCGGTAGCTGCCACCTGTTCTACCAAATCAAGCACCTTGACCATGATAGGGTCTTGCGCAATGATTCCATAATTATGGGTTAGTTGTTTGATTTCTTCCTGAAGATATTGCGTTTGGCTGGTAAGGGAACTTATTTTCCTTTCGGCCAAAACCTTATCCTCGATATTTCTAAGAATCAAAGTGAAAAAGCGTTCCTCTCCCCTTCCATATGTGCTAATCGTGCCTTCATTCAAGGTTTCCGTCTCGTCGGAACCAATAACCTTTACCGCTGAAGGCAAGTAGGTGTCCATTCCTTTATCCTCTCCTTGCAAATAAGATTGGACCAGAGACTCGAGCATAGATGCACTTGTTTCATCCAAAAAGAAAAGTAGGTTTCTTTGAATAACATCGTCATTTTCCAAAATGCCATTTGCCGAAGCATTGGTCAAAACAATCTTAAAAGCACTATCGAACATGATGATTGCATCCATAGCGCCATCAATAAGTCCAGACATTTTAGAATTGGATAGTTCAATTTCCTTTTTGGAAACCGACAAACGCTCTTGAATAATATCCAATTCACGATGCCTTTTTATCAATACCGATAATACCCCTTTAGTAAAGCCTCTATCAGATGCAATTAGGTTGACAAAATCCTCTGGCCGAATTTTCAGGAGGGAAGTTTCTTCGAGAGCAGTCACAGATGCTGACCTAGGTTCCTCGTCAATTAGGGCGTATTCCCCAAAACAATCCGTTGGAGACAGGGTGCCATAGACATGGTTTTGGTCATGTACTTTTACAGTGCCTTGCAAAATCACATACATGCCATCGCCAATATCTCCCTTTTCAATAATGCAGTCTCTTTTTCCGAAATTCTCAATTTGGGCGTCCTGGCACAGTTGTGCCAATGAGGCTTTATCCACTTCCGAGAAAAAAGAGACTCTTTTAAGAAAATCAACTAATTCATTGATATCGGTATTGGCCATTACCTTTTTTGGTGGTTACAGAACTAAATATAAAGATTTGGAAATTAATTAGGCACCCGGTCTCATTTCGTAATAACCATGGAAACCTTAGGGCAAATGTTATTTTTTGTTTAACAATAGGTATAACTGATGGTTTTTTATATTTTTATATTCAAAACTTATAGTTAATGACCATAACCCAATTACAATATGTCCTTGCTGTTGCGGAGCACCGGAATTTCACTCAAGCTGCGGAAAAAAGCTTTGTAACCCAACCTACCCTAAGTATGCAGGTGCAAAAACTTGAGGATGAACTGGACGTGCTCATTTTCGACCGAAGTAAAAAGCCCATTTCCATTACTGAAGTAGGCAAAAAAATAATAGACCAGGCCAAAAACATAGTTGCGGAAGCAGAACGCATCAAGGATATTGTGGACCAAGACAAGGGTTTTATAGGTGGAGACTATACTTTGGGCATTATTCCCACGGTAATGCCCACCCTGCTCCCCATGTTTCTGAACACCTTTATCAAGAAATACCCCAAGGTAAATCTGATTATTAAGGAGCAGTCCACGGACACCTTAATACGAAATATTCTAGATGGTCATTTAGATGCTGCTATTGCAGCAACTCCCCTGGAAATTGAATTTATAAAGGAGCGTCCGCTTTATTATGAACCTTTTGTGGGCTATGTTCCCAAAAACCATCGACTTTCCGGTAAAGAAACCCTAAACACAGAGGATTTGGATGTTTCCGATATTCTCTTGTTGCAGGATGGGCACTGCTTTAGGGATGGAGTCATCAATCTTTGCAAATCCCCGAGAAACCTGCAAGAAGAACGGTTTCAAATTGAAAGTGGCAGTTTTGAAACTTTGGTGAGCTTGGCTGAAGAAGGTATGGGAATGACTTTGTTGCCCTATTTGAATACCTTGGAACTTGATGCGGTAAAAAAGGACAGACTAAAACAATTCGCCAAACCGAATCCTGCCCGGGAAATTAGCTTGATATATCATAAAAGTGAACTAAAAATTCAGATTACAGATGCTCTGCGGGATGTCATATCTGGAATTGTCCGAGGTGCCATTCGATTTCAAGATGTAAAAATCATAAGCCCCTTGGCTAGCGCCTAATTGGCATAAAGAAAAATGAAAAGAGCCGCTTTAAGCGGCTCTTTTTAGTTGTGTTTTATAAGTAGTAATGTGGGTTGTAATTCTGGCTTGTCTGAAATAAAATGTTGTAACCAGATTTTTAACTCTTCAATTTCATTAGGCAATAACCTAGAAACCGCTTTTTTCAATTCTTTTGCAAAGAGTTTCGCATCAAAACTAACCTTTTGTAGGACTGTTTTGGTGTAATCTAACATAGCTCTGGGCATGGAAAATCGCTTATTTAATTAAATGGTTGTTTGATAAAATTAAGAAAAAAGCCACTTTTTAAGCAAACAACACAGTTAAAAATTGAATAAATTCGTGTTAAACATTAAACAAAAGTTGAAATTATCATTCTGGCAAAAGCTACGTAAGCTATTGTTTTTACAGGTCCTTTGGGCGATTTTGCTTTTCACCGGTTGCTCCTCTTCCCGTTTATCGAATTTTTCTTCGGTATCTCAAAAACATCCTTTTACAACCTCCTTTCATGGGCTAGTGGTTATGGATGCGAACTCGGGTAAGACTTTGCATAACACGAATGGAAATAAGTACTTTATCCCAGCAAGTAATGTCAAAATCTTCACCCTCTTTGCTTCCAAAAAATTACTTCCGCAAAAGGCACCAGCTTTAGAATACATTTTAAAAAATGATACAACATATGTAAAGGGAACCGGTTATCCTGGTACCTTTCACCCCTATTTTGAGGATAGCACTGCAATTTCCTTCCTGAAAGAGCACAAAAACGTTTCACTTTTTCTTTCTCAGGAGGAAATATCGAGGTATGGCCCTGGTTGGGCTTGGGAGGATTTTGATACCTATTTCTCTCCTGAAAACAATGATTTTCCATTATACGGAAATGTGCTAACCGCATATCCTGGAAATGAAAAAAGAATTGTGCCCGCTATTTTCAAAGACAGTATCTTTTTTCAGGACAATCCATTTCGAAGGGAAGAACGTTCCAATCAATTCCACATTGACCCAGTCAGCAAAGACACTATTGGCATTCCTTTTATTACCTCTAAAAATCTGACCCAGAAGATGCTAGAGAATGTTTTAAGTAAAAAAGTGGGATTGACCAAAGAATTTCCCGCAGGGAAAAAGCAAATATTAATGGGACTTGAAACGGATTCCATCATCAAAAGAATGATGTACGTAAGTGATAATTTCTTGGCCGAACAGCTGCTGTTGATGAGTTCTGGGACACTTTCAGATACTTTAAGTACAAAAAAAGTTATCACACACATCCTTGAGAACGAATTAAGTGATTTGAATCACCAACCTAGATGGGTAGATGGCTCAGGACTTTCGCGCTATAATTTGTTTACACCCGAATCCATGGTTCATGTTCTGCACAGAATGTATCAGGAAATTTCGCATGAGGAATTATTTCCGCTATTTCCTGCTTGGGACGGTAATGGAACTATTGAGGAATGGAACCAACCCGGAGAAACCAGATATGTTTTCGCCAAATCGGGGGGAATGGGAAACACCTATAACCTCAGCGGTTATTTAAAGACAAAATCGGGTAAAATCCTAATTTTTAGTAGTATGAACAACCATTATCGAGTACCCAGTTCAACGGTAAGAAAGGAAATCGAGCTTATTTTGGAATCTCTTCGTGAGAAATACTAGCTTCCACTTTTTTGATATCCGTAAACTTACCATACTTTTTTAATAACAAGGAAAGCTTGGGGGTAATATAGGTAGTACAAAATGGTTTATTGGAATCCGTATAGTAATAGTTGTGGAACTGTTCCTCGGAAGGCTTAAACCTTTCAAAATGAGACACTCGAGTAATTAGCTTTTCATCGAATACAACATTTAACTCATCCAATATTTTGTTTGATTTTTCAAAATCGGCAGAGTTGAAGGCGTAAACAGCAGAACGGTATTTACCACGCATGGAGTGATTTGAAGTACTCTTATGGGTATACAAATGAATCTCTATTAGTTCCTTCAACGAAATTTTAGAGCTGTTGTATGAAACAATAACTGCTTCAGAAAATATGGATTCCTCTTTGGAGCTGATAAATCCCTGTTCCACCTGAATTACATCCTTCAACGATAAAAAAACTGCCTCGGTGCACCAATGACACCCTCCTCCCAATCCAATTTTTTTGATTTCCATTTTCATTCTGCCTATTGCAAGGTACCCACAAAAAAGATAGAACCGAGAAAATCTCCCGGTTCCATCAAACAAAACAACTTAAAAAGCACGACAACTAAATCGCAACGCAACCTTGAGCATTGGTATCTAGTAGGTTACCGGATTCTTCAACCGATAAACCTATAGATTCCCAGTTGTGTAACCCTACTAGAGCATTTGGCAACTGAGTTAACCAAAACTCTCTTGATCCAACTGGAAAATACAGCTATAGCAGTTGCTATAATTTTGTACGCTGAATACTTAGCTTTCTTACGCCGAGTTTTAAAAGGAAAAAATGAAGTAAAACAAGGTGTTTGTAAATAATTATAAATCAAATAGTTATGTAGTCGTGATTTATTTATTTGATAGAAATGTTATAAAAATATGATATTTCCAAGCAGACTTTGGATATCAGACATCAGACATCAGACATCAGATATAAGATATCAGAACTTTAGACTTTGGACCTTTAGCTTTGGACCTTCAAGAAAAAAGTCCATTCAACTTGGCGTATTGCAGTAACATAATAGTCTTGGCATCACGGATTTCTCCTGTAACCATCATCTGCCATGCTTGAGTAAAAGGAAGTTCCAGCACTTCAATATTCTCAGTTTCATCCTCAGCGCCACCACCTTCACTCACTTTCATATGGTCTTCATACTCCCCAATAAAAAAGTGTAAAATCTCGGTTACGGAACCTGGTGACATATAGGATTCAAATACTTTCTGGACCTTGTCTATTTGATAACCGGTCTCCTCTTCCACTTCCATTTTAATGGTTTCTTCGGCATTGCCCTTTTCCAAGATTCCAGCACAGGCTTCAATCATCATTCCGTCGGTATTCCCATTCAAATAGGTGGGCATTCGAAATTGACGGGTAAGCACCACGGTTTGCTTTTTGGTATTATACAGCAGGATTACCGCCCCATTGCCCCTATCGTAAGCCTCACGGATTTGGGTTTCCCATTGCCCATCTTTCCTTTGATACTCAAAGGTTACCTTGTTCAGCGAGTACCAATTATCTGAAAGCAATTCTTTTCGAATATTCCGCACTTTACCCATTTGCTTCAGGTATTTCGTCCAAGTCGTAATAAATTTTCAATCCTAGTTCCCTTGCAACCTCAACATCTTGGTCTGCACCCTTGGATGCTCCTTCAATACGAAGAATAGCATCGCACTTAGTCAGCAGCCTATGGGCCGTGGGATATTGCAGTTCTTGAAACACTGCATCCCCTATTTCTTTAGAGCCCGCCAATTTCATCAATGGATTTGCCACCCATTCACCAATCATGGGTACATGTCCTTTTCGAAAAATAGGTAGTGCCATCGCCTCCAGGTTATCCATATTTTGCTGAATCAAAACCGGGTCATTCCCCGTTCCACTTCGATACGGACCGGCAATCATAATTAGCATCATCGCTTTCGTTTTACCAAAGAAACAAATTTGTTTGCGGTAAACTCTTAAGATAGTTTAAGACCCTATCCTGTTTTTGACCGTGCTTAAAAATTCTGGGGTCACCCCCAAATAGGAGGCTATTTGTTTTTGGCTGACCTTTTTCACGATTTTCGGATATTTTTCCAAAAAACGGAGATATCTTTCTTCCACGGGACAGGAAATGGCATCTAAAACTCGCTGTTGCTCGCGCACATAAGCTCTTTGATACAAAATTCTGAAGTACTTCTCCATTTTAGGTAAGGTAAAGAGCATTTTCTCAAGAGCTTCTGAATCAATTTCAAAGAGCAAACTGTCATCCAAAGTTTCTAGGGAAATACTGGCTGCTTGTTCATTCAAGAAAGCCCCCATATCGGTAATCCACCAATCTTCCACAGCAAACATTATAGTTGATTCCTTGCCTTCTAAATTGGTATGAAAAGCCCTTACACTGCCTTGCTGCACAAAATAAAATCTTCTGCATAGGTTCCCTTGTTGCAAAAAAAGTGTCTTTCTAGGCCGACGGGTAACATTGAAAAAACCTAATACCAAATTTTCCTCATCAGCACCGAGGTCTACGTGTTTTCGAATATTTGAAAACAACAGATTTTTTGAAGACTTATCTGGAAAATCATTTTTTATGCCATCATCCATAGCGGGTGGAAATAATAACATTTATTGGAAATTATAAAAAGACGGCCTGATTCAAGTATCGCCTAAAAGGTAGCATTTCCAAGTATACCTCCTTTATTTTCTCCTTAAAATCAGGTTGAAGCACCTCTGCTTGGTCCAATTCATGGACGACGGCAAAAGTTTTGTTCTTGAGTAATTCGATATGGGGATGTTCTTTGGTAAATCCCTTGGGAGGATTTCTTAGTCTTTCGTCTTCGTAAAGTTCACCGAATAGTTCTTTAAACTTTGGCTTATCCAAAATGGCTTGAAATTCTTCTCCGTCGTAGTCGATCCCATCACGAATGCTTCGCAACACTTTAGGTTCTGGTCTCCAAAAGCCTCCAGCCAAAAGGCATTGCTTTACGCCTACCTCAATATAAAAATCAGCAGAACCGGGTGCCTTGTCTAATCCAGCTCCAAAATGGTCCTTATAAATGGGTTTATGGGGATGGAACATAAGGTTGTTGTTGATTCTATTTATCCCCTTTTTACCCGGAGTGGGGTAATAATCCTCATCCAATTGGGCCATGGTATAATCCAAATCGTCCAACCAGAGAATAAAATCTTTCCGAAGGGAGGTATACCATTTTCGATTGGCATCCATCCATTCTTTGGTGTTGTTTTGCTGTAATTGTTCTAGGAAGTCGAAGAGCTCTTTAAAGTTCATGTTTTTGAATGCTCGATGTTTGGTGTTTGGTGTTTGGTGTTTGGTGATGAAGTTATAGTTTATTTCTAAAAGCAATAATCATATTCATCAACTTAAAACAATCATCATACAGTGCTGAAAAACTAGTAGATGAGATATATTTTCTATGATTGGCTGTGTGCAAACAGGTAACTACCTCGGCCAATGACCTAGCAGAATATCCCAAAAACCTCCGGAATTCGGGCTTAGATTGTACTATGGAACCTTCTGAGATATTTAATGCCACAGAATCAACCGCCCGACATATTTGAGAGGTCAAGTTAAATCTTTCTTTGTCAGGAAAGTTATCGGCTATTCCGACCACCGCTTCGCCAAGTTTCATGGCATCCTTCCATATATGCAACTTCTCAAATTTGAATTTGGGTAGGCCTTCCATAAGCAGATAAAGATTTGGAAAGCAAACATACAATATTCGTAGCTGAGCCTCTAGCATCTAGCACCAGACCCCAGACATCGATCATCAGACCTCAGACTTCGGGCATCAAACTTCAGACATCCGACATCCGACACCCAACTCCCCAACCATCAACTCAAACACCCAATTCATCAATTGCCTACTCCGCTGTAAATCAATTCGTAGCATCTTGAAGTTTTAACTATAAACGCTTAAAAAATGAGCTGCAAAAAGATTTTTCATTGTGTACTTTTCCTATTGATTGTCATGTCCTGCGGCAAGGACGATGAACCTTCCCTTCCCCCTGAACCTGAAAACAATGCCCCTACCATGGAGGCCCAAACCCTGTCCGCAGCAGAGGATGTGGCCCCAGGCAGCAAGATTGGGGACATCAGTGCATCTGATGAAGATGGAGATGCGCTTTCCTTTGCCCTGAGTGGCGATTCACCATTTGTACTTTCGTCAGATGGCAGTCTAAGCTTGGCCGAAAACCAAAACTTGGACTTTGAGGCCGCAACAACCTATGCGCTGAGCGTTACCGTGAAAGATACCGAAAATGCAACGGCCTCAGCCACGGTGACTGTTAATGTGACCAATGTAAATGAGCCTCCAGTTTTTGAAAAAGAGTCCTTTGAATTTATGCCAGACGAGGATATTCTACCTAATACACCTTTAGGTGCAGTAACCGCCACCGACCCTGAAAATGATGAAATTGAGTTCAGTATCAGTGCGAATGACAATGATCTCTTTACTATTGATCCCGCTACTGGAACCATTAGCCTGGCCGAGAATAAGACCTTGGATTTTGATACCGTACCTGAACATACCATTACCGTGACCGCCGATGACAAAAAAGGGGAAACAGCAGTCGTCAATGTAGGTATTGGATTGATTAATGTCAATGAATCTCCTGTATTTGGCCAAGAAGCTTACAATTTCGAAGTGAGCGAAGGCACTCCCGAAGATTCTTTTGGTTCTGTAAGTGCGGAGGACCCCGACGGCGATTCTGTAATCTACGAGATTATTGTAAATCCCTATGATTTGTTTGTGATCAACCCCGAAACTGGGGGCCTAAGTTTGGCCGAAGGCCAGAGTTTGGACTTTGAGGCCTTTGAGGGTGCAGAACCAGTGTATACTCTGACCGTACAGGCAAGCGACAGTGAAAACATGCCTCAAAAGGAGGTGACCATCACCGTATTGGACGTCAACGAAGCTCCTGTATTGACAGGCCCTACTAGTTTCAATGTCAATGAGAACATTCCGGATACTGAAGTTTTTGCTACGCTTACGGCAGAAGACCCGGAAGGAACCAATGTAACCCTAACACTTACTGACGATGCCGAAGGTGTTTTTGAAATGACAGGGGAAGGAAATATCAGTCTAGTCAATGGACAGCTATTAGATTTTGAACAACAACCCAACTCCTACGAGATAATTGTGCGGACAAGCGATGGTACAAATGAATCAGACCATATAATTGGAATACAAGTCCAGAATGTGAATGAAACTCCTGTGGTGGAAGACCAACAGATAGACATTGAAGTAGTGGAATCCATTAATCATGTAGTAAATATTGCTCAAATCGTAGCATCAGACCCTGATGGTGATGAAACCCTAAGTTTCGATATTTTGGGCAACAACACATTATTTGAGGTTGATGGTAACGGAATTGTAAGCCTCATTGATGGCCAAAACTTGGATTTTGAAATGATGCCTAACCTAGGGGTCACGATTCAGGTAAGTGATGGTGAGTTTGAACTACAAACCCAGATAAATCTAACCATAACTGATTCTTTTGCCGATGAACTTACACCTTATGTTACTACTTGGCGAACTACAAATCCTAATGAAGAAATCAGAATTCCTACTACAATCGGCCTTGATACTTACGATTTTATGATAGACTGGGGGGACGGTACTTTGGAAGCTATTAGTTTTATAGGAAATGATATTGTTCCCCATGTGTTTGAAAATCCAGGAACCTATACCGTAGCAATAATCGGTGATTTTCCAAGGAGTGAAGCAGCCAGTCTCAATAATGCATTCTCCGAGAAACTAATGAGTATCGAACAATGGGGGAATATCGAATGGTCAAGTCTTGTGACAGGTTTTCAGGAATGTGTGAACATGGAATATCACGCGACCGATACACCCAATTTAATAAACGTGCAAAATATTGATAATCTATTCTTCGAAGCTCGTTCTTTTAATGGAGATTTGAGTAACTGGGAAACTGAAAACATAACATCAATGAACAATGTATTTAGAGGTGCGGATGTGTTTGAGGGAAACGGACTAAGTACTTGGAACACTGAGAGTGTAGATAGCATGAACGGAATGTTCCGTTTTGCATCTTCCTTCGACCAGAATTTAGGAAATTGGAATATCCAAAATATTACTTCGATGGAGGTGCTGTTCTCAGCATCAGGAATGTCTCCCGAAAATTATTCACAAACTTTGATTGGTTGGGCTGCTCAAGCCCCAAATATCCAAAACGGCGTAATCCTCGATGCTTCGGGTATCGAATACTGTAATACTCCAGAGGTATTGGCCGCTAGGGATATCTTGGAAAACACGTATGGATGGATCATTACCGATGCTGGACCAGTCGATTGCAATTGATATAGAAAAGCAAGTATTTTGGTTTTAAATTGATTTTGATTTAAAGCACCGTCGGTCTTGACCTATGGTGCTTTTTTATGTTTGTTAGAAACCATTATCCCCCATGACCATATCGCCTAGGCCACCCAAAATACTTCCTTCCCCTTTATCTTTTCCACCTCTTGGGACAGCAGCCAAAACTCTTCCAGCCAGTCTGCTAAAGGGTAAGGATTGCACATATACCGTTCCTGGTCCTCGTAGGGTTGCGAAAAAGAGTCCTTCACCCCCGAAAATAGTATTCTTGATGCCTCCTACAAATTCGATATCGTAATTCACGGTTTGGTCAAAACCTACAATACAACCGGTATCTACCTTGAGTACTTCGCCGGGAGCTAGTTCTTTTCGCGCCAAGGTGCCTCCTGCATGTACAAAGGCCAAACCATCGCCCTCCAACTTTTGCATGATAAAGCCTTCACCTCCAAACAGGCCGCGGCCCAATTTCTTCGAGAATTCAATCCCGACAGAAACACCTTTGGCCGCACAAAGAAAAGCATCTTTCTGGCAAATAAACTTACCGCCTATTTCAGATAAATCTATGGGAACTATTTTTCCGGGATAGGGAGAAGCAAAGCTTACTTGCTTTTTTCCTTGGCCCACATTCAAAAAGGCCGTCATAAACAAACTTTCCCCTGTGAGCAAACGTTTACCCGCTGAGAACAATTTGCCCAATACTCCAGAATCTTGACCGGAACCATCTCCAAAAATGGTATCCATTTTAATGTCGGTGTCCATCATCATAAAGCTTCCCGCTTCGGCTACCACTGCTTCTTGGGGGTCGAGTTCAATCTCGACATATTGCATTTCTTCCCCATAAATTTCATAGTCTATTTCGTGTGCGTTCATTTTTTGATTTTTAAGATTCGATATATTGGTGAGCTAATTCGATATTTTGTTACAGTCTTATTGGCTTGCGACACCCCTAAAATAAAAAAACAGCCCTTTGGGCTGCTCTTTTATCTTTTCGGAGTGAATTACATTTTAAGAGTTATCCACTACGTCAGCATCAGGAGCGTTTTTCTTAACAGAGGCTATTCCGTTTTCCATGGCGTCATTTGAAGAATACATTTCACTCTTTCCAATAATTTGACCATTGGTAGCCGTAAGCGTAAAGAAAGGGCTTCCATCTTTAGCCGTCTTGCGATCAAAACGCGCATCGTCCTGTGAATTCTTTTTTACAGACTCAATACCATTTTTACATCCATCCTTGCTCTCATAGCTTTGACTGGTCAATATTACTTGCCCATTACCTGCTTTAAGATTGAACATGGTTTTACCTGAGCTTCCTGTTTTAATTTCGAATTTTCCCATTTTGGTGTTTAATTTCTAATTAGTGTATAGTTAATGCTGAAATTACTAAAAAAATGGGTTTTCTTATGCTTTGTTCGCTGAAACCCACCATTTTGTTTCTTTTTTTAAGACACACTTGTTTTTAAAAGGTCACAAGCCAAACTATTTTTTTAGCCGGATAGTCCATTCAAAGTTAAAAGTTGAAACCTCAATACCCTCTTCATTAACGCCTACCGATTTCATCCAAAATTTCTGGCCTTCTCCGGTTTCGATGGTTTTTTGGATGGCATCCGCAATCAAATGACCGTCCTCGCAGGTGAAGGTAATACGACCTGTTGCTTTCTTTCCAAAATAGGCGTTGTTATTTTGAACCAACATGGATATTTTCCGTCCACTTTGTTGAATTTGGTCGATGACCATAGCACCCGTGCTCAGCTCCGCAGCCATGCCTTGAACCGCCCAAAACATACTTTTAAAAGGATTTTGATTCACCCATTTATGCTTTACCGTGGTAACGGCTTTTTTCTCATCAAGATATTTAAGTCGAACCCCGCACCACCATGCTGATGGCAATTTAAAAAAAGTAAACGTATTGAATTTACTGGGAGTCGCAGCCATATCTTAATTGTTTGAAGGCTAAAAATAGGGAAAATAATTCGAGATATAAATGTTAATAATATGTTAATTTATAGTACTTTGTTTTGCATAGTACCATCTTTTGGATATATATTTGCATCGTAAGCTAATGGGTAAACCCATATAATTGTTAAAAATCATCAATCAAAAACATGGCAGCTACATTAACCAAACATGAGAGAAATTTGTCGGCAATCATACATGCCTCCACTTTTTCGAAGTACTTTATTCCTTTCGGCAACTTCATATTTCCATTGATTTTATGGACGGCCAATAAGAAAGAATATGAATTTGTGGACTATAACGGAAAGCAGGCCCTTAACTTTCAAATTAGCATGTTGTTGTACTCCGTAGTGGTAAGCTTAATCACCATACCATTCTTTATCGGATTTCTGCCTGACCTTTTCGATTGGAATTTTTTAGGAATTCATCGCCTAAGTGATCTCAATAATCTAAACATCCATATCAGCAGTGACGACTTCAGATTTGGACGCTTGTTTTGGCCCGCAGGTATTTCGGGTTTATTGCATGTAGGTTTGGTTATCATTAATGTGGTATATACCATATTGGCAACCATTAGAACCAATGAAGGGCAAACGTTTAAATATCCGTTGACCATTAAATTCATCAAATAAGTATATAAAGGAGTTTATTTATCAATCAAAAAACGAATCATCAATTAAATCATCATCAATCAACAACAAATTGAATCATCAATTAAAAAACGAACAGTTAACAAAATAGAACCATGACGATATGAACATAGAAAACACAAAAGCGCAAATGCGAAAAGGGGTTCTAGAGTACTGTATTCTGTCAATATTAAAGGATAGTGATAAATACGCTTCAGAAATTCTGGGAGCGTTAAAAGATGCCAAGATGCTAGTAGTGGAAGGCACCATTTATCCCTTATTGACCAGACTTAAGAATGCAGGACTACTGAATTATCGCTGGGAAGAGTCCACTTCCGGACCTCCCCGAAAGTATTATGCACTCACGGAAACGGGACATCTGTTCTTAAACGAACTCAACGGTACCTGGGATGAACTAAGAAATGCAGTAAATCTGGTAACCAACACAAAATAACATCAACAATGAACAAAACAGTAAATATAAATTTAGCGAACACGCTCTTCCACATAGACGACGACGCTTACAACAAGTTGAGGCGCTATTTGGAATCCATAAAACGTTCCTTTGACGGAACTGCAGGGAGCGATGAAATCATTGCCGATATAGAGGCAAGGGTTGCCGAGCTTTTCTTGGAAAAAATGGAGAATGAAAGGCAGGTAATCACACACAAAGAAGTAGATGCGGTAATTGCCGTAATGGGTCAGCCAGAAGACTATATGGTAGACGAAGATATCTTTGAGGACCAACCTAGAAGAAAAGAAACATCCACCAGACGGACCAAAAAACTGTACCGGGATATTGACCAAAAGTATATTGGTGGGGTATGTGCTGGATTGGAACACTATCTTGGCATAGATGCCTTGTGGATTCGTTTGATTTTCATCCTATTGGCCGTTTTCACCGGTTTCGGACTTATTGCCTACATCCTGTTGTGGATTTTGGTACCTGAAGCCGCCACAACCTCCCAAAAATTGGACATGACGGGGGAGCCCATCAACATCAGCAATATAGAACGCAAAGTTAAAGAGGGGTTTGATGATGTTGCGGACACGGTAAAAAATGTTGACTACGAACAAGTGGGCAACAAGGTCAAAAGCGGCTCCAAGACCTTTTTCGACACCATAGGTGAAATCATTGTGTTCTTGTTCAAAGTGTTTGGCAAGTTCATTGGCGTACTTCTTATCATTATTGGTGCATCCACACTAATTGGATTATTTATAGCACTATTTACTGTCGGTATGTTCAATGCGGTGAATTTCCCAGGAGTGGATTTCTACGAGATTGTGAACACCACGGGAGCTCCAGTATGGTTGGTTTCACTGTTAATGTTCTTTGCCATTGGGATACCTTTCTTTTTCCTGATGTATTTGGGCTTGAAGATTTTGGTTAACAACCTGAAATCCATAGGTAACATTGCCAAGTTCTCCTTATTGGGACTTTGGCTGATCTCCATCGGAACCTTATTTGCCCTTGGGGTTAGACAAGCAGCTGAGTTTGCCAATGTGGGTAGCGTAAATGTTAAGGATGAATTGGTCATGGAAAATCCATCAGACACCTTGGTCATTAGAATGAATAATTCCGCTTTCGATTACGACCGTGGAGATGTACACTTTGGACGTATGACCTTTGCCTACGATGAGAATGATAAACGTTTCCTGCTTTCGGATGATGTTCGGTTCAAAATCAGAAAATCAGAAGATAGCCTAGTCAAAATCAACATTAGAAAAGATTCTCATGGAAGCACTACCGTTAAAGCCAGGGAACGGGCAAAGAATATTAATTACGGATATGAATTGAATCAGGGAGAGGTGGTCTTGAACGACCACCTTACCACTGACCTATCCAACAAAGCACGTGATCAAGAAGTTACTACCACCATTTACATTCCTGCTGGAAAAGTAATTCATGTGGATGAATCAACTTACGGACATGTGGGAAGGGGCATTAAAAATGACCAAAACTATTATCGAAGTGGGGTTGTGGACCATCTTTGGATCATGGGTGAGGACGGTGAACTTAAATGTCAAGACTGTCCAGAAGACGAATCTGTTGATGAAGATGAAGAAGGAGGAAAGATTATCATTGACGGAGATGGAGTGGATATTGACATAAAAGACAATTCCGATTCATTCAAAATGAAGATAGACGAAGACGGCATCCAAATTAAGGCAGGTGAAAAGAATGACAATTGAGCCTATCAATACAACAATTGAGTAAAATCAACTAGCAAAACAAAAAAGAAAACAACAAATTTGATCAATCATTAAAAGAAAACAATCATGACAACACTAGCAAGAATCGCAATCGCAGTTATACTGGCTATTTTGGCCTCTTCCTGCAATTTTGACATCAACTTCGGCAACGGAAAGAAAGGAAACGGCGTAGTTGTAGAAGAAACCCGAAATATTTCTGAGGATTTCACTGCGGTTTCCGCCGCGGAAGGCCTAGATGTATTTGTTACCCAAGACAACGAATTTAGTATTTCGGTTGAAGCGGACGAAAATGTAATCGACCTTATTGCTACGGATATTAGGGATGGAAAACTGCGTATACATACGACCGAAAATATAGGAAGGGCGACCAAGAAAATCTATGTTTCTCTACCTCAAATTGATAAATTGAGCACCTCTAGTGGAGCGGACTTAATAGCGCAAAACGTAATACGTACGGATAAATTGGAACTTGATGCCAGTAGTGGTTCTGATTTACATGTTGAACTCAGTGCTTCTGAAGTGGAAGCGGATGCGAGTAGTGGAGCAGATATCAAATTGTCGGGAAGAGCGGATATGCTTTATGTAGATGCCAGCAGTGGTGCAGATATTAGAGCTCGAGAGTTGGAGGTTAAAAAATGTAACGCAGAGGCCAGTAGTGGCTCGGATATCTCAGTTAATGTTTCAGAATCCTTGATTGCGGACGCCAGCAGCGGAGCTGATATTTCCTATACAGGAGAAGCCAGCGTCCAAAAGAAGAAATCAGTTTCGGGAAGCGTGCATAAATATTAAAAAGCGTTTTTTAGCAGCGTTTCAGAGCATGGCATTTTAGCGTTATTCAACTAAACAAACCAAACCATGCCAAAAAGGCCCAGAGGTATTCTGGGCCTTTTTTCATATTGTCAATATAATTTCCTGTTTTTTAAACATTTAATAAAAATTATTGTACCTTATTAGTGAAATATCACCAATAATCTTAAACACACCACCATGAAGAAAATACTCGGATTGATTTTTTTGATGCTCTTTTTGGTTTCAGCGACGAAATGGGCTTCACCTAAACCTGAATCTTTTCACTCCATTGAAGGAACTTGGGAGCTGGAAAGTTTTTATAGTTTTGATGGTCAAGATATCACTGATACCATTCCCAAAGCGGACGGTTATCGCCAGGTTAAAATGTACTCGAGGGGAAAAATTATGTGGACGCGCTACGTTCCGGATGAACCCAACGGGAGGTTTGGTTACGGTTCCTATCGGATTACTGAAAATGAGCTCATTGAGACTATTGAATATGGGGATGATGGTATGATGAAAGCTTTGGATACCATGCGAAATTTCACCTTTGAATTAATTTTAAAAGAGGACACTTTTAGTCAAATCACTTTGGATGAAGAAGGCAACCGTACCTCTTCCGAGAACTACAAGCGTATAGACTGAAAACAAATAATAACCAACTAAAATGAAAAAGGCACCCTAGGGTGCCTTTTTGTCTTTCAAGTTACGCAGTCTGTTAAGACACAACAGCCTCTTTTGAATCCACCATAGCTAAGTATCGCTCGGCATCAAGAGCAGCCATACAACCTGTACCCGCTGCGGTAATGGCCTGTCTATATTCTTTATCTTGAACATCTCCACTTGCAAACACTCCAGGCTTGCTGGTTTTTGTGGATTTACCCTCGGTAATTACGTAACCGGTTTCATCCATTTCCAACTGTCCTTTAAAAATGTCGGTATTGGGTTTATGTCCGATGGCAATGAATAATCCTGTGATTTCAATTTCTTCCTTCTCACCGGTTTGGTTGTTTACCATACGTAAACCCTCTACAACCTGATCACCAATGACCTCATCCACTTCTGTATTGTATCGGATTTCAATGTTCTCCAAACTGTTCACCCTATGCTGCATGGCCTTTGAAGCTCGCATGTGATCTTTTCTAACCAACATAGTCACCTTTTTACAGATATTGGCCAAGTAAGAAGCTTCCTCAGCAGCCGTGTCTCCCCCGCCAACTATCGCTACTTCCTGTCCTTTATAAAAGAAGCCATCACAAACGGCACAAGCGGATACTCCTCCACCTCTTAACTTTTGTTCACTCGGAATATTCAAATATTTGGCCGAAGCTCCCGTAGAAATAATAACCGTTTCTGCCTCAATCACTTTGGAATTATCAATAGTAACTTTATGTATACCACCTGGTTCATCGCTCAAATCCACGGCGGTGGCCATACCTATGCGAACATCGGTCCCAAATCGTTCAGCCTGTTGCTGAAGCTGTACCATCATGGTTGGTCCATCAATTCCTTCAGGATAGCCAGGGAAATTATCCACTTCGGTTGTGGTAGTTAATTGCCCCCCAGGTTCCATCCCTGTATAAAGTACTGGTTTTAAATCGGCTCTTGCCGCATAAATGGCAGCAGTGTAGCCCGCAGGTCCTGAGCCAATTATCAAAGTTTTCATTCTTTCTATTTCTTCTGACATAACCTAATCTTCGTGTATAAGTTGTTACTACAAAAGTAGCTTTTTTGACCAAAAACTTACAGTTGAATGTGATAGTTTGTCAACATGAGTATTGGATAACCTTAAAGCATATTTTTATTCCAAAAAAGAGTATCCCAATAAAAAAGAGCCACTTTGGGGTGCAGCTCTTTTTTAAATAGACACGTAGATTAAGTCAAAAAAATATCGCGGGTTCAAAACCGTTACAACCAAGGAGCTCAACCTCAAAACCCCTTGGTGTAACGTAAATCTTCATCGATCAGTTATTTAGGTAAAGAACACATATTTGGAGCTCAAATATTACCGCTGATGTATTGACAAAGATTTGATGAACTAATTGTAATTATTGATTACTTCGTAAACTTACTGTGCAGGAAAGAGGAATACGGGGGAGAATTAATAGATGACCGTTCTCCTTTAACGAATAGTGGTTTTGGATCAATACAATTTCAAACCAGAAAATGCTTATTCCATTTCAAGGTTTTATAAAAACATTGTCCTTTAAATGTTGAGATTTTTCATTTTACTTAGACTTCAGTACCGCTTCCTGAAACCAACGAAATCAGGCAGATTGAATCTAATGAAACCTACTGCTTACTAGGTTTCATGTTTGAAAGTAGAAGAACTGGAGAGGACTATTGGACTACCTCACTGATGAGCACAACGGGCTGAATGTTGGTATAATTTGGAATATCACTTAGAATCTTTTCAGCATTTGGTCCAAAAACATTTTGGTAATCCGCCAGAGTGTCAAAGTAGAAATAACCGGCAGCCAAACAGGGTGCGGGTTCATCTGGGGTTCTTCCCGATATACCTTTGTCAATCTGCATAAACTTCAGGGCGTCACCAAACAAACCTGCGACCATGGGCATGTGCTTGGTTGAATAGTACTCCATATCAAAAGTTTTTCCTTCATCATTCGGGTAAAGTATGGCCACTTTGACCATCCCTTTTTCAATTTTTGAAATGTTCGAAGTTGTACTCTGCTGAAAACTGGTAAGTGTAGCTACAATAAGAAAAAGAAGGATGACTTTTGTTTTCAATTCGTTAGGATTTAAGGATTAAGTAAACGGATTTTTGATTGCTTAATTTACAAAAATTAGGGTTTGTTCGATTCAGTCCTTTGTTTGCTGTTAGTGTGTAAAGTAATGTTTGTATGGCTTTCCGTCTCTTTGTAAGTAACCATAAGGTTAAAATTATAATATCCTTAACATATATTCCCTATCGAAATCTTCTAGATTTGTGATATTGTGAACGTTGGAATTAAACATATAGGTACGCTGCTGTTTACAGGCCTGCTTCTTCTAAAGGTTTCTGCGTTCCATGTTTATGAACACCATGACAAACACGAGGACAAAACCCACGAACATGAAAATGAGTGTGAGCTTTGTTTTCTAACTTTCTTTTTTCAGCAATCGGATATTTTAACCGCTGATTTTGATAGCATCCAGACGAAGGTAGTTAGTCCTGTGTTCCAAGACCCAATTATTACCTTAGATTCTTTGGTGTTATCCGGATTATGGGAAACTTATTTCTTGTCTAGGCCGCCACCTTCCTTATCGTAACCCAAAGTTTAAAAGTATCAGCCTTTCTATTCAAGGCATAGGTCCAAATCACTTTTGATTATCTATTCAAGTGGATTAACCATACAACTACTACGCTTGAACTCCATGGTTTTATTTATACCACCATGAAATGAGGATTTCCAAACATAGTTCATATACAAACCGATGATTATAACGAACAATCTTACAAAAAAATACGGTGACCAAACGGCACTTGATAAACTGAACATGAACATTAAGGAGGGCGACATTTATTGTCTTCTTGGGGCAAATGGTGCCGGTAAGACCACAACCATTAACCTCCTACTTGGGTTTATAGAACCTTCTTCTGGAAGTGCTTTTATCAATCAAATGAATGTCCATGAAAACCTAAAGGCGACAAAGCGATTTCTAGCCTATATTCCAGAAAATCTAATGTTGTACCCTAGCCTATCCGCCATGGAAAATTTAGAGTACTTCTCGGGAATCGCGGGTAAAAAGCTTTCAAAAGAGCAGCTGGGAGCATTTCTGGACGAATCTGGACTGCAATCGGAAGCTTTCCAAAAGCGAATTTCCACTTTTTCCAAAGGAATGCGGCAAAAGGTAGGTATAGCCATTGCTTTGGCGAAAGATGCCAAAGTGTTGCTGTTGGATGAGCCTACGTCTGGTTTAGACCCCAAAGCCAGCAACGAATTTGGTTTGCTGTTACAAAAACTACGCGCCAAAGGAGTAGCCACGCTTATGGCTACTCATGACCTCTTTCGAGCCAAGGAGGTAGCCACCCATATTGGAATCATGAAAGACGGTCAATTGAAACAGGAAATGGTTGCTGCTGATATTTCACTTCAAGATTTGGAAAAGGCCTACCTCAATACCATGGAATATAAAGAATTGGCGTTATGATTTTCAAGACTTTTCTAAAAGAAACCAAAGAACTTTTTCGAGAGGGTCGAGTGCGTATTTCTCTCATTATTGTCCTCTTTCTGTTGGGTATCGCCGTTTGGATAAGTACCAAGCAATACCAAAACATAAACGAGCAGTATGCCACAGCAACCAATATTGAGCGTGGATTGTGGGATAACCAAGGAGAAAAAAATCCGCATTCTGCTGCACATTATGGCACTTATGCTTTTAAACCCAAATACCCTTTGTCCTTAGTGGACCAAGGGGTTGATAAATATGCTGGAACCTCTATTTTTCTGGAAGCCCACAAGCGAAATGAGGCACAATTCAGTGCTGCTACGGACCAAACCGGACTTGCTCGTTTTGGTGACCTTACTCCAGATTTCATCCTCTTATTTATTATACCACTCTTAATAACCTTATTAGGCTATAACAGCTTTTCCAAAGAACGGGAAATGGGAACCCTTACTTTACTCAAGAGCCAGGGAATATCCAATTGGAAATGGATGTTGGGCAAATGGCTTGCGCTATTCCTACCCGTTTTGGGCATTACATTCATTTTATTTCTGATAGCGGGGGTTTTGTTGTCCAATCTCAATGACTTTGGGGTATTTAATTGGGGATCGCTTTTTACGATGTTCCTAGTTTTTGTGGTTTACTATATGATTTTTACCAATATAGTACTACTCATTTCCGCAGTAGCCAAAAGGTCAGGCATTTCCCTGGTGGTTTCCCTTTGTGTTTGGATTATCGCCTGCTTGGCTGCTCCAAAAGCAGCTAGCAATATTGCTGAAAGCAAACATCCCTATCCCACCCGACAGGAATTCGCAGCCAATGTATTAAAAGATAAAAAAGAAGGCTTGGACGGTCACAACCCCTGGAGTAAGGAAGCAAAGCTTCTGGAGCAGCAGGTTTTACAGGAACATGGTGTGGACAGCCTTCATCAATTGCCCTTTAATTTTGATGCCTATCGTATGCAAAAGGGTGAAGAACATGAGGCTGAAGTTTATTTTAAGCATTACAATCATTTAAAAGACCAATTCGCACAACAATCGAAAGTGTACAGGGGCCTAGCGGCGATATCGCCCTATTTGCCCACTCGTTTTTTAAGCATGTCCATTGCGCATACAGATTACGCTACCCATTGGGATTTTGCCGATGCCGCAGAAGAATATCGAATTGCCACTCAAAAGTTCCTGAATGACAATTTTGCCCAGAATTCTGAGTATGGCAATTGGAGGTATAAAGCTGATGCTAATTTTTGGAAGGATTTGCCTGCTTTTGAATACGACCCTCCGGAATTACGTACTATTCTTTCCAGGAATTCTTCTAACCTTGTGATTATGGGAGTATGGTTTGCCGCCTCCTTTGGATTTCTTTTAGTATCAATCAAAAACGTATAATCATGTTGTCATATAATTTCAAATACGAGCTGAAACTTCTTTTGCGCAGCAGATGGATTCAACTCTTAAGCATCATTCTATTGGTATTATTTGGATTTTCGACTTATAACGGTCTACAAAAAATAGAAAAACGCGAAAAAGATATAGCGGATGCGCATCTCGAAGTTAAAGAGAATGATATAATGATGTTGAAACTACTTGATTCGGTGGAACGTGGAATGCAGGTAAGCGCATCCAGATGGACTATTCCCACCAACCCCATGGCTGTAGGAAACTATCGCCCAAGGGTCGCTGCGATGGACCCACAACCCATGGCTTTTATTGCCACAGGTCAGGGAGACCTATTCACGCATTATGTAAAACCAAAAGTATCCGGAGACGATTTCGCTTTGAACTTTGCTGAAATGACTAGTCCAGTGCAATTGCTATTTGGCAGTTTTGATTTGGCGTTTGTGATTGTTTACCTTCTTCCTTTACTTATAATCGCATTCTCTTACAACGTACTTTCTGCAGAAAAGGAAAGTGGCTCTCTTCGGCTCTTGGCTTCACAACCCATCAGAATTCATAGTTGGGTTTTGCAAAAATTGGGACTTCGTTTCTTCTGGCTTTCCGTACTTGTTATTGGAACTCTAGTTCTTGTTTTTTTCGCAGTAGGTCTGAATCCATTTTCTGATGTGGCTACCTTTTTGGGACTTATCGCACTGGTTTTGGCTTATATGCTGTTTTGGTTTGCTATTACATTCCTAATCAACCTGTGGGTAGGCAGCTCAGCTAAGAACGCTGTAACACTGCTTGGTCTTTGGGTGGCATTCGTACTTTTAGTACCCTCAATGCTAAACCAATTGGGCAATACACTATACCCAATGCCCTCAAGGACCTTAATGATTAATGAAATGCGGACCCTTAAGGCAGAATTGTCTGAGAGACAAGATGAAATATTGGACAACTACTTGCGAGACCACCCAGAATATGCAATTAATGATACTACCCAATCCCGTGGATTCTATCATCGCTATATGGCCTCGCAAAAATTGGTTAAGGAAGAATTGTCACCACTTGTCAGCGCGTATGAGGATCAATTGAAAAAACAACAAAAATGGGTAGGAAACCTAAAATGGGTCTCTCCGGCCATAATTGCACAAGAATCCTTGAATGAGATGGCGGGAACTTCCACAAGGGATTATGAGCACTTTAGAAGACAAGTAATCGGATTTGCAGGGAAATGGAGAGAACATTTTTTACCGTTCCTATTTAACAACCAAGACTTTTCCCAAAAGGATTACACGAACCTTCCTCAATTTCAATATGAGCAAAAGTCATATGCTTCTTTTGGGGCCATTCCCATTTTATTGCTGATTTCAATAGTACTATTTGCTGTTGGATTCCTATTTTCTGGACAAACAAAAAAAGCAGGTATGCTTAGCTCGAGCTGATATGAAAAGATTACTTCTATTGATTCTTTTGTCCAGCTCTTGGATGGGAAAAGCACAGCAGCTTGTTGACAACTTTCCCCCACCAGAAAATCCGGTGATTATAACAGCCTCAAGAGCCCAAGGCATGATAACCATCGATGGTCGGTTGGATGAATCCGACTGGAATTTGGCACAACCCGTTACCGATTTTTTTCGAGTAGAGCCGGTGCAAGGTGGGACAATCAAGAATCCCTCAGAAGTACGTATCCTGTACGATGACAAATACATTTATTTCGGGGTTTTTGCTTTGGATTCCCTGGGAAAAAAAGGAGTTCGGATGCAGGACCTAAGTAGAGATTTTAATGGGTTGGAGAATGATGTATTCGGCATTCAAATTGATGCCCAAAACACCAAACAATATGCTGTTTCCTTTCAAACTACACCCTATGGTAATCAGCAAGACGTTCAAAATTTTAACGACAACAACAGGGATGAGGATTGGAACGCCCTGTGGCGCGTGCGCACCCAAAGAACAAATAAAGGGTATTTCGCTGAATTTGCCATTCCATTTAAATCCATTCGATATGATAACCCTGTGGAAGGTATTCCAGTGGAATGGGGCATCACTTTTTTTAGACTGGCCCGGAAAGACTACGAGAAAACTGTTTTTCCGGCAATTCCCCAGTCTTTTTCAGAAAATCGTATGACCTATGCTGCCAAACTCACGGGTTTGGAAGTACCTCCCCCTTCTTCCAATATTCGTATTGAACCTTACGCACTCTACCAGTATGATGAAAGCAGAGAGGGAGATGTGTTAGTCGATAAATTGAACAATCCCAAAATTGGCGGGGATGTCAAATGGGCCATTAGTCCAAATGCAGTACTGGATTTAACCATCAATACGGATTTCGCCCAAGCGGATGTTGACCAAGCCGTAAACAACTTGGAACGGTTCAACATCTTTTTCCCAGAAAGACGACAATTTTTTTTGGAAAACTCTGGAATTTGGGCAGGGGCTGGCAATTCTTTTGTTCGACCTTTTTTTAGTCGTACCATAGGTCTCTCCAACGCTTTTAACGCTGCTCCGGCGCCTTTGGATGCTGGTGCGAGGTTTACGGACAGAAATGAAAATCGTACCCTAGCAGCACTCACCGTTCGTCAACGGGATACCGAAGATAGTGCAGGTGCCACCTTTGGAGTGGCTCGCTACCTTCAGAACTATGGTAAGGAAAATAACTTTGGTGCCATGGTAACATACAGGAGGGACGATGCACTGGCCGCATTGAATCAATCCAGTCAAAATAACACCACAATTTCCATAGACGGTTTTATCCGTCCGCAGAGCGAAGTCACATTCTCCTATCTGTTATCTACTTCGATAGACAGCGAAACTGAAGAAAACGGATATGCGGGAAGATTCTTTGCTGGCAAGCGCACGAACGATTATTATATCGGTTATTTTAACAATTTTGTTAGTGAAAACTACACTCCAGACATGGGTTTTGTCCGTCAGCGAAACGTCATGCAACACAGCCCTGGAGGGTATCCCATTTTACGTCCTAAATGGTTGCCCTTTGTACGTCGTTGGGACCCGGGGGCCTTTTTTAATTATTTCCATGATTTTGAGGACTTTGGAAATTTTCAGCAGTCCAATCTGTATATTTTTCCAATTTATACTTGGTTCAAGGACAATAGTTTTCTAGAAGCTTCCCTCACCCCAACATGGCAGAACATCAACTTTAATTTTTCTCCTTTAGGACTAGAAATTGCGGAAGGGCGTTATAGTTATACGCGATACACACTTCGCTATAATTCCGATCGGTCCAAAAAGTTTTCGGGCTCAATACGATATGATTTCGGTAATTTTTATAATGGGGTTCGGAATTCGGTCATAGCAGGATTGAGGTACGCTCCAGTACCACATATCGCCATGAATATTGACTATGAAAATAACAATATTAATGGGGTAGGGATTCTATCTGAAGATTTGAATACCGATTTATATACCGGAACATTGCGATTGGCCTTAAACCCAAGAGTCCAGCTTTCTACGTTTTACCAATACAACAGCTTTGATGAACAAGGTAGATGGAACGTCCGGTTCAGCTGGGAATACACACCATTATCCTTTATCTATATTGTATTAAATGATACTCAGACGGAAATTTTTGATCCTATACAGCAAAGCACCCAATTCATAAGTAAAATCACCCTGTTAAAGCAGTTTTAGTCTAAAAGTAAAAAGGTTTCCTTAAAAAGTATACTCTCTAAGAAAACCTTTAACGCTTTAACTTGTTGGGATGACGGACCATCATCCAATATATAAGTCGCTGTCTATCAGATAACAGCACTATTTAATCTTAAATACTCACCTCTTTGCACTTTCAAATAGAAAAAAGTGGAGTTTTATGTAAAACCTTGATATAAAACTAAGCAAATCTGACTGAAATAAATTGATTAATCTCAAATCAAAAAAAGAGGCTGCCTTTTCAGACAACCTCATAATTCTTTGTTTCAAACTGATTTCTAGTCACCTTCACTTAAAGAGAAACTGCCATCACCATTAAAATCAGTTACAGTTATGGTTACCGTCCAGATTCCTGATGTACCCGAAGAGGTGACCCCGTCAAACGAATCAGGTTCAACTGCACCATTTAGGCTTCTGTCCAACACGGTTGCTCCTTCAGAATCGCGGACCACCATCTGAAAAGTTCCCTGGGCAGTGGCCGTGATATCAGCGTTGTAGTCAGCGGTGCTAAGATTATTGTTCCAACTGAACACACGAGTTGCTGTACCACCGTTACCGGTAAAGCTGGCATCAATATCCCCGTTAAAATCGGAACGGTCGCCCACTACAAAATTGGATGGGGTAGCCGTTAATTGGGTTCCATTTACGGAAACACTTGCTGTTGGTCCATCGTCATTACTGCAGGATACCAGAACCAGTGAAAAAACCATAGCGAATAAAAGAACATGTTTCATAACAAAAATTTGGTTTAAGTAGGGATAAAACGTTTAATATCATTGTTTTCGTACATAAAACAACCTTGGGTCAAAAACTCCTGAAAATTTTTATTTTTTTCCTAACTCCTTGTTTTTCAAATAAAAGAGAGCGGATAATCGCTCTCTTTTCAGCTAACGGAAAATATGGACCTGTTTTTCCGAAACTCAATACATTAATTTGAATTTCTCTAGAAGCAACCTTGTCCTCTTAGTTTCCTGAACAGTCGCTTTCGAAACTAAGTTCGTCATCTCCCATTCTTAGTTCAACTTCACTTTCACCAACTTCTTGCTCAATTTCATGAAGGTTCCAACTGGCATTGAAATCACTTAAATCAGGTATGTCTATGACCACGGTAATATCATTGCCGGAACCACTAGTTTCCCAAGTACCGGAGAAGGACTCTGAGTCGGTCTCCGCGGTTAAAGTTCCATCACCTGCAAAATTAAAGCGGTATGCCTCAAACTGCTCGTCCAAATCTTGATCATTGCGTTCCAATTCATCCACGCTCCAATCTGAACAGCTGGTCAAAACATCTGAAAGTTGTTCAGTAGTGCAATTATCGCAATCATCATCATCAAAATCATTGTCGTCATCCTCATCGCAGTCATCTTCAGCATCCTCCAAAATATCCTCCAATTCATCAAGATTTGTGGCCTCGACCTCAGTACCATCGAACAAGATTACGGTAACCGGAAAATTCACTTGTACAATATCATCCTCATCAAGGTCATCAATAAACACATAAAGTTCTTGGTCATTGTTGAAGGTAATGGTGTCAATAACCTCATTGTTGGTGTTGAATACCGAGGCAGTGACTGGATATTTGATGTCTGCACATTCAATGTCATCATCAAATTCATTTTCCCCGTCACAGTCATCTGTAAAGTCTTCCAATTCATCCACATTGTTGATGACTAATTCAGTAAAATCACTTAGGATGATGGTTATGGGAAATAATATTTCCAGAATATCTTCATCGTCATCAAACTCATCAAAGATGTCTTCAATTACCTCCAAGTCTTCAGTCGAATCCACAATGATTTCAACACCGTCCACCACAACGGTTACTGGAAGTTGAATGGAAATGCAGCTTGCATTGTCAATAATGTTGTCATCGGAACCATCTTTGGAAGCAGTGTTTCGCAATAAATTGGCCACGTTCGAATTCGCTGCCAAGGTCTCTTCCTGAGGACCTTCAATAAAAACAGACTCTTCCTCACGACAGGAGCCCAAGGAAAGTGTAAGAATCACTAGTAAAAAACTAAGTGCTTTCATGGTATTTTTCATAGGTTTTATATTTTACAATTGCTGTGTTCACTACTAAAACAACCCAAACCTAAAAACTCCTGAAAAAAATTGAAGAATTTATTTTTTTACTTTTAACCTGAACCCAGCCGGACATTTTGAAGAAAGAGCTGCACAAGGATATATGCGAGGATTCTATATTTAGGGGACTCTATGAGCGTTTGGCCGATAGCCTGCATGATTATCTGTATTATAAGTATGGGGAAAGGCTTGACCCAACCGATAAGACGCAAGAGGCGTTTATCAAACTTTGGGAAAATTGCAAAAAAGTAACCCCAGATAAGGCCAAGTCATTTTTATTTACAGTGGCCAATAATTTAATGCTAAACGAGGTCAAGCATCAAAAAGTGGTTCTTAAATATCAAAACGACAAGCCCAAAGATGTAACCCACGAGTCTCCCGAATTTCTTTTGGAGAAAGAGGAGTACTTTAAAAAATATCAAGAAGTGCTGGCTAGTTTGACCGAGGAACAGCGAACAGCCTTTCTATTAAACAAAGCCGAAGGGAAAAAACATGGAGAAATTGCAGACCTATTGGGCGTTACGAGAAAGGTGGTTGAATACAGGATATATTCAGCATTCAAGGTATTGAAGACAGAATTAAAGGGTTTTAACATAAAATAATCAGGAAAATGGACAGTTAAGTTGTTCCATTACAAAGTAAGATGCGTATGGACAAGGATTACTTGGTAGAAAAATGGCTGGCAGGAGAGCTCACGGAGAAGGAAGAAAAGGCTTTTGAGGCCCTTGAGGATGCAGCGTTCTTAAAAGGTATCGCAGCCGATGCCAAGAATTTCCAAGCCTCCCAGTTCTCCCAACCTAAAACCTATGAGGAATTCAAACAAGTCCTCAAACTCCAGAGCACCCCGGTACGAAAGCTCAACTGGCTAAGGCCGCTTATGCAAATTGCTAGCGTTCTAATTATAGGTTTTACTGCATACTATGCCTTTTTTTATGAAAATCTAACCCATGTGGAAACCCAATTTGGGCAGAAAATTACCGTAGAGCTTCCTGATGCATCAGTGGTTTCGGTCAATGCGCTATCTGAAATGGCATACAGCAAACATGGGTGGAACGACGATAGAACCATTCAACTGGAAGGGGAGGCTTTTTTCGATGTAGCCAAAGGGAAACAGTTTACCGTAAGTACTCCCAAAGGTGAGGTTGCCGTTTTAGGCACTGAATTCAATGTGAAGCAAAGAGGTGATTTTTTTGAAGTACGATGTTTTGAAGGAACCGTTCGGGTCACAGTAAAAAATCAAAAGAAAATACTAGAAAAGGGAGATAACGTGCGATGGTTCAATGGGGAGATGGAAGAAGGCAAGAACAGCTATTCCACACCTCAATGGACCAAAAATGTCAGTGATTTCCAGAGGGTTCCCGTATCCCAAGTATTTGATGAGCTGGAAAGACAATACGGTATAAACATCACTTTGGATAATGTTGATAATCAACGTTTATTTACAGGCGGTTTTGTACATGACAACCTGGATAATGCCCTAAAATCGATTGCAGTCCCTTTGGATTTGGACTTTGTTATTTTGGAAAACAAAAAAGTTAGGGTGAAGCCACGTGAAAAATAGATGCTATTCTATACTTTATCTCCTAGCTTTATTGCTCTGCGAGCCGTCACTGGCCCAGGAAACCGCTGAAAAAAGACCACTCATCACCATTTTAGAAGAGCTTCAAGGCCGCTTTGAGGTACGATTCAATTATGCCTCTGATTTGCTTGAGGAAATCACCGTAGCTATCCCTAACAAAGAATCCAGTTTGCCAGAGATTGTCGAACAGCTGAGACAAGATACCGGTTTGGATTTTGTTTTTCTTTCCCAAAATGCCATTTCCATAAAGGCAAGAGCCACTCTTCTCTGCGGTTACGTCCGTGATAAGGACAGCAATGAACCTTTATCCTATACCACTATTCAATCCAATGGTAAAGGTACCGTGACTGATGAAGAAGGCTTTTTTGAGTTGGCTTTGCAAGGCATATCTCAAACCATAGTCATCAGGCATATTGGACATAGGACTATCCGCAGGGAAGCTCATTTGTTCGATACTTCCCAATGCGGTACCATCCATATGGTGGCTGAACAACAAAAACTACCTGAAATCATCCTTTCCCAATACCTAATCCGTGGCATGGACAAATTGGATAATGGTGCTTTTCAACTCGATTTTGACCAATTCTCTATCCTGCCGGGATTGGTCGAAAAGGATGTCCTGCAATCCGTGCAGGCCCTACCTGGAATTCTAAGTATTGACGAAACCGTCTCCAATATCAATATCCGAGGTGGGAGCAATGACCAGAATCTCATACTTTGGGACAATATAAAGATGTATCAGTCTGGCCATTTTTTTGGTTTGATTTCTATGTTCAATCCCCAGATTACACAAAAAGTGGCCCTTCAGAAAAATGGTACCCCTTCCAGCTTTACTGATGGGGTATCGGGTACTATTGCGATGAGCACCGATAAGAACATCAATCCTGCTTTAAAGGGTAGTCTTGGTATCAATCTTATCGATGCCAACGGTTTTGTTGATGCACCTTTGGGTGAAAATGCCTCCGTTCAAGTTGCAGCGAGAAAAGCAATCAGTGATTTTTTTGAGACACCCACTTACTCGGAATATTTTAGTCGTATCGCTCAAGACACCGAAATTGAAGTGAACGATGCTTTGGTAACCAACTCGGATATCGAGTTTGATTTTTATGATGCTTCCTTGCGATTTTTGTATCGCCCAAGCGATAAGGATTTCTTGCGTCTAAACTTTATACATACTGCCAATGAAGTGGTTTTTACCGAAAGTGCGGAAGTCGGAAACAATCAGGTGGAGCGGGAAAGTGGACTTGACCAGACCAGCATAGCAGCTGGCTTCTTTTACCAACGACAATGGAATGACCGTTTTAAGACGGAAATCGATATTTACAATACCGATTACAAGCTTCGGGGGATCAATGCCAATGTCCTACAGGATCAGCGTTTTTTACAGGAAAACCTAGTATCTGAAACGGGTGCTCGATTCGTGGCCCAAAACGAACTCCAAGAAAACTTCATCTTGCGCAGTGGCTATCAGTTCATTGAAACGAAAGTGACCAATCTTGATGATGTAGACAATCCCATTTTTCGCCGGTTGGAAGGGGAGTTATTGAGGACGCATGGGGTTTTCTCTGAGCTGGATTGGTCAAGTTCCAACCGAAATACATACTTGAATGTAGGAGTGCGTTTTAACTATTTGGACAAGTTCAGAAGGCAACTTTGGGAACCCCGATTGAGCTTCAACCATAGGTTTTTGAAGTATTTCAACCTAGAGGTTTTGGGTGAGTTTAAACATCAGAATACCTCACAAATTATTAATTTCCAAAATGATTTTTTAGGCATTGAAAGAAGGCGATGGCAACTTTCCAACGATATGGACATTCCAGTAATCCAAAGCAAACAGGGGTCTTTGGGATTGAGTTATCAAGAATCGGGTTGGCTGATTAATACCGTAGGATTTCTTAAGGAAGTTGATGGAATAACCACCAAGAGCCAAGGCTTTTTGGATAGCTTTGAATTTGTCAGAACCTCAGGAAGATACGATGCCTTTGGTGTCGATTTTCTACTACGAAAACAATTGCAAAAATGGAATCTATGGCTAAGCTATGGGTACTTGAACAGTGGTTATGATTTTGATGAACTTCCCGAAACAGAATTCCGAAGTAATTTTGATATTACCCACTCGATAACCTCAGGAATTACCTTTTCCACATCAAAATTGAATTTGGCCATAGGTGGGAATTGGCGAACAGGAAAGCCGTTTACGCCCCCGTTGTCTAATAACGAAGTTGTTGATGGGGAGATTAATTATGGTATGGCTAACTCAAACGAATTGGACGATTTCATACGTCTGGATTTTTCTGCAATTTATAGCGCCAAAATCGGTAAGAAAACGAGCCTGCGAACCGGTGTTTCAATTTGGAACTTACTCAATCGTGAGAATCCCATAAACACTTTTTTTAGGGTCAATCCGCAAAATGAAGCCCAACAAATTCTTCAGCGTTCATTAGGAATTACTCCTAATGCTAGTTTGAAGCTTTTATTTTTCTGATTTAGATGAGGGAATCCTTTTTGATTTGTATTAGAATCCCAAAACCGTAGTATTGATTAGTTTTCTACCCTCATTTCCGATTTCTTATTCACAACTGGTATTAGCAGAAACTATTCATTGCCGCTTTATTCTTAATTGGATTAAAATCGAAAAGGCTTCCTGAAGAAAGTGAACTTTCTACGGAAGCCTTCAACGCTTTAACTTGTCGGGATGACTGGATTCGAACCAGCGACCACACGCACCCCATGCGTGTACGCTACCAGACTGCGCCACATCCCGAAAATGGATTGCAAAAATATAAATTTTACCGAACTAGAAGGTCTTTTTTGAAGTCAATCCCCTTCTTCAACCCAAGTTTATTTTCCAGACAAAAATTCCCTGATTTCCAAACTTAACGCCTCTCTTGCCTCAGGTGAATCATTCATAGGGTTCATAAGAAAATAGCTTACCGTTTGGTCTTGACAAAATTCTTCCAAATTCTTCCCCCCCCACAAATAATAGCTGGTCAATACGGTGTGATAATCAATTTTGTAGGGCTTGTAGGCATCTCCAAGACCGTTGAGATAAAGATTTAAACGAAAGATGGAATAATCAAGATTTAGCGTATCATCGACTAAAAATGAAGAGATTTGGGTACTTAGGTTCTTATTCATTGGTTTTTTACTGCGCTTTTATCTTTGAATTTTGTTTTATCCAAAGACTAAAGAATTTAGGTCGTTCCTTTGGGTTCCCAGACATAAATCAAAGAACCCTTATTATTTTCTAAATATAGTAAAAAAGACCTTTTGATTACCTAAGTAGTGTGAAATGTCCTACGAACTGCTGATTTTCTGAGTCATTTGCATTTACAACATACCAATAGTCTCCAGTCGGGAGTGGACTACCATCATAAGTTCCATCCCATTTTCTTACTTGATCCAATCGGGCCACTACCCTACCGTAGCGGTCATAGATGATGACATCGATATTGGGGAAGAACTCTCTGTTCTCCGGGTACCAAAAATCATTCATATTGTCGCCATCCGGGGTGAAGAAGGGCGGGAAATCTGGCATGCCTTCAAAATTGAAAGGCAATACAAAGTTAGCCACACAACCATTTTGGTCCACCACCATGATGTTTACGGTGGCATCCGCAATGATATTGAATACATTATTTTCCCCTGTAGACTCCCCTTGGAAGAAGTATTCATACCCTCCAAATCCTCCAGAGGCCGTTGCCGTAATTTCGTTAGGACCGGTTTTCATGGCTTCCAAAACCAAAGGTTCATAGGCATCAATTTCAAATTCCACGAAAGTCACACATCCGTTTTGATGATAGATGTACACTGTATGTTCACCAGGAGTTAAATCTGGGAATATACGTTGGTCCGTAGCCATTTGTATATCTTCTACATCCAAAGAGAACAGCAAATTGGGTAGCAAAGAACTATCCTGTACCGAAATGGTAGTGGTGCTATTTGGGAAGATTCCCTCACAACCGTACTCAACAATTGGTTCTGCCATAATTTCGATACCCAAATCAATATCGGCAATCACGTTGGTTTGACATCCATTGGCATCTCGGACGAAGACCACATAAGTTTCTCCTCCAGCAAGGTTGTCAAAGAACATGGTATCGTTCTGGACAAAATCGGCATCATCTGCTGAGTTAACACTTGTATAATATGGCGCAGTACCTCCGGTAACGGATAAGGTCATTGTACCATCTTCATCTCCCAAGCAGGTTTCTGGTGTCGTAGAAACCACCCCTGCCAATAGTTCCATAGGTTGTGTAATTTCAACTGTCCGGGTTATGGTACAACCTAAATCATCCTGAATGATGATATCGTAACTTCTCGGCGCCAAGTCGGTAAATGTTCTTCTATTAGGATGCACAGGGTCATCTCCTACAAAGAATTCACTCAGGTTATCAGAAATGGAGTAACGGATAGCTCCGGTACCACCACTAGCTTCTATGATGATTTGACCATTACTATCTCCAGCACATAGTACTGGTACCGCTTCCAAGTATTCCAATACTAATGGAGGTTTAGGCTCTATGACGATAGGTGTTGAAATCGCCTCACATCCCCCACTCTGGGCATATACAAAATAGGTGCCTGGAGGTAGATTTCTAAATATTCCTGAGCTTTGAGCGGGTCTTACCGTGTTAACTGCTGTTGGATTTGGCGGGGTATTTGAATTCAACAAGGTATACACGTAACTTCCAATCCCTCCAAATGCTTCGGAACGTATAATTCCTGTAGCTTCTCCAGCACAGTTAATAGTTGCATTGGTCAAGTCCAAGGCAATCACAAGTGGTGCTGCTGGGTCCAAGGATATTTGATTGGAACGTTCGAAAGGACAACCATTGGAATTCTGAACATCATATTGGAAAGGTCCAGGGTCTAGCGTAATGTCAGCAGAGATTTCGATGCTGGTCATACCAACTCCAAAGGGAGTAAAAGGGTCAGCCGTTCCAGACCTTCTATAAAAATAATCTACACCAACTTCAGGATTGGTAACGGTGAGTTCCATTCTACCCAAATCCCCACATCCTGGTGGCTGCAATTCGACCAATTCGGCAACTACAATTTCCGGGTCTTGTACGGTAATTGGAATTGTGGTAAAGCTACAGTTCCATCCATCAAAAATGGTTATGGTATAGTCCCCGGCAGAAAGGTTGGCAAAAGTAGGAGTCGTTTGAAGACCGCTATTAGTCCCATCCGTAATACGATTCAGTTGATAGAGATAGTTGCCTGGTCCTTGCCCACCTGCAATATTGAATGCTTCAATGATTCCATCGTTGTCATTGTTACAACGGAGTTGTTGTACTATTTGAATATCTGCAGTAATTGGGGTCGGTAGAGGAAGGTTAATAGTATTACCGGTCTCACAACCTTCAGCATCTCTAATATTAACGGTATATGTTCCAGTGGATAGACCTGGGAAAACTGGATTCGTGTTTGGATAGTCAACCAAAACAGTGATTCCATCAGGTGCTATCAACTGATACTCATATCCACCCCAACCTCCATCACCGGAAGCGGTAATCTCACCCAAACCAGGAACATTACAGGTTACTTCTCCTGTTTGAACCAAAGGAACGGTTAATGCCCTATCTGGAGACCGTACGGTAGTTACGTTACTGGTCACATCACAAAATGGAGTATCCAGTGCTTCAACTCTAACCACAAGGTTTCCTGCTGGTAGTCCCGCAATAATTTCTGGAGTGTTGATAGGAGCGTTTGTATCGAAGCTTCCCGTTACTCCAGTGGATGTTTCAACTCCAGCGCTATCCCGCGTAAATACTTCATAGTTATATTGACCGCTATAGTTATTTACTTCTAGGCTGATTTCTCCATCATTTCCATTAAAACAGGTAACGGGTCTAACCTCCGCAATTATCGCCTCAATATTATTGTATTCTGGCATGTTAACTGTAGAAGTAAGATAGGTACATCCTCCACTTCCAATATCCGTAACTGCAAAAATGTAGTCCCCAGGAGTGGAAATATCCCAAGTCACCCGATCTGTTCCTCCTGAGTTTCTAGCAGGTTCTGAACCTAGAGGCAGTATTTCAACTTCATAGTTTCCGGGACCTTCATTAATAATAATATCGATAGTACCCGGACTCACTCCTGTACCCGAAGCATCACAAGTAATTGGGTTGACATTAAAACTAAAAGTAATATCCGTGGGTGTATTTATGGTTACGGTGGATGTCTCCTCACAACCATTTTGATCTCTTGCGGTAAGAATAATGGTTTGATTAGTACCGTTGTCAATCACCTCGAACGTATTGCTGGTTTGGAAATTCGTTCCATCAAACTGAAGGGTCCCATCATTCATGCTATAGGTATACGGCCCTGTACCTGTAGCCGTACCGGTACCGTCCCCATTAGTATCCGTAAAAATGGTAATGGTTGCTGTACTAAATTGATTACTGGCAGGATTACAAGTAAAATCGGTATTTATAGCATTTACCTGTAATAAGGTAGGTTCCGTAATCGTAACATCCCCTGACCTGTCCGTACATCCTCTATCCGATACAACCTCAACCTGATAAGTTCCAGGTACTAGGTTGTCGAAAATAGCTGTAGGCTGTGGACCAGCAATTATCGTCGTTGTGGACCCATCGTATAAAATATAACTTAAAGGCGTATCCGTATCACTTCCGGGCTGTAATTCTACAGCAATCGTTCCGTCTCCAGCTCCATTACAGGTCACATCAGTACTCGGGGTGGCCGTAATTATAGGAGTATTAACTGTTGAAACGTTTACAATAGCCTCATCCGTACACAAAGGTGTTGTGTTAGAGCTTAAATCGGTTACTAAAATATTATAATCCCCCGGTAACACATTGATAAAAGTGTTTGAGCTTTGAGCTGGACCAATATTGGCCAAAGTACCTGCATCCCTTAGTTGGAATTCAAAGTTTCCACTTCCTCCGGTAGTATTGACCGTAATAGTTCCGTCACCTGCATTACAAGTAGGCAATGAAGTAGCATCAGCTGTAATGGCAAAGAAATCAAACACTTCGGCATTTACTGTTGTGGTACATCCATTACCATCCCTTATGGTGATGACATAATTGCCTGGGTTAGGAACCACGAAATTTGGACTACTTTGGAATCCACTGCCAATATCATATTGGAATGTCGTTTCCGGTGCGGGACCGGTGGTTAAAGGCGCAGTTACGT
Organism: Flagellimonas sp.; assembly: GCF_965601775.1. Lineage (GTDB taxonomy): Bacteria > Bacteroidota > Bacteroidia > Flavobacteriales > Flavobacteriaceae > Flagellimonas. The sequence continues at coordinate 2,407,077 of NZ_OZ271837.1, forward strand.
TGATTTGATACCCACTCGTAGCCGTACACTGATTAATTACATCAATTGTAGGAGTTGGAATACCAGGGTCCTGATCAACGGTTGCGGTGGTAAAAGCAGTACATCCGTTAGCATCCCTTACATAAAAATCGTAATCTGTAGGATAGGGTGCACCTATTTCAAAAGTGGTATCCGTCGTAAAAGTGGATGGAGCTGGGTCTCCCGTAGGAACGTATGCAAATTCATAAGGACCAGTGCTTCCAAATCCTCTTACCGTTACAAAAGCACCTGCATTACAAGTAGCATTCACATTGCTATCAATCGCGATATTAGGATTGCTTATTCCAATAAAAACCAAGGTACTGGCACTACAACCCGAAATATCATCTGTAACGATAATTTGATAGTTGCCTGGTGCCAACCCGGTAAACGTATCAGCATAAGGAACCGGTTCGTTCGTCAATGAATTTGTAGAAAGGGTTGCTCCGGTATCCGTATTTTCTAAAGTGATAGTAAAATCTCCTGGACTCGGAGTAATACCATCAACCGTATAGTCAATAGTTCCGTTCCCCGATGTTCCACAAGAAATTGTGTTTGCTGTCGCCGTTACAGTTACTGGATTTGTAGCGGCTATTGGGTCAATACGTTCAATGTAAGTACATCCTAGGGCATCTACTACCTCAACAAAATAAGTAACTCCAAAGGTCACAAGACCGGTAACATCAAAAATATCATTACCAGGTCCTGTTCCCGGCTGAAATACTGGGTCACCTACTAATCTGAATTGGTATGGAGCGGTTCCCCCTGTGGCCTGTACCCGATACGTAAATGCTGAGCCAGAACAAACCGGTGGAGGTGTATCTAAAGGAATTAAATCCAATTGATTTTGGTCGATAATAAAATCATCCCGGTCTTCACAACCTTGGGAATCTCGAGTAACCACAGTATAATTCCCTAAATCCAAGTTGGGGAAATTTACAGTAGTACTGGCAGTTCCAGTTGAAGCGGCAATCAGGGTTCCGGAACCATCATATAACTCATAATCGAAAGGTCCGACCCCGTTGTTAATTGTAGTAGAAACAGAACCCAGCACACTTCCCGCAGAACAAACTGCATTGGTCGGTGTTGCCGTAGCATCCAAAGGAGAACTATTACCTATTGTAACGTCATATACGGGGCTTACACACCCTCTACTATCGCGTATTACAAATCCCGTTTGCAATCCAGGTCCGTATCCCGAAAAGATATTTTGAGTACTGAAAGTGACTCCACCATCGTTACTGTATTCGTATGGAGGTACACCTTGAGTTGTATCCGGAATCAACTCCACGATACCACTTGTCAAATCACCACACTGCGTATCTGTTCCGACCACGGAACCAGCAATGGTTTCGGGCGGTGTTATGGTTACCACATTGGTTTCGGTGGTACATCCTTGGCTATCCGTAACTAAAAATTGATACGTTGTGTCTGAAGTTATGGAACCGTCATTGGGAATACTGTAAATAAAGGAATTCCCAGTTATATTATTGCTATCGGATGTATAGGGGGCACCATTAATGCTTACTTCATAAATATCGTAATCACCACCGGAAGTGTATCCATTGCTGATATCCACTTGTATTTGAGCTGGGGGACCAGCACAGTCCAATTCCTGAATTATACTCGCATTGGCCACTACCTGAGGTTCGATTGTTCGAGTTACAGTATCCCGACAATCATTAGCGTCAACAACTTCAATGGTATACGTCCCAGGAGTTAGTCCATTAAACGTGTTGCTAGCCCCTAATGGACCTCCATTGATTCTGTATTGATACGGTGCAGCTCCCAACGATGCGGTAACCACCAAAGTAGCCGCATTAAAGTTGTCATAACATAAATCGGATGAACCTAAATCCAAAGTTAAGGTGGGTGCATCCAATCGGGTTAACGTAAAACTGTCGGTAACGGTACACCCGTTGGCATCTGTCACACTTACTTGATATAGACCATCTTGGGAAAGATTAGAAAATACTGATCCATTTTTTGGTCCTCGAGTAGATCCATCGGGTTGGGTAAGGGTATATCGATTACCTCCCCATCCACCAACAGTATTTATTCGAACGGCACCAATATTCCCATTTTGACAGCTCATAGCGGTAACATCAAGACTTGAAATCGCAAAAGCTGTAGCAGGTTCTTCAATAACCAAAGTAGCTGTATCCGTACAATTGGTTTCTTCGTCAGTTACAGAAATCACATAACTACCTGCAGAAAGTCCAGTCAAAGGAATAATGCTATTCGTTTGGCCAGTGAATACGGTACCACCATCAATACTATAGCTGTAGGTGGTATTAAATCCATCCACTAGGTATCTTCCCTCACCATCTGAATCTCCGACACAGGTAACCACCCTAGTTTGTTGGGCTTGAACTCCTATGGAGCTTATATCTGTAATGGCATAGTTTTCATCATAGGAACATCCTTCAGCATCTGTTACTCGGAAAGTATAGGTCCCTAACCCGAGTCCAATAAAGCTATTGTTCGTTCCATTATTTACGGCACTTGCCGCGGGCGCAATAATTTCATAAGTATACGGTGCAGTACCATCGGTTACGGTAACATCAATTGTTGCTGTTGTAGTGATACAATTGAGACTTGAAACCGCAAAATCCAAATCCGTTGGCTTGTTTAAAGTATTGAAAACGATATCCGGTAGCGGTTGGACACAACCATTGGCATCCCGTACCAAAGGGGTATAAGTTCCCACTCCTAAATTCGGGAATACTGGATTAGTACCAAATCCAGCTCCAATACTATACTCATAGGGGGCTGTTCCACCAGATACCCCAGAAATCGTGATTTGCCCTCCGGTTTCATTTAAACAGCTTGGTGCAGAATCAGGGGTTGCCGTTGCCGAAATGGTTGAAGGTGTGCCAATAGTAGCTACTTGTGGCGTAGTGGTACAAACGAAGGTATCTTGCTGATATCGCAAGACAACATCATATGTACCAGGCGCCAAGTTGGAGAATACATTACTTATCTGATAGTTTGCACCATTATCAATGCTATATTCAATTTCATATCCAAAACCGTTTACGATATTAACGGTAATTCGACCATTGTTTGACCCTCCACAATTAGCATCTTCTTCTGTGAGCGTATAGGTTGGAGGAGGAATATCCTGCACATCTACCAATGCACTTCGTTGACACCCATTAGCGTCTTCAACCAAAATGGAATAGGTCCCTGGCGTAGTAACGGCAAAAGAACTGGTCGACGCATAGGTTGGACCGAAAGGACCTCCATCAACACTAAAACGATAAGGTGCGGTACCACCAGAGGTCGTTACATCAACATCTATGGAAGTTGCACCACAGCCAAAGCTATCAGATGCGGTGGCAGAGACATCCAACGGGCTAATTCCACTCCCTATTTCAATAGGGTCACCATTTACATCCAAGGTAATGGTTTCAGAACAGTTGTTTGTATCGACTCGAATACTGTAAACACCAGTACCAATATTGGCAAAAGTGTAGGAATCTGAAGCATCAGGACCAAATGTATCTACCGTAACACCATTTCTTATCAAACGATAGGTGTAGAATCCTGGAACTCCCGAAACCTGAACATCGATACTACCCAATTCCCCGCTACAAAGAATATCATTGGCGGTTACATCCACATTAATATCCAAGTCTTGAACGGTGACTGAGTTGGAAGGAAACACACAAGCACTGGAAGGGGAATTTCTTAAACGTGCAAAAACCCGGTAATTCCCAGGTGCAGTAATATCAAAAAATGGATCATCTTGATATGGTCCCGCAGCGCTATTCAAACTATACTCGTAACCTGCCGGTACGTTGGTCACTTCCACCCTACCCGGATTGCCGCAAATAATATCCTCATGAATCAATTGGGGATCTAGTGGATTTAAGGTGGATTTGAAATAAAAATACTGTCCTGAATCCACACGAACCCTAAATTCGCCATCAGTTGACAGATTAAATGTAGGTCCCGTCCCAACGGTGTTCCAAGTACAAGACGCATTGATTGTGGGACAATCTTCAACCACTGTGGGGGCACAGGTATTTGGGTCCAACTGCTGCCATTCATAATTGGAACCGGATTGGGAAAGACTTAAGGTTCTGATATCACTGGTTCCACAAAGGAAAAACTTGGATAACGTACTTCCATCATTTGGGCATACCACTTCCTCATCGGCGCCTTGAATGATGGTCATGAACATTGCGCTTGCTGTAGCGCTCTTACTAGTTTTGGTAAAATTCTTTTGTGCTGACAACGAAGAGGACTCCTTCTCTGTCTTGGACTTTGAAGTTACAGAAGTTGCTTTGAAAATAAATTCAGCTACATCTGTTTTCGCCAGTACCGTGGTTCCATATACTGAGGCTGATATGAACAACACGGCATAGATGATATGCCTTGTTTTTCGAGGAAGCATAGGTTAAGTCTTGTTATGGCTAGAATATTCAGATTTGGGACCTCAATATTCTACAATTGTAATTTTCTAAACTTATATTAAATCTTTTTCTTCGGCTGTATTTAACCGTATTTTGTCTAATGTAATCTACTTTTCAACGTAAAACTATGAAAAAAAGTGCGCTCTTACCCTATTTTTTCGTTGTACTGCTCACCTCTTCTTGCGCACAAAACGGGGATAAAGGGGTAAATCTACCCGAAAAAAACCTATTTACTTTAGAATCCATAGTAGATGGAGTCCAAAATCCTTGGGGGATGGCTTTCCTTTCAGATGGAAGCTTATTATTTACAGAAAAACGAGGGAAATTACTTCTTTTCAAATCCGGAGAACTTACAGAAATAGAAGGCTTACCAGATATTTATGTGCGGGGACAAGGTGGCCTAATGGATATTGAATTACATCCGAATTACAATGAAAACGGCTGGCTTTATCTATCATACTCTTCTAAGAAAGGAGGTGGTACTGGAGGCAATACTGCAATTATGAGAGCTAAACTCAATGGAAATCAACTTATTGAAAAACAATTGCTGTATAAAGGTGTGCCCAATACAACAAAAGGACAGCATTTTGGAAGTCGCCTTGAATTTGACAAGGATGGTTTTCTCTATTTTTCCATTGGAGATAGGGGAAATCGAAACGTAAATCCTCAAGATATCACAAGGGATGGTGGTAAAATCTATAGAATTAAGGACAATGGGGATATTCCATCAGACAATCCTTTTATTGACAAAAAAGGTGCGAAAACCGCTATTTTCAGTTATGGACATCGAAATCCCCAAGGTCTCATAAAACATCCGGTTACCGGGGAAATCTGGGAACATGAGCATGGACCTCGCGGGGGGGATGAAATCAATATTGTCCAAAAAGGAAAAAACTACGGTTGGCCCGTAATTACCTATGGTATTAATTATATAGGAACAAAAATTACTGATGAAACTGAGAGACCGGGTATGGAACAACCTATTTACCAGTGGACACCTTCTATTGCGCCTTGCGGGATGACATTCGTTTCTTCTGATAAATATCCTGAGTGGAATGGCAACTTACTGGTGGGTTCGCTCTCCTTCCAATATTTAGAGCGTTTGGTACTAGATGACAATACAGTAGTATATCGGGAAAAGCTTTTGGATGGTATGGGAAGGTTACGAAATGTAAAACAAGGACCGGATGGTTATATTTATGTGGGTATAGAAGGAAAAGGAATTTTCAAATTGGTTCCCAAATAAGTTCAAACCAATGCCTCCAAGGTTTTTGATGCCCTTTTAGATACCGATTTACGTTCATCTTGGGCTAATCGTTTCAAATGTGGAAGAAGCCACCCTTTCAGGTTTTCGTCTTTTTTTGCCCATTTGCCCAAGGTCTCTATAGTTTGATTCAATACAATCCAATCAGAATGGGTTGCCAAGTTTTCTTTGAGTATTTTTTTTGCACTGGCTTTTTGGGATTCAGATAAGTCTTTTTCCAACAGTAAAAAAAGTTGGGCCAATGTCCATTTTGTTGAAGCTTGATCAATTTTGGATATTTCATTTAAAAGCCTGTCAACATAAGGCAAAACAATGGACTTATCGGCTTTACAAATACGTTTCATCCCATTAGAAACCCGTAGTCGAACTACTTCATCTTTACTGAAATAGCAATTAAAGAAATCGTCAAAAAGTTTGGGGTTTTGCAATACTTTCTCAACCACCTCGATGGTATTTCCAAGAGAGTTGGGGTGGCCACCTGAAAGTCGTTCTTCAAAACTCATTGTTGCTTCAGGGCCTCCATGGCTTTTTTAACTGATCCATATTTGATAAGCGCTTTTTCGGCTTCATCATAGCTTAGTGCCAATTCTTCCACCAAATACCTGGTCCCTCTGTCTACCAGTTTGGTATTGCTTAGCTGCATGTTTACCATCTTATTGCCTTTCACTCTCCCAATACGAATCATCAATGCAGTAGATATCATATTGAGTACCATTTTTTGGCTGGTACCACTTTTCATTCTTGTACTGCCAGTTACAAATTCAGGACCGACTACCACCTCAATCGCAATATCACTATCTAAAGCCAAAGGTGAACCCGGATTGTTGGTGATACCCGCAGTAAGTATTCCTTTATCCTTAGCATCATGGATACCTCCCAAAACATAAGGCGTGGTCCCAGATGCTGCTATTCCAACAAGAACGTCGTTGTGATTAATATCATACGCCTCCAAATCCTTCCAGGCTTGTTTGGTATCGTCCTCTGCAAACTCTACAGCCTTTCGTATGGCGCTATCTCCCCCAGCAATAAGGCCAATAACACGGTCATGCGGCATTCCAAAGGTTGGAGGGATTTCTGAAGCATCCAAAATGCCCAGCCTACCACTCGTACCTGCCCCTATATAAAATAAACGTCCTCCTTGTTCAAATCGCTTCGTAGTTTCATCCACTAACCGAGATATGCTGGGAAGAACTTTTTCAACAGCATCAGCTACCTTTTTGTCCTCATTGTTTATGCTGGAAATAATATCCAAAGTATCCATCTGTTCCAGCTCATCGTAATGAGAGGACTCTTCGGTTATCTTCACATGTTTTTCATTCACAATCACAGTAATTGTAAGTTCATAGTTTTAAAGGCATCAAGTTTGATGTCCCAAGGTTCCAATTCAGTAATCAATACATCAACATCTTCGACGCCACAAATTTTGTACCGCTGTAAGGACCCAATTTTTTCCGAAATGCAGGGTGAAACTACTTTTCTGGAACTATGGATCATTGCTTTTTTCATTTGAACAATTTCCCAATCGAATTCGGTCAGGCCTTGAACTGGATGTATAGAATTAGTCCCCAAAAAGCAAATATCCACTTTTATTTCAGATAACATGTTAATTGCACTACCCCCAACTGTAATTTGGGAGTCTTTTGAAAGTCGACCTCCGATAAAAATAACGTCAACGTTCGGCTTAGTTAACAATTGAACGGCAATAGGAAGACTTGGTGTGAAGCAAGTAAGTTTTATTTTGGTAGGTAGTCTACGAGCCAACTCCAAATTTGTAGTTCCCCCGCTGAGCAAAATAACCTGTCCTTCCTTAATTAGGGTTATTGCTTTTTCTGCTATCTGGGATTTCTTCTCAAGCGAATACACTTTTTTCCCAACGGGAGAGTATGTATTAAATCCAAGGGAAACCGCACCTCCATGTACTTTTTTGAGCTGGTCTGAATTGTGAAGTTCCTTGATATCACGTCTTACCGTATCAACTGAAACCTTCAACAAATCTGCTATATCCGTAAGCAATACCCTATTATGGATTCTCACTTCATTAAGAATGAATTGATGTCTTTCTTCCTTTAGCATACGGAGCGCAAAGTTAAATAAATCTTAAAACGAACTTTAATTACAGCAAAATACGGCAATTATGACAGAAAAGTACGTAAAAATCGACAAATATTGCAAATAATCGTATTAATTGCTGTTTTTTGCATACATTTGAAAAGAGGATTTCGATTTTTTGCAAGAACACTATAGCACACTTAAATGGATTATAATCTACTCGAGGACCGAAAATTTGAGAAAATCCACACCATAATTCAGGAAAATTCGAATACTGCCTCCCTTTTTGTGGCCAATGAAATAGCAGGCTTAATTCAACAGAAGCAAAAAGAAGGTAAGAAAGCGGTACTTGGATTAGCTACTGGCTCCACTCCGACCAAAGTCTACGATTATTTGGTTCAGTTTCATCAGGAAGGAAGGTTGAGCTTTAAAAATGTAATCACCTTCAATCTTGATGAATACTATCCTATGGAGCCGAATTCACTACACAGTTATGTTCGGTTTATGAAGGAACATCTTTTCGACCATGTAGATATCGAACCAGAAAACGTTCATATTCCCGATGGAAATATTTCCTCTGATGAAATACGGGACTATTGCCAAGACTATGAGAGAAAAATTGAGAATGTCGGCGGAATTGATATTCAAATTTTAGGGATTGGTCGAACCGGCCATATTGGTTTTAACGAACCGGGGTCTGCACTTAACAGTAAAACGCGGCTAATTCGATTAGACCGAGTAACTATACTAGATGCAGCTAGTGACTTTTTTGGTCAAGAGAACGTTCCTAAGCGTGCCATTACTATGGGGGTTGGTACCATATTGTCTGCCAAAAAAATAATTCTAATGGCATGGGGGGAAGGAAAAGCCGATGTCATTAGTCAATCGGTAGAGGGTCCGATAAAGGAGTCTATTCCTGCCACATTTTTGCAACACCATCCCAATTGTGATTTCGTATTGGACGATGCTTCCTCTTCCAAACTGACACGAGTACAAACGCCATGGTTGGTCACAGAATGCAAATGGGATGATCAATTGATTAAAAGGGCGACTATCTGGCTTTCAGAGCGCCTAGAAAAGGCCATTCTCAAACTCACCAATGAGGATTACAACGAGTACGGTATGGGAAACCTTGTCGCTGAAGTAGGTTCTGCGGAACAAATCAATCTAAAGGTTTTTAATCAGCTCCAGCGTACAATTACAGGTTGGCCAGGTGGTAAACCAAATGCGGATGACAGCCAACGCCCGGAAAGGGGGAACCCTCATCCAAAGACTTCGTTGATATTTAGTCCACACCCTGATGATGATGTTATTTCCATGGGGGGAACCCTATTACGTTTGGTAGATCAAGGCCATGATGTCCACATTGCTTATCAGACCTCAGGTAATATTGCTGTTTTTGACGATGAGGTAATTCGCTTTTTGGATTTTGCCGCCACGGTGCAAAAGGACAATGTGGAAATGGATAAAAAACTAAAAGAGGTTAGGGCTTTTTTGTCTTCCAAAAAACCAGGTCAAGTGGACAGTGCGGAAATTCAAAATTTTAAAGGACTGATACGACGAGGAGAGGCACTAGCTGCTTGTCGTTATTGTGGAGTGGACGAGAAAAATGCACACTTTTTAAACCTCCCTTTTTATGAAACTGGAACGGTTAAGAAGAAACCTCATTCCGAAGAAGACATCAAAATCACTTATGATTTGTTGAATAAACTAAAACCTGAGCAAATATTTGCTGCTGGAGATTTATCCGACCCTCATGGTACCCATAGAGTTTGCCTAGAAATTATATATCAGGCCATTGAATTATTGAAAAAGAATCGGGCGGAATGGATAAACAATTGCTATGTGTGGCTGTATAGAGGCGCTTGGCAAGAATGGGAGGTTGCAGATATGGAAATGACCGTACCCATAGGACCTAAAGATATGGCACGAAAGAAAAATGCCATTTTCAAACATCAATCCCAGAAAGACAGTGCCATGTTCCCTGGAAACGATGAACGCGAGTTTTGGCAAAGAGCCGAACAGCGAAACAAAGAAACCGCTAACCGTTATAACGCCCTAGGAATGGCCGAATATGAAGCCATGGAGGGGTTCGTGCGGTATCATTTTAATTTTAACTAAAAACTAACTTCTGTATGCGAAAACTGTATGATTATTTGAAAAAAACAGGGTTCCTGCTCGCGGTGTGTTGCCTTTTGACCTCATCATCCATTTGGTCACAAAGTCAATACACGTTTAATGGAACCGTAACGGAAAGTGGGACAAACCTGCCTTTGTCAGGAGCTTCCGTTTTCATTGAAGGTACCTCATTCGGAACAATTTCCGATTTTGACGGTAATTATAGTTTTACCGCTACCTTGGAACAAGGTTCGGTAAATCTAAGTATTAGTTCCTTAGGATTTACATCACAAAAAATTGCAATTGACCTAGGTTCAAGTCTGGTCATTACCACAGATGTAGTCCTAGTAGAGGATTTGCTTAGTTTGGATGAAGTGGTAGTAACCGGTAACCCCGTTGGAGTTAACAAAAGAACCTTGGGTAACGCTATTTCTTCTGTAAAATCCGAAGATTTGGTAAACAACGGTGCCATAGCTGTAGATCAGGCTATTTCCGGTAAAATTTCTGGAGCTTTGGTACAACAAAACTCCGGTGACCCTGCGGGTGGTATCAGTATTCGTCTCAGGGGACCAAGCACCGTTTTAGGGAACTCTGACCCACTGTATATTGTTGATGGTATAATTATTAGCAACTCTAGCAACAGTAATGATTTGGTGGATTTGGGAGGAACGTCCCAAAACCGTTTAGTGGATTTAAATCCAAACGACATTGAACGTATCGAAATCATAAAAGGTGCGGCAGCAGCGGCAATTTATGGTTCTCGAGCTAGTAATGGTGTCGTTCAAATTTTTACCAAAAAGGGACGAACGGGAACTCCCAAGTTCAATTTTTCAACCAATGTTCGGGTAAATGAATTGCGGAAGGAAATTGATTACAACACCGTACCTTTGGCCTGGGTAGACCCCTTTGACCGCACCAATCTGGAAACGGTACCCGTGGAGCGTTTTAATTTTCAAGACGAATTTTTTGAGTCAGGTTTTGGGATTGAAAATTTCCTATCCGTAAGTGGAGGGAACGAGAAGACTTCTTACTACATTTCTGGTTCTTTCTTGGACAATGAGGGGATAATCAAAAACACGGATTTCCAACGTGTGGGCTTTAAAACCAACATTACTCAAAAAGCATGGGATTGGTTGGAAATTAATGCTGGCTTGAATTATACACGAAGTGTGAGCAATGACGTCCCAAATGGAGGTATCAATGCAGCTTACGGAGCCATCACAGGTTTTGTGTTTAGCGATAACTCGATAAATCCTAATCCAGATGAGTCGGGTGTATATCCTGTTACCTCTTTATTGGTACCTCGAACCAATCCTTTGGAAGCAGTTGATCGCTTCGACTTTGGTCAAAAAGTAAACCGGGTAATAACAAGTATAGGTTTAAATGCCCAGATTACGGATAAGCTCAGCGCCAATTATCTCTTGGGACTGGATTTCTTTAATCAATCCGCAACAGCTTTTATTCCCATCAACAATACCTCCCCTAACGGTGATGGCTTTGCAAGAAGGGCAGATATCAACAACTTTCAATACAACAGCGATTTAAATTTGGCGTATCAAACGCCAATCACTGAGGATATTGAATCTACAACTACCTTAGGAGGCTCATGGCAGTACGAAGAGTTTGACAGGGTAGCCATAGAAGCAGATGGTTTAGCCCCGGTTGTGGAAGTTGCCAGTGATGGAAGTATACTAGCCCAAGGCGAAACACGATCGCAAATTTCATATTGGGGTTCTTTCTTGCAACAGTCCTTTAGTTTTAAAGATAGATTGTATCTCAATGGTGCCGTTCGTTTGGATGGGGCTTCTACTTTTGGTGAAGATGAACGAAATCAATTATATGCGAAGGCAAGTTTGTCCTATATCATTTCTGAGGAGGATTTTTGGAAAGACACCTTTGGTAATGCCTTTAGCACCTTTAAACTTAGAGGTTCATGGGGTCAGGCAGGTAACCTGACCGCCTTGTCAGCTTTCCAGAGATTTACTACACTCAATCCATCATCTATAAATGGAACACCCAGTTTGATTCCTGGGACGCAGCAGGGAGATCTGGATATCGCGCCTGAACGACAAGAGGAAATCGAATTTGGTTTTGACGCAGGATTGTTGGATAATAGAATCGGTATTGAATTCACATACTACAAACAAGACGTGACGGATTTACTTTTGCCTCGTGAGTTAGCCTCTTCTACAGGTTTTGGGTCTCGAATTGAAAACGTTGGGGATTTAGAAAATGAAGGTATAGAGATTTTACTGCGAGGTGCTCCGATAAAAACCAATGATTTTTCCTGGGATATTACGGCTACCTTCTCTCAAAACGAAAATGTAGTTACCCGGGTTGCCGGTGGGGGACAATTCGCCTTGGCCGGAAGTTTTGCCACCAGTTTTGTGATTGAAGGTGAACCTTTAGGTGTTTTCTTCAGACAATTCTATGCAAGGGAAGCGGACGGAAGTATTTCTTTGGATGCCGATGGTTTTCCCTTTAGAGGAACAACAGACGAAGGTGCGAGCTCAAAGGTAATCGGAGACCCTAACCCGGATTGGTTTGGTTCATTGATCAACGAGTTCGCCTACAAGAACTTTAAACTTCGTATTCAACTGGACGCCGTACAAGGTTTTGATGTCTTTAACTGGAACCGCCGATTATTGGACAATGTAATCTTCGGAGGAGGATTCAATGTGGGTCAGGAGTTATTGGGCAATCGCCTTAAAGGTTTTGGTGGTGCCCAAGCAGGTATTTTTGAGGAATTTGTAGAAGACGGTTCTTTTGTAAAATTGCGGGAACTAGCTTTGAGTTATGATTTTAAACCTCCGTTTGAAGGGGTGGATAACATTCAAATAAGCTTAGTGGGACGAAATTTAATATCATGGGATGACTATTCAGGATGGGACCCAGAGATAAATACAGCAGGACAGAGCAATGGTGTTAGAGGATTCGATTTTGCAGGGGTCCCTATACCAAGAACCTATCAGTTAGGAGTCAATGTAAGTTTCTAATTCAAAAACAAAGACGATGAAAAATTCAATAAAATACTTTATCATTTGTGTTTCACTTACAATAGGACTTTTTTCTTGTGAAACTGATTTTGACAACCCAAATGCAGCCACCGAAGACCAGGTATTTTCTTCGAGGGAAGGAATTTTTGCGGCCGCAGTCGGTCTACAGCAATTGTATTCTACCACGGGCGTGCGCTGGATTGTGGAGACCCCGGCTATAACAACCCGAGAAGGAGGCATCACTACAACCTTTCAAAACATGATTGAGTTGGAAGATGGGGGGACTGCCCTTCCTAATTTTAATTCCAATGTACAGGGATTGTGGGCAACCATGCTACGGGTGGTAAAAATAGCTGAAGATATAGAGGCGAATGCAGCCAATATTGATTTGGACCCTGGAACCCAAAGTGGTTTAATTGCGCATGCTAAGCTTTTCAAGGCACTAGCCATAGGGAGTTTAGCCCAGAATTATGAGCAAGTGGTGGTAGAGACCAGCAATGACAACGATGCTACTTTTGTTCCAAGAAACCAAGGGTTTCAAACCGCAATCACCTTGCTTACGGAGGCTGCGGCTCAAATATCTGGCACAGCACCCTCTGCAGAGTTTATCAATGGAGTTACTTTGGGGAATATTGACCTTGTAAACACCATTGCCGCATACACAGCAAGGTATAACCTGTTTGCAGGGAATTACGATGCTGCCATCGCCGCAGCAAATACAGTGGACTTGACGTCAACTTCAATTTTTGCTTACGACACCCAAAACCAAAATCCGATTTGGGCCAGAATCATTCAAAATGATGCTCCGAACTTTAAGCCAAGAGATAATTTTGGATTACCCTCAGAATTTGTTTTTGATCCTGCGGACGGAAGATTAGCCTTCTATCTCATTCCACTGGACGAGACGAATCAGAATGGTTTGCCTATTGAAGATGTGGCTGGTTTCTTTAATGAAATAACAGAACCTATTCCAGTGTATTTACCAGATGAGATGAACCTAATTATTGCTGAGGCCAACCTTAGACTAGGTACTCCAAATTTGGGAGCAGCTACAGCAGCCCTGAACGAGGTGCTTACCGATACGGATGACCCTTTCGAGGTTAACGCCAATGTAGCTGCCTATTCAGGAGCCAACACTGCAGAGGCCTTGCTTGACGAAGTATATCGCAATAGAAGAGCAGAGCTTCTGTTTACCGGAATGAGTTTGGAGGATAGCCGAAGGTTTGGAAGACCCGAGCCTAGCGGGGCGTCCATGAATTTTGCCGAGGAAAGGAATCGAAATTTCTATCCTTATCCAGATTTGGAAAGAAATAGTAATCCGAATACACCGGCTGACCCTGCAATTTAATTTGAAGCTTTTTGAATTTGTTAGTTTAAGTTAATTAAGCCTAAAGGCCTACTTTTAATCTTCAGGTAGGCCTTTTTTATTCTTATGAAATTCGTTTTTCAGTACATCCTCTGTCTTTGCTTTTTGGCTTCCTGTGCTTCACATAGGGGTCTAAAAGCTATGCCCGATGAGGAATTCAGAGGGGTATGGATTGCTACTGTCGTTAATATTGATTGGCCAAAGAATGGAAATGATACAGCTTCCAAAAAAAAGCAAGACTTTCTTGAAATATTGGATTTCTACGAAAACTTAAACTTCAATGCGGTAGTTGTACAGGTGAGAACGGCTGGTGATGCCTTCTATCCTAGCCAACAAGCTCCATGGTCAAAATACTTGACCGGCCAACAGGGAAAAGCACCTAAAGATTTCGAAGACCCTCTAGCCTGGATGATAAATGAAACGCATGATAGGGGAATGGAATTCCATGCCTGGCTAAATCCCTACCGAGCTACTTTTGATATGGACACCCTAGGTTTAGACGCTACCCATGATTTCAACCAGCATAGGGATTGGATGATTAAATATGGAAAAAAGTTCTACTACAATCCTGGTTTACCCGAGGTTAGGGACAAGTTCGCTTTGGTCGTAAAGGAATTGGTGGAGAATCATGATATTGACGCTATCCATTTTGACGATTATTTCTATCCGTATAAAATTACAGGTGAGGTTTTTAATGATTCCCTTGCCTTCCAATCCAAAAAATTACCGAACCAAAGCTTGGATGAATGGAGAAGAAGTAATGTGGATTCGTTGGTTAGGCAGGTACACACTACCATAAAAAAAAGCAAACCTTGGGTGCAGTTCGGAATCAGTCCATTTGGAGTTTGGAGAAACAAGAATGTAGACCCCAAAGGTTCCGATACCAAGGCCGGGCAAACCAATTATGATGATCTTTATGCCAATCCCTTACTTTGGATGGAGAAAGGATGGATTGATTATATAGCTCCGCAAGCCTATTGGAGCATGGATTACCCACCTGCTTCCCACCGAAGTGTTTCCGAATGGTGGTCAAAGCAGAAAGGGGCCGTAAACCTATACATGGGCAATGGACCATACAAAATCAAAAACAATAGCGATAAGGCCTGGAACAACTGCAATGAAATTCCCAAACAACTTAAATTTTCAAGGTTGTTACCTAAAGTAAATGGCAACATTTTTTTCAGTGCAAAGTCATTATTGGGTAAGCATCCTAAAGCAGTCAAAAAAATCAGGAAAATTTATGCTGGGCCGGTATCCAATCCAACCTTAAAAAAACCATTTAAAAGAACATTAGAAAAACCAAAAGTTGACATAAAAAAAATAGCAAATAACAGAATACGTTTAAACCTAAATCATTCCGATAGCATATCTCGATTTGCATTATTCTATGTTGACAGGAGGATGAGCAACGACAAATTTCCCTTGTTTAAAAAAAGCTATCTTTCGTCAAAAGAAGATAGCATTCAAGTTGAAATGCCCATCACTGGCAAAATGAAAAGACAGGGACTACGAATAGTAATCCAAGATGTCTATGGCAACAGAACCCAACCCCTTATCCTAAATAAGAAACAGCTCCAATGAAAGATATGCTCGTCCGACTTATGAATCTACCCGATGTAAATGGGGATGCAAATAACCTCTTTACGACAGAGAACATTGTTTTTAGAAAACCCATTGCTGCGGAAAAAAGTTTGGTTTTAAAATGGGTAGAGAAAAACTTCAGCATGAACTGGAAAGATGAAGTGGATGTAGCATTTTCAAATGTACCTGTCAACTGTTTTATTGCACAGCGAGAACAGGAGATTCTAGGTTTTGCCTGTTTTGAATGTTCTGCGAAAAACTTCTTCGGTCCTACTGGGGTTATTCCTTCGGAAAGAGGCAAGAATGTGGGTAAAATACTTTTGATTAAAGCCTTGGAAGCATTAAAAGAAATGGGATATGCATATGCGATTATCGGGGGCGTTGGACCTGTTGATTATTATGAAAAAACAGTGAATGCAAAAGTTATTGAGGGCTCAGAAAAAAGTATCTATCAGAACCTTTTAAAACAGAAGAAGTAAATGAAAGTGGCCGAAAAAGATAAAGGGGCTTGGGCTTGGATTCCAACCTTATACTTTACGCAAGGAATTCCCTATGTCCTTGTAGTTATGGTCTCTGTTATCATGTACAAACGCTTAGGAATCAACAATTCGGATATTGGCCTTTACACCAGTTGGCTGTACTTGCCTTGGGTCATAAAACCCCTTTGGAGCCCCATAGTTGACCTCAACGGAACCAAAAGAAAATGGTTTTTGGGTATGCAGATGTTGATTGCCCTTTCGTTTCTTGGGATAGGTTTTTTTCTACCCACCAATGCGTTTTTTACCATTACGTTGGCCTTCTTTTGGATGTCCGCTTTTGCTTCCGCGACCAATGATATTGCCTCTGACGGGTATTACATGATTGGTCTTTCTCAAAAAAAACAAGCTTTTTTTATTGGGCTCAGAAGTACGTTCTACAGATTGGCCATGGTTACTGCACAGGGGCTTTTGGTGATACTAGCTGGTTTTCTGGAAAAAGAATATGGCGATAACACCAAAGCCTGGTCCATCACCATGATTTGTACAGCAGGTCTTATGTTTGTGCTTACACTCATCAACTTTTTCGTTACTCCAAAATTTGAAGACCCTAAAAGTGACAAGAATGAGAGACCCGGGAGTTTTTCAGAAGTTTTTGTGACTTTCTTTCAAAAGAAACAAATTGGTATAGCCATCCTCTTTATTCTTTTGTATAGGCTTGGTGAATCCCAGTTGGTTAAAATGGCCTCCCCTTTTCTTCTCGATGAAAAACAGCTTGGAGGGCTAAACCTCAGTACCGAAGCGGTTGGGACCATTTATGGAACTGTGGGTATTATCATGCTTTCATTGGGTGGTATAATTGGGGGCATTCTAATTTCAAGGGACGGGCTCAAAAAATGGATGCTTCCTATGCTCCTTGCCCTTAATCTTCCCAACGCTTTATATGCTTTGCTTGCTTTCACAAAAACCCAAAGTTTGATAGCTGTGGTAGGAACAGTGGTCTTGGAACAATTTGGGTATGGATTTGGTTTCGCGGCATTCTTGATTTTTCTCATTTATATTGCCGAAGGAGTATCTAAAACTTCACATTATGCAATTGCCACAGGATTTATGGCCCTCGGAATGATGTTACCTGGAATGCTTAGTGGTTATATCCAGGAATGGTTGGGGTATCCCGGTTTCTTCACTTGGGTCGTTATTGCTGCTTTGCCAGCGTTCTTGTTGCTTCCTTTCCTAAAATATCCGCCAGAGTATGGCAAGAAATCAGCAGATTCCAATGAATAAAGGCCTGAAACAGCATATAAAACTAAGTTCGACCCAAAATTTTAGTCTAAAACAAAAGGTAGGGCAATTGTTCATGATTGCGGTTTTCATAAACGATTCTGAAGAAAACGTTCAGGAAACGGAAAACCTGATTAAAGAAAACCATATTGGGGCTTTGTGTTTTTTTCACAGCAGAGCAAGTGCAGCCACAAATTTCGAGGGTAAGAAAAAAGTGGTTTACAATGAAAACAGTTACGAACGACTTGTCTCATTAATCGATAGATACCAAAAGGCGTCCCCTACTCCACTTTTAATCACTATGGATGCCGAATGGGGACTTGCCATGCGTATTGAAAATACGCCACAATATCCTTATGCTTTGACCCTTGGGGCCCTTCAGAATAGAGAAGACTTAATACACCAAGTAGGGTACAACATAGGTCAGGATTGTCTTGAGGCTGGAATTCATTGGAATCTCGCTCCGGTACTTGATATCAACAACAATCCTGAAAATCCGGTTATTGGATACCGGTCGTTTGGAGATGACAAAGAAAAAGTCACCCAAAACGCAAAAGCTTTTATAGCAGGAATGCGTGAAGCAGGTGTTCTAAATTCGCTTAAGCATTTTCCCGGTCATGGGGATACTCATACCGACTCGCATCTTGCCCTACCAATTATAGATAAATCAAAAGAAAATCTTTTGGAAAATGAGATGTACCCCTTCCAAGAGCTAATGCACGAAGAAGCTGATTCCATCATGATAGGACACCTCTCCGTTCCCTCTTTAGACCCCTCAGGAAAGCCCGCTACTCTATCCAAAATCATTTTGACCAGCCTTCTGAGAGAAAAATTAGGCTATAATGGGGTAATTATCTCAGATGCCATGAAT
The DNA here is from genome assembly GCF_965601775.1 of Flagellimonas sp. Lineage (GTDB taxonomy): Bacteria > Bacteroidota > Bacteroidia > Flavobacteriales > Flavobacteriaceae > Flagellimonas. The sequence goes on from NZ_OZ271837.1 coordinate 2,425,518, forward strand.
ATGCATGCGGTATCCAAAAGCTTTGAGGAAAAGGGAGCTCTGGAATTAGCCGCGTTTAATGCCGGAATGGACATATTTTGTTTTTCGGAACATCCGAAAGAAGCCATTGACAAAATTGTTTCTGAGAACAAGGTTAAGCGGATTGAATCCAGTTTTGAACGGGTTTGGGAATTAAAGAAAAAAACCTTCAACCAGTCGAATGACATTCCTAAAACTAAGAGTACTCTTAAAAAATTGAATACCGAAATAGCAAAAGCCTGTTTAACTGAACTCTTTGGTAGTGGCAAAAAATTGGTAGAAACATCATCTCAGGATTTGGAACAAATTGTTTTTGGCAAACCAAAATTAAGTGTCTTTCCTCGGTATTTGGAACAAGAGTCAAAAGTCCAGCCCTCGCGGATAAATGACATGGAATCGGAGCGAGTTCAAGATTCATTTGAGAACCAAAAAACAAAAGTACTTTCTGTCTTTCCACCCTCGGTGAAACCTAAAAACGGATTTGGGTTTACAAAAGAAGAGCTGGAGACAATGAATCAAATGCTAAAAAAAGGCAGTTGCATTTTGTATCTATTTGGCAATCCCCTTTTTCTACATACACTGCATATAAGTGCACAAAACTCATACATCCTAATGTATCAGGACTTTCCTGAATTTCAAGAAGTGGCCTACTCCCATTTCAAGGGAGAACTTGTAGCTGAGGGCAGGCTTCCCTTTCAACTAAAAACGAATTTGCATGAAAACTGAAATAATAGACTCTTGGGAAAAAAATGCCAAAGAATGGAGTAAAATTATCCAAAATCACGGTATAGCCTCTAGAAAATTTACAAACAAAGCCATTCTTGATAGCGTGAATCAAATTGAAGCTGCAAAGGTGGCCGATTTTGGCTGTGGAGAAGGGTGGTTAACCCGAGAAATAAGCAAAATGGGGAGGGATGCCTATGGATTTGATGCGATACAAGCCTTACTTGACGATGCTGAACAGAAAGGACACGGGCACTTTCAGCAATTGACCTTTGAGGATATGATTTCGGGAAAACCCATTCCTCATAGCCCATTCGATTTGGGGATTTTTAACTTCTGCATTTACCTAAAAGATGGTCTTAATGAGTTGATTGAAAATACTCTAAAAGCAATCAATCCGAATGGATGTATCCTTATCCAAACATTACATCCATTTTTCCTGATTCAAAATGGGATGGAATATAAAGGACAATGGATTTCTGATTCATGGAAAGGACTCCCGGGTAATTTTATTGAAGGCCATTCGTGGTATGCAAGAACCTTTGAAGATTGGATTGCAGTTTTATCTTCCTTTAAAGGAGTAGATTTCACCATCAAGGAAATAACAAATGATGAAGGACAGCCTATTTCACTTATCATCCAAATTCAGAAGTCCCGATGAAGGAATACAAAGTCTTGGGTATGATGTCAGGGACCTCATTGGATGGTCTGGATTTGGCTTTTTGCCGCTTCTCCAAGAGTGACCAGAAATGGAATTTTTCAATAGAAAAGACCACAGCAATTTCCTATGACACGACCTGGAAAAATCGATTAAAACACGCCATTCACTTAAGTGATAAGGAGCATGATACTCTGGACCACGAATATGGCGTTTGGCTGGGTAAACAAGCCAAACAATTCTTGGAAGATGCCCAGGAAGAAGTGGATTTCATAGCCAGTCATGGTCATACTTCCCATCATAGACCTGAGGAAGGTTTTACTTTTCAGTTGGGCAATGGGCAGGAATTGGCCAATGCTTCGGGTCAAAAAGTAATCTGTGACTTTCGAACAAAAGATGTAAAATTAGGAGGGCAAGGAGCACCTTTGGTACCTATTGGTGACCATTTGCTTTTTGGAAAATATGATTTTTGCTTGAATCTGGGAGGAATCAGCAATGTTTCCTTTGTAAAAGAGGGTAAAAGAAAAGCCTTGGATATTGGAATGGCCAATATGCCGTTGAACCATATTACACAGAAAATTAACCTGGAATATGACGAAAATGGTCAATTGGCGCAAAGTGGAAAACTTCTTCCAGAACTCAAAACAGCCTTGGACAATTTGGAATACTACACCCTTCCGCATCCAAAATCCACGGGGTATGAATGGTTTCTAGCCGATGTGGTTCCGTTAATTGAAAACTCGGAAGGAAGTGTGCCGGATTTGCTACATACCCTGATTCACCACAATTGTGAGCAAATAGCATCGGAAATTGCAAAATTCAGAACTAAATCGAATAATACCATGTTTGTCACCGGTGGTGGCGCATTCAATTCATTCTTTATGGAAACCCTACAACAGAAACTCGGAAATTCTTTTACATTAAAGATTCCGAACAAAACGCTAATTGCCTTTAAGGAAGCTTTGGTTTTTGCATTAATGGGTGTCCTACGGGAAGAAAACCAAACCAACATTTTTGCGTCGGTTACAGGAGCAAGGGAAAATAGCTGTAGCGGAGAAGTTTTTTTTCCTAACGTGTAAACATCCTATTTTGCTGTCGCAAGTTTCCGGGACCTTTTCGCCATCCAAAAGATAGCTACGGAAATAAGTCCGCAAATGGCCAATCCCAGAAAAAGGGGAAGTACCTCATCCTCCACATAACTCCCTATGAAGGTTGCTATGGGAATTGCAATTACAGTGGAAATAAACCCGTTAATTGCTGCACCTATTCCCGCGATATGCCCTATGGGCTGCATCGCAATGGACCGAAAGTTTCCCCACATGAAACCCAAGCAAAAGAATTGAAGGAATAAAAAGACGATAAGCACAAGAACGCTAGGATTTCCAGTCTGCCAAAAAAGTAAAACGAATAATAAAGCAACCGCGCAAAAAGCGAGTAAAGCCATATAGGAAAGTTTCCACATGCCATAGCGTAAGACCAAGGTGCCGTTTGAAAATGTTGAAACACCTATAGAAATGGATAGACCCGCAAAAATGTAGGGAAAGGAATCCTTAAGACCATATAAATCCTCAAAAATATGTTGTGAAGCACTCAAATACACCAAAAAAGCTCCCGTTATAAATCCAGAAGCCAAGGTAAAAGCAACCGTTTCTTTATAGCGCATAAACTCCTTCAGTCCATCAATAAAAACATGTCTTGTAAATGGAATTTTATATTCAGGTTTCAGGGTTTCAGGTTGACGTCTCCAAAACCATAACCCAACTAGCAATGTGCATACCAACTGCACGTAAAAAATAGCCTGCCAATTTGAAACATCCAAGATGATTTTCCCTATAGACGGAGCCACTACGGGCACCAAAATAAAAAAGGCAGTGACAAAAGACATTACGCGAGCCATGAGATCACCGCTATAAGTATCTCGAATAATGGAAATAGCAATACTTCGGGCAACAGAAAGTCCAATGCCTTGAAGTATCCGACCTACAATCATCCATTCCAAATTCGGAGCCCAAAGACATATAAAACTAGCGATGGCAAAAACCACCATCCCCAGATAAACCACTGGCTTCCTTCCATAGGAATCAGAAAGGGGGCCAAAAAACAACTGGCCCAAGCCCAATCCTAAGAAAATCATGGTTATCAACTTCTGATTCTCCGTTGGGTCAAAACTGTTTATGGTTTCACCAATATTTGGAATTGCGGGCAATAAAGTATCAATGGACAGCGCTACAATCGACATAAGCGCCGCCATTAAGGCCATGAATTCAAAACTTGGTTTCTGGTTTTCTTTTTGCATTGGGCAAAATTAGTCAACCTTGAAAGACCATGTATCCTTTCTAGTAAGTATTTAACTTAAGTTAATAACAACTTTCCACTTATCGGATTATAGCGGAATATTCCCGTGCTTTTTCTTAGGAGTTTGCACTTCTTTTTTCTCCAACATAGCAAATGCTTTTAACAGCTTTCTACGCGTATTTTTGGGAAGGATTACCTCATCAATAAAACCTCTTCTTGCCGCACGGTAGGGATTGGCAAACTTATCCGCATACTCGGCTTCTTTTTCCTTCAATTTCGCCTCTGGGTTATCTGCCGCGGCAATCTCTCGCCTAAATATGATTTCACTGGCACCTTTTGCACCCATTACGGCAATTTCTGCGGTGGGCCATGCAAAATTAAAATCAGCACCAATGTGCTTGGAGTTCATCACATCGTAGGCACCGCCATATGCCTTTCTGGTAATGACGGTTACACGAGGCACGGTTGCCTCGCTAAGGGCATATAAGAGTTTTGCTCCATGCATAATAATTCCATTCCATTCTTGGTCAGTTCCCGGAAGGAATCCTGGCACATCAACCAAAACCAATAAAGGGATATTGAATGCATCACAGAACCTAGTAAATCGAGCCGCTTTTTGGGAGCTCTTTACCCCAAGTACACCTGCTAAAAACATGGGTTGATTGGCAATGATTCCTACACTTCTACCTCCCAACCGGGCAAAACCAACTATGATATTTTCCGCATAATCCTTGTGAATTTCATAAAAGGAATCCTCGTCTATGATACCATTTATGATATCATGCATGTCGTATGGTTTGTTCGGATTATCTGGAACAATTTTGGAGAGTTCCTCACGTATTTCATCCCCTAACTCATAGGGCTTGTGCTTGGGAATCTCCTTATTGCTCTGTGGAAGGTAATCCAATAGTTTTTTGATATCATCCAAGCAAGCGGCATCATTACTGGAAGTCTTATGTGCCACGCCGGACTTCACCGCATGGGTGCTGGCGCCACCTAACTCTTCTGAACTCACTTCCTCATTGGTAACGGTTTTTACAACATTGGGTCCCGTCACAAACATATAGCTGGTCTCTTCTACCATGATGATAAAATCCGTCATAGCCGGGGAGTACACCGCTCCACCAGCACAAGGTCCCATAATAGCAGAAATTTGAGGAATTACTCCGGAAGCCTGAACGTTTCGATAAAAGATATCGGCGTACCCCCCCAAAGATTTCACTCCTTCCTGAATTCGTGCACCTCCGGAATCGTTCAATCCAATGACCGGTGCTCCTACCTTCATGGCCAAATCCATCACCTTGCAGATTTTCTCCGCATGGGTTTCCGACAATGCGCCACCAAATACGGTAAAATCTTGAGCATAGACATAGACCAATCTTCCATTTATAGTACCATACCCAGTTACCACCCCATCTCCAAAGTAGATTTCCTTATCCATTCCAAAATCCGTGGTTCTATGGGTTACCAAAATACCCATCTCTTCAAAAGAACCTTCATCCAATAAGTATTGGATTCGTTCCCTGGCCGTTAATTTTTTCTTGGCATGTTGTTTTTCTATACGCTTCTCACCACCTCCTAAATGGGCTTGGTCAATTCGTTCTTTAAGGGTCCTTAATTTGGAATCCATAGGTTTTAGTTTGTTGGAAGTTGGACTGTTTTTTGGTCTTCGAAATATAATTTTAGAGCAATCATGGCCGCAACTTCGGCCTCGTCTGCGCTTTTTTCTTTTATTGCCTCTGGGGAATAATAGTTTTTCACAAAATGGGTATCAAAGTTCCCCGACCGGAAGGCTTCATGCTCAAAAACGAAGGTCCCGAAAGGTAAAGTGGTCTGTACTCCCTTTATTTTATAGTCTTCAATAGCTTTTAAAATCAACTCGATAGATTCTTCCCGGGTTTTACCATAGGTAATCAATTTGGAAAGCATGGGGTCATAATAAATCGGCACATCCATACCTTCTTCAAACCCATTATCCACACGAACTCCCTCTCCTTCGGGCAATCTGTAGGTTTCCAACTGTCCAACGCTAGGCAGAAAGTCATTCAATGGGTCCTCAGCATACACCCGGAGTTCCATAGCATGTCCCGTAATGGATAAATCGCTTTGTTTTAAAGGCAACTCTTCACCTCGAGCAACTTTAATTTGAAGTTCCACCAAGTCTACTCCTGTAATCAATTCCGTTACTGGATGCTCCACCTGTAAACGGGTATTCATTTCCAGGAAGTAGAAATTCATATCGGCATCCATTAAAAACTCAACCGTACCCGCTCCTACATAATCACAGGCCTTGGCAACCTTGGTTGCTGCTTCCCCCACGGCATTCCGCAATTCTGGAGTCAATAGCGATGAAGGGGCTTCTTCCACCACCTTTTGGTGCCTTCGTTGGATACTACATTCCCTCTCAAAGAAATGAAGCACGTTTCCATGTGTATCTGCCATCACCTGGATTTCAATATGCCTTGGCGAGGTCACATATTTCTCCAAAAACACGGAACCATCCCCAAAAGCCGAGGTTGCTTCACTAATGGCCCTTTCCATTTGCGATTCGAAATTCGCTTCGTCATCCACAATCCGCATTCCTTTTCCTCCTCCTCCAGCGGAAGCTTTAATCAAAATCGGATATCCGATTTCGGAAGCAATTTTCTTGGCTTCTTTCACATCTGTAATCGCCTCATCAATACCAGGGACCATGGGAATATTATAATCCTTAACTGCTTCCTTCGCTTCTAGCTTACTCCCCATAATGCGGATGGCTTTGGATTTAGGTCCAATGAATGTGATACCGTTCTTTTCTACCGCTTCCGCAAAGTCTGCATTTTCACTCAAAAAACCGTATCCGGGATGGATGCCATCAACGTTAAGTTTTTTGGCCACCTCAATAATTTTATCCCCGACTAAATAGGATTGATTGGAAGGTGCCGGCCCTATGCATACCGCTTCATCAGCAAAACGCACATGTGGCGCGTTGCGATCTACTTCAGAAAATACCGCCACAGTTCTGATTCCCATTTTCTTCGCAGTTCGCATTACCCGCAAGGCAATTTCTCCGCGATTGGCTACCAATATTTTTTTCATGGAATCTTATTCGAAGGTTAATAATATTTGTTTCTTATCGACTGCCTCCCCTTGGTTCACCGATATTTTTTTGACCACGCCGTTTCTAGGAGATGCAATGCTATTCTCCATTTTCATTGCTTCCAAAATGAGAAGTGGGTCGTTTTCATTCACTTCCTGTCCCTCTTTTACCATGATATCCAAAATAAGTCCCGGCATTGGGGCTTCAATTGAGGATATATTTTTCGCCCCATTGGCAGCGAATCCCATTTTGTCTATTAAGTGAAGTAAAGGCGTTTTGACCGACGTCGTATATTCAGCACCGTTTACCTTCACTATATATTGTAAATCATTAAAATTGCGGTTTATCAATTCGATATGATAGGACTGCCCATTCTTTAAAATATGGAAAGTGTTTTTTGAAGTCTGTAAAACATCTAATTGGACAATATCTTCTTGGGTGAGCTGAAATTCATGGTCTTCATTTACCATGATGGAATAGGATTCTTCCATGAAATAGATGGCCTTTTGTTATTTAGTTAAAGATACGGTTTAAGGGGTAATCCAATGCAAATCTAAGTGCACATTCTTTTCCATTCTATGACAGGTGTCATGTGTTTGTTCAAAAACAAATCCTACCTATGCAAAGCGTATCGATGGATGAAAAACATATCAAATGTTTACTTTTGATATCAAAATTTTATCAATGCTCATTATAGGAATTGCCGGAGGTACTGGGAGTGGAAAAACCACCGTGGTCAATCAAATTGTGGAAGAACTACCCGAAAATGAAGTGGGTGTCATTTCCCAAGATTCGTATTACAATGACCTATCCGATTTGAGCAAAGAAGAAAGGGGACAGGTAAATTTTGACCATCCCAATTCCATCGACTTTGATTTATTGATTAAGCATTTGGAACTGCTTCGACAGGGGGAAACCATTGAAAAGCCTATTTATTCCTTTGTAGAGGAAACCCGTTTGGAAGAAACAATTTCCGTCCATCCAAGAAAGGTGATGATTGTTGAAGGCATTTTGGTCTTGAGCAATCCCAAATTGCGGGAGATGTTCGATATAAAGATTTATGTGCATGCAGATTCGGATGAAAGATTGATTCGAAGATTACAACGGGATATACGAGAGCGAGGTCATGATTTGGAAAAGGTACTCTACAGGTACCAAAATGCGGTAAAGCCTATGCATGAGCAGTTCATTGAGCCCTCAAAAGAATTTGCAGACCTTATCATACCCAACAACCATTACAACACCGTTGCGGTCGATATGGTACGAACCATTATTAATGATAAGTTGCACTAAATGGGACTCAAGGAACTTAGACAAAAAAAATGGTTCAAAATAATGACCAACATGTATGTCTTGGTCTTGACCATTTTTGTGATTTGGATGGCTTTTTTTGATACCAACTCTTTGTTGATTCATTTGGAGTTAAGAAAAGAAATCAAAAAGCTGGAAAAACAGAAGGAGTTTTTGAAAGGGGAAATTGCCAAGGACCAAGAGGTACTTGAAAAACTCTCGGACTCCAGCGAATTGGAAAAGTTTGCTAGAGAGAAATACTATATGAAAAAGGAAAACGAGGAGATTTTTTTAATTGAATATGAGGACAGCCTAAAGATCAAGAAAAATGAGTAAATCCGGTTTGTTTGATGAATTTCCACAAGTTTCCGCTAAGCAATGGAAACAAAAAATACAGTATGATCTTAAGGGAGCAGATTACAACGAAACCTTGGTATGGGAATCTCCTGAAGGCATTAAAGTAAAGCCCTTTTATCATGCTGAGGATTTGGATAAAACTATTCCCAGCTATGGACAAAAAAAATGGTGTGTTGCGCAAATCATTTATGCTGGTGATGTTTCAAAAGCCAACTTAAAAGCTCACGACATTTTGAAAAAGGGAGTGGAAACTCTGATTTTCACCATCCCCGACCCCAAAATTGACCTTGTTGGTTTATTGAAGGGAATTGATTTAGCCACGGTTCCAGTCCATTTCAACTTTGAGTTTTTAGCCATTGAGCCTCTTAAAACTTTATTTTCCTTTGTAAAGGATAAGGAAGCCCAAGTGTACTTTCATATAGACCCAATCGGAAATTTAGTTAGAACTGGCAATTGGCACCACTCCCAAAAAGAAGATGAAGCAATTCTGGGGGAACTTGTAAAACAAACATCAACAGGAAGCAATATAGCCACTTTAGTAGTTGATATATCCTTGTATCAAAATGCTGGTGCCGATATGGTACAACAATTGGCGTACGGCCTTGCACATGCCAACGAATATTTGAACAAATTCCAATCCAATTTTCCAAAACCTATTTTTAAAGTGGCCGTTGGCGGCAACTATTTCTTTGAAATAGCTAAAATCAAAGCTTTGCGTTGGCTTTGGTCAACCTTAGCATCTGCCTATGGAATAGACAAAATGTGCCATATACTTGCCATTCCCTCAAAAAGGAATAAAACCCTATATGACTATAATGTCAATATGCTGAGAAGCACTTCTGAATCTATGTCGGCTATATTGGGGGGAGCTGATACGGTTTGCAATGTACCCTACGATGCACTTTATCACAAAGACAATGAGTTTGCCGAGCGAATTGCCAGAAATCAATTGGTACTGCTGAAGGAGGAAAGCTATTTTGAGGAAGCTTCCCGAGCCACGGAAGGAGCATACTACATCGAATCGCTCACCCAACAATTGGCTGAAAAGGCACTGGCCTTATTCAAACAAATTGAGGCCTCAGGAGGTTTTTTGGACTCACTATATAAAGGGAAAATTCAACAGAAAATAAAAGAAAGTGCGGCAAAGGAGCAAGACCTTTTCGATGAAGGTAAAACCACTTTGGTTGGCACCAACAAATATCAAAATCCGAAAGACCGAATGAAAGATGATCTGGAACTCTATCCTTTCATGAAAAAGCGGTCGGAAAAAACCCAAATAGTTCCCATCATTGAAAAAAGATGGGCAGAGGAATTGGAACAAAAAAGATTGGATGATGAGTAGAAAAGACCTTCAACAGCTAGCCCTTAATAAAAAAACTGCTTCTAACTCTCAGGAACTCTATCATCAGAATTTCGCTGCGGGTATGCCGCCCTTTTTACGTGGCCCCTACTCCACCATGTATGTGAGGCGACCCTGGACCATTCGACAGTATGCAGGATTTTCTACAGCAGAAGAAAGCAATGCTTTTTACCGAAGAAACTTGAAGGCCGGTCAAAAAGGACTTTCGGTAGCTTTTGACCTTCCTACCCACCGCGGTTATGATAGTGACAACGAACGGGTGGTTGGCGATGTTGGAAAAGCGGGTGTGGCCATTGACTCCGTAGAGGATATGAAAATACTATTTGATGGCATTCCTTTGGATAAGATGTCAGTATCCATGACCATGAACGGAGCTGTTTTACCCGTTATGGCGTTCTACATTGTGGCTGCTGAAGAACAAGGGGTATCCATGGAAAAACTGGCTGGGACCATTCAGAATGATATTTTGAAAGAGTTTATGGTACGAAATACCTATATCTACCCTCCCATGCCATCCATGCAAATTGTTGCTGATATTTTTGAGTTCACCAGCCAACATATGCCCAAGTTCAACAGTATTAGTATTTCAGGATATCACATGCACGAGGCTGGTGCGCCTGCGGCCATGGAGTTGGCCTATACGTTAGCTGATGGAATTGAATACATTAAAACTGGTATTAAAGCTGGACTCAAAATTGATGACTTTGCTCCCAGACTATCTTTCTTCTGGGGAATTGGCATGAATCATTTTACTGAGATTGCCAAAATGAGGGCGGGTCGCATGCTTTGGGCCAAACTGGTAAAAGAATTTAAACCTGAAAACCCGAAGTCTTTGATGCTTCGTACCCATAGCCAAACAAGTGGATGGAGCTTAACAGAACAAGACCCTTTCAATAATGTGGCACGAACCACCATTGAGGCTATGGCAGCGGTATTTGGAGGCACCCAAAGCCTGCATACCAATGCTTTGGATGAAGCCATAGCGCTTCCTACGGATTTTTCTGCACGAATCGCGCGAAATACACAGATTTACCTACAACAGGAAACCCATATTACCAAAACGGTAGACCCTTGGGCTGGAAGCCATTTGGTTGAAAAATTAACCCAGGAGATTGCCGATGAAGCCTGGGAATTGATTCAAGAGGTTGAAAAATTGGGAGGAATGACCCAAGCCATTGAGGCTGGCATTCCCAAAAAACGCATTGAGGAAGCCGCAGCCAAAAAGCAGGCTAGAATTGATAGCGGTCAAGATACCATTCTCGGGGTAAACAAATACCAATTGGAAGACGAGGATGACCTTCAGATATTGGAGGTGGACAATGCCATGGTTCGTAAACAGCAAATTGAACGCTTGGAACAAATAAAATCGACCCGAGATAATTCCTCGGTCCAAAAAATTCTTGAAAAAATTACAATAGCGTCCAAAAAAGCAATGAACCAAGATTCTGAGCGTGATAATTTATTAGCTTTAGCGGTTGAAGCTGCTCGAAGTAGGGCTTCCCTTGGCGAAATAAGTGACGCCATGGAAGCAGCTTACGGAAGGTATCGAGCAAAAATACAATCTTTTACAGGCGTGTACTCTAAGGAAATCAAGAACGATGCAAGTTTTGAAAAAGCCAAAACTATGGCTGATGCATTCGCTGAAAGAGAAGGTAGGCGGCCTCGTATCATGATTGCAAAAATGGGCCAGGATGGTCATGATAGAGGGGCCAAAGTGGTGGCAACCGGATATGCCGACTTAGGTTTTGATGTGGATATTGGACCTCTTTTCCAAACCCCGGCGGAAGTTGCCAAACAAGCGGTTGAAAACGATGTCCATATTTTAGGTGTTTCTTCCTTGGCAGGTGGGCATAAAACCTTGGTTCCTGCCGTGATTAAGGAATTGGCCAATTATGGACGCGAAGATATTGCCGTAATAGTTGGTGGAGTTATTCCGAAACAGGATTATAACAGTTTGTTTGAAAGTGGTGCGGTAGCGGTTTTTGGGCCAGGAACGAAAATCAGCGAAGCAGCCATAGAAATCTTAAATATTTTGATGGATTAAATCCACTTAACCATCTTATAATTAAAACTTTAACTTTCTTTAACCTCTAATGTTAAGGTTATCCACGCTCTGTTAACAAAATACATTTTTTGGCATCGCAAATAATCGTATTTTTAGCCCCTAACTTACTATGAAATGGGCAAAATCATTGCTATTGCCAACCAGAAAGGTGGCGTAGGCAAAACCACTACTACGGTAAATTTGGCCGCGTCCCTAGGTGTACTTGAAAAGAAAGTGTTGTTGATTGATGCAGACCCTCAAGCCAACGCAACCTCTGGATTAGGGATTGATGTGGATAGTGTGGAGAAAGGAACCTATCAGCTTTTGGAACATACTTTGGGTGTGAATGACGTGATTATTGAAACGGACTCTCCCAATGTGGACCTTATTCCCGCTCACATCGATTTGGTTGCGATTGAAATCGAATTGGTTGATAAGGACAATCGGGAATACATGCTGAAGGAGGCTCTCAAAAGTCTTGGAGACCGATATGACTATATTCTCATTGACTGTGCTCCTTCCCTAGGACTTCTTACTTTAAATGCATTGACCGCGGCTGATTCAGTCATGATACCAATTCAATGTGAATATTTTGCTTTGGAAGGTCTGGGCAAACTATTGAATACGGTCAAAAGTGTTCAAAAAATACATAACAACGATTTGGATATTGAAGGTATGTTGTTGACCATGTATGATTCCAGATTGCGGTTGTCCAATCAAGTTGTTGAGGAGGTTAAAAAGCACTTTGCGGACATGGTCTTTGATACCATAATACAAAGAAATGTCAGGTTGAGCGAAGCACCCAGTTATGGTGAAAGTATTATTAAGTATGACGCCAGTAGCAAAGGGGCCACCAATTACCTCAACTTGGCCAACGAAATTTTAAAGAAAAACAAGGAAAAAGTTTAGATGGCGAAAGCAACCAAAAAACAGGCTTTGGGTAGAGGCCTGTCCGCTCTTTTAAAAGACCCTGAAAATGACATCCAGTCGGTTTCGGATAAAAATGCGGACAAGGTTATTGGCAATGTTGTAGAGCTAGACCTAGAAGCTATAGAGGTTAATCCATTTCAACCTCGTTCCAACTTTAATGATGAAGCACTCGAGGAACTGGCTAGTTCCATTAGGGAGTTGGGTATAATTCAACCTATTACAGTTCGAAAGCTGGATTTCAACAAATATCAGTTGGTTTCCGGAGAAAGGCGTTTTCGTGCTTCCAAGACGGTGGGATTAAAAACTATTCCAGCTTATATCCGGATTGCCAATGACCAGGAATCCTTGGAAATGGCCTTGGTGGAAAATATTCAACGTCAGGATTTAGACCCCATTGAAATTGCGCTTTCCTATCAGCGTTTGATTGACGAAATTCAAGTCACCCAAGAAAAACTGAGTGATCGTGTGGGTAAAAAACGTTCCACGATAACCAACTACCTTAGACTTTTAAAACTGCATCCCATTATCCAAACAGGAATGCGGGACGGTTTTATCAGTATGGGACACGGTAGGGCTTTGATAAATATCGAAAAGAAAAAGGACCAAATCGAACTGTACGAACGTGTGGTTTCCTCTGGGCTTTCTGTTCGGGAAACGGAACAATTGGTCAAATCGTACCAAGAGTCCAAGAACGATGGTGCGCTAAATAAAAAGTCCAAAACTTCTACGGAAACACCCGGATATATAACCAAAGGCATTGAAAGCCTTAAAGAACGTCTTTCTACAAAAGTGGACATAAGTACATCTGCCAACGGCAAAGGGAAAATTGTAATTCCTTTTCATTCCAAAGAAGAATTTCAGCGCTTACGAAAACTTTTGACAGGTGATTAGAATTCCTCTCTTGTTATTCCTTTTTATTTTCTCCTGTAACCTTGTCTTTACCCAGGAAGGTGAAAATGAAAATGAAACAGAATTGCCTCCTACAGCCGTAGATTCCCTAGCTCAGGAATTGGAAGACCAAGGGGTTGTTATCCAAGAAGTAAGCTATCAAAAGGAAAAAATAAATCCACTTGCACCCAGCAAAGCCGCTTTTTATTCAGCTGTTTTACCGGGATTAGGCCAACTCTACAACAAAAAAGGAGCCTGGTGGAAAATACCTGTGATTTATGGAGGTCTGGCAACAGGAGTAGGCCTATATACCTTTAATAACGACGAGCTTCAAAGAGCTAGGGAGGCCTTTAAAAGAAGGCAGGCAGGCTTTACTGATGATGAATTCTTTGATGTAAACTTTGATGGTGAAGGTCCTGATGTATCAGACGAATCTCTTGAAAATGTTCAGGAAAGTGTACAACGAACACGAGACTTATGGCTAGTCTTGACCATTGTATGGTATTCCTTAAACATAATAGAAGCGAATGTGACTGCACATTTAGCCCAATATAACGTCAGCACCCAGTTGAGTTTTGATTTTGAACCCTATTTGGAACTAAACCCTGTTACCAACGAACCCAATTATGGAATGGCTTTGGTTTTTAAATTTTAAAGTATGAGGATTGGATTGTTTGGTTACGGAAAAATGGGTAAAATGATTGAAAGCCTTTCCATTGAGAGGGGTCATGAAATTACAGCAAAAATCGATTTAGGAGAACGGGAAATTGATTACTCCGCCTTTGACATTGCCATTGATTTTAGTACCCCAGATGCCGCTTTTAAAAATATAACCACATGTTTTGAGCATGGAATTCCAGTAATATCTGGTACTACAGGTTGGTTGGACAACTTTGACCAGGCGGTTTCCATATGCAATGCCAACGAAACCGGTTTTATCTATGCTTCGAACTTTAGCTTGGGTGTCAACATATTTTTTGAATTGAATGCACAATTGGCCAAAATGATGGCTGCCCTAGACCAATATGAGGTATCCATGGAGGAGATTCATCATACCCAAAAACTTGATGCCCCAAGTGGAACGGCCATCACTCTTGCTGAAGGCATCACAGCGAACTCATCATATACCAATTGGAAACTGGATAAAGCGGGAGAGAATACAATTCCTATCCATTCAAAAAGAGAGGGAAGTGTTCCAGGGACCCATAGTATTGAATATAGTAGTTCGGTGGACAGTATTGAAATTAAACATACTGCACATAATAGAAAGGGGTTTGCATTGGGAGCTATCCTGGCCGCAGAATGGTTAGTGGGCAAAAAAGGAGTGTTTACAATGAAAGATGTGCTTAATTTGTCTTAAATCAGTAACATTTTTGAGCAAATGAGGTCTAAGAAACAAAGTAGTTTATGAACGGAACACAGTGGTTGATTTTTATTCTGATAATCCAAGTCATTCATTTCTTGGGCACTTGGAGACTCTATGTCAAGGCGGGTAGAAAAGCTTGGGAAGCTGCCATTCCCATTTACAATGGCGTTATTTTGATGAAAATTATCAATAGACCTTGGTGGTGGGTTTTGCTGTTGTTTATTCCCATCATTAACCTATTGATGTTCCCAGTAGTTTGGGTGGAGACCATACGCAGTTTTGGAAAAAACAAAATCTGGGACACCTGGTTAGTAATTCTGACTCTAGGTTTTTACATCTTTTATATTAATTACGTAGAGGATGTCACCTATATCTCTGACCGCAGTCTTAAGCCAAGAACCGGACTTGGTGAATGGGTGAGTTCCATAGTTTTTGCCATTGTGGCTGCCACCTTTGTCCATACCTATTTTATTCAGCCTTATGTCATTCCTACCGGGTCTCTGGAACGCACACTGCGTATTGGCGATTTCCTGTTTGTAAGTAAATTTCATTATGGAGCGCGAGTGCCCATGACCACCTTGGCCGCTCCCATGGTTCACGATACCATTCCAGGGTTGAAAAAAAGGTCTTATTTGGCCGATGTGAACCCCGAAACCTATAAAAAATCATGGATTAACAAACTGCAATTACCGTATTTAAGGCTACCAGGATTCCAAGAAATAAAAAAGAATGATATAGTAGTTTTTAGCTTGCCTTCCGATACATTATATCAATTTTTTAGAGCCGAAAAAGCAGTAAAAAAACCTATTGATAAAAAATCGAACTATGTAAAACGCTGTGTAGGTACACCTGGGGATTCTTTGCAGGTGATTGATGGATTCGTGCACATTAATGGCAAACAGCTACAGCTCTCTGACCGGGCCAAAGTCATGTACGATTATATCATTTACAGTAAAAAAGGAGTGTCCAGCAGGTATTTAGCGGAGGTTGATGCTGCCGACTATACCCGTAAATATTTGACCAATGCCCTAAATCCAGGTCAATATGAAGCGCTAAGACCCTACATTTTAGGGGCGTATAAAAATCAAAGTGGGACTTACGAAATCATTACGCAAGAAAAAGGATTATCGACAGAGGTTATAAGAGAATTGCGTTTGGCCTTGACGGAGGAAAAACCTCTTTCACGTATTGCCAACATGACGGATGAGATGGTGCAACAATTGCGAGCCAATCCGGCCATAGATTCGGTGGTAAGAACCAATGAAAAGAAAGGAGTTTATGGTGGTTCCTTCCCTCAAAAACCTAATTTCTATCCATGGAACAGTGACAATTTCGGACCCATTTATCTTCCTGAACGCGGAGCTACCGTCAAAATTGATTATAAAACCATTCCGTTGTATAAAAAGATTATTCGGGATTATGAGTTCAATGATGTCAAAGTGGACGGAAATACGGTTTACATCAATGGAGAAGTTGCGGATTCCTATACGTTTAAGCAAGACTACTATTGGATGATGGGGGACAATCGCGATCATTCTGAAGATAGTAGAGCCTGGGGATATGTCCCAGCAGACCATATCGTTGGAAAACCGGTATTCCTTTGGATGAGTTTTGATAACTTCAATGACGGTATTTTCAATTGGAAGCCTAGAGGAGAGCGTATCTTTACCACGGTTGGTGGTAGTGGAGAACCCGTTTCGTATCGTTGGTATTTCCTAGCGGTTGTTATCGGGTGGTTTGTTTTTGACTTTTTTAGAAAGCGAAAGAAGAAGAAAAATACTTGAGCGTACTACTGCATCCCACATATTTTCCCAGTATTGCCACTTTTGCGGTAATTGTCCAGAATGAGATTATATGGGAGGCATTTGATAACTTTCAAAAGCAAACCTATCGCAATAGATGCTATATCTGCACGGATCAAGGTAAGCACATGATGAACATTCCTATAAAGCATGTCGGCTCCAATCAGGGAAGACAACTATACGCCGATGTAGTTTTGGACCAAACCACACCTTGGCAAAAACAACATTGGAGAACGCTGGAAACGGCTTACCGTACCTCCCCTTATTTTGAGTTTTATGAAGATGATATAAAGCCTTTATATGAAAAAACGGAGGAGCGACTCTTCACCTTTAATCTAAGAACTATCCACACGATTTTGGGATGTTTGGGCATAGAAAAAGAGTTTAAGAGCACTTCAAAGTATGAGATTCAGCCGACTAATTTGAATGATGCGAGGCATTTGGTCGATGCCAAGAAACCCTTTGAGTTTTCTTTGCCTAAGTATGAGCAGGTATTTGAGGAACGACATGGGTTCATAGCCAATCTTAGTGTTTTGGATTTATTGTTCAATGAAGGGCCCAATACCGTAGATTACCTTATGAACCAATCCTTAGAATTTCTATAATGCTTCGCTTTATTTCACATTACGGAATTCACTTTATTGTTCCGATTATTATTGGATTTGGTTTTTTCAAAAAAGATCAGCTCAAAATGACCTTAATTCTATTATCCGGTATTTTGATTGACCTTGACCATTTATGGGCCACTCCAATTTTTGATGCTAACCGATGTAGTATTGGATTTCATCCTTTGCACAGTGTATGGGCCATCATAATCTATGCTCTACTACCTTTTTTTCCGAAAACCCGGATTTTGGGATTGGCGCTTATTATTCATATTATCGCCGATACTGTCGATTGCTTATGGATTGGTTTTCCGACGTAAAGTCGCTTTAATTGGAAAATGGTCAGATAGTTTTACATTATAATTTTTATGCTCTATTACCTCAAAAGATGGGTCGGGCAACACGTAGTCGATTCGAATAGGTAAACCAAACAAACTGTAGGTTTTCCCAAAACCAGATCCTTGTTCGAAAAAGGTATCTTGCAAGTCTCCGCGAAGTCGTTTGTATACATTGGAAAATTGCGTGTTGTTCATATCTCCGCAAACTAGATAGGCGTAAGGACATGATTTTCTATGGTTTTCAAAAATCTCAACTTGTTCCAATTGTTTATCAAAAGTAGTTATCAGTCTTTTGTAATTTTTCTCGGTTTCTTTTTCAGAAAAGGTATTCTTCGATGGCGCAATTCTGAAAGACTCTAAATGAATATTGTACACACGAATAGTGTCCATATCAATCAAAACATCGGCGTAGATAATATTATTCTTGGTCTTTGGTAAATCGAGAGACCCCCATGACACAATAGGATACTTTGAAAAAATTGCCTGATTACTTTTTGGATTAGATTCTACATAAGGCGTTAAAGTCTTATACGGAAACTGTACGAATTGATTCCTACGTTCCCTACTATGCTCTTGAATACATAATATATCTGGATTTTCACCTTTTACAAGTTCCAAAATTTTATCATCAATACCATTTTCCTTAATCCACCCATACTTGTTAAATCCCCTAACGTTAAACGTCAGTATAGCTAAATCCTTTGGTTTCTTTTCTCTTTCATCGTTGAACATCGCATAAAAAGAACCGAAGAAAACGTATGCCAGAAAAAGACATCCCAAGGACAATACTAATTTTCTGGATTTCTTTATCAACCAGAATATCAAAAAGAAAAGGTTTATTAAAAATAATAAGGGTACAAATAGACTAAAAACAGAAAACACAGGAAAACTCCGTATCTCGAAATAGAAAAAAAGCGACAGGACCAACAGTAGTCCTGAAAAAAGTATATTAACAAAGAACAAAAACTTGTTCATATGATAAAGAGGTCATTTGGTCTAATCTTCCTTACCTGCCTTGAATAAAAAATCCTTTTCGGCTTTGGACAGGCTTTCGTACCCAGATTTACTTATTTTATCCAAAATGGCATCCACTTTTCGCTGTCTTGCTTCCTTATCGTAATCAAAACCGGCTTTTTTGTTTTTGCCCTTTTTATATACAGTTTTTAGGGGTCCCTTTTTTTCTCTCCTTTTAAACAGATTGCCTAGTCCATTCAACATGCTGGTGAAACCAGCTCCAATATCCTTTCCATTTAATAATTGTCTCGCATAGACATAACCTAAAAGGGCACCTCCCAAATGGGCTAACCTACCTCCAACATTACCTCCATAGGGTATTTGTATCAAATCAATCAAAACAAAGAAAGCTCCAACGTACCATAACTTCACGTTGAAGAAAATTATTCGTACTTCTTGATTGGGTATATATGCACAGATAAAAATCAAAACCGCGGTAACTCCTGCAGATGCTCCTATCAAGGCCGTATTGGTATTCAACAAAGTGGGAAAGATGTTGTAGCTCAAAAGGAACACTAATCCGCCTACAATTACTCCCAGAAAGTATACAGCTAAAAACCTTTGATTATCAAATAAATTTAAAAATATACGTCCGGTAAAATAGAGCATCAACATATTCCAAAAAATATGCCCCAATCCTGCATGAAAAAAGGAGTAGGTTACCAAGGACCAGGGCTGACCCAAAAATTCTCCCAATATCTTAGGTAAATGGAACCATTCGGATACTGATGCACCCAAAAGGGCTAATGCCAAGCCATCCAAAATAAAGACAAGCACATTGGCCACGATAAGCTTTTCTGCAATATTCAGTCGAGCAAAATTGTATTGCAATCCTCCCTGTGCCATTTTAATCCCAACGATTTTGATTAAACTGATTCTTTTTCCAATACCACATCATGATAAATCCAATCAAAGCCCCTCCAATATGTGCAAAGTGGGCAACCCCTGTGTTTATATTTCCAATACCAAAAATCAAGTCGGCTGCCAACAACAAGGGAACAAAATACTTTGCTTTTATGGGCACTGGCAAAAATATTAACATCAATTTAGCTTCCGAATACATAAAGGCAAAAGCCACCAATATTCCATAGATGGCCCCAGAAGCCCCAACAGCCGGAGTGTTGTACGCACTTAGAAAATTGTCTATTGTACTTCGAGAAGCGACGCTGTACCAATCCGTACTGTATTTCCCTTGGGATATGATGTCCAGTACTTGGTTCTCTGTCATGCCGGAATTTACCAAAGCCTGCATTCCCTCGTTGAACATATAATAGTTGACACCGCTATGCAAGAGAGCTGACCCAAGGCCCGCTGAAAAATAGAAAAACAAGAACTTATTCCGGCCCCATACACGCTCCAAAGGAGTACCAAAGGCCCAAAGTGCATACATATTAAACACAATATGCATAAGTCCGCCATGCATGAACATGTGGCTAATCACTTGCCACCATTGAAAATTGGTGTTCTCTGGAAACCATAAAGACAGCCATTGGTAAAGTAAATCACCATATATTTGAGTGGCAAAAAACAAAATGACATTTATGATTAAAAGGTGCTTAACCGCCTGCGTCAATCTACCCATTTAAAGCAATTTTTTTTCTACATCTCCTTCGGAGATAATGGTATATGTTTTTTTTAGTTTTGGGCTCAAAGTAGGTTCCTTACAAGCAAACAAATCATGCAACAAAGCCATTTGCGATTCTTCGTTTAATACTTCTCCTGATTTAATGGCTAAGTTTTTGGCTAGGCCCTGAGCCAATAGTTCTGCCTGTGACACCCCTTCATTCCTAAATCCTTCTTTGAAGTCCGCGATTAATAAGTCCAATACCGTGCCAATCTTACTTTCCGATATCATGGCCGGTACAGCTGTCACTTTTACAGTTTCTTTTGCTAAATCTTCAAATTGAAACCCCACATTATTTAAACTGTCCTGAATCTCCTCAAGAATTGCCCGTTCCTGAGCTGTAAAATGGACCTCCAAGGGAAACAAAAGTTGTTGTCCCAATCCCTTTTCCACGGTTATTTCTCCCAAAAACTTTTCAAAAAGCACCCTTTGGTGAGCACGATTCTGGTGAATGACCAAAAGTCCTGATTTTACAGTACTCACCACATATTTTCGTTGCAATTGAAAAGTAACCCCCGTTTCCTGGGTCAAGTCCTCTTCAGCATATAATGAGGATTGGACGGCCGTTTCTGATTCAATTTCAAAGCTTGAAAAATCCTTCTCTGGATTTAAAGTATCCAACCCTTCATACAGGTTTTCCCAACCCTTGGCACTTTGCTTTTGGTAGGAAGAATCCCCTTTAGTCTTTGCGACTACATTATCAAAGGGATTAAAGGAAGAATCCACAGTCACCTTGGGTAAAATGGCTGTCTTATTTTCAAAGGCATACGGGGTATCCAAATTGGAATCCCGATCAAAGTCCAGAACGGGAGCCACACTAAATTGTCCCAAACTATGCTTCACCGAGGACCTTAATATAGCGTACAGTGTATGTTCATCATCAAACTTCACCTCGGTTTTGGTTGGGTGAATATTGATATCAATGGATTTCGGGTCAACCTGCAAGTATAGAAAGTATCCTGGATAGGTATCCGGCTTAATCAATCCTTCAAACGCATTCACTACCGCATGATGCAAATAAGGGCTTTTTATGAAGCGGTCGTTCGCGAAAAAAAATTGTTCCCCCCTGCTTTTTTTGGCGAATTCAGGTTTGCACACAAAACCAGAAATTTGGACCACTTCCGTCTCCTCGTGCACTGGAACCAGACGTTCATCCATCTTGCTGCCAAAAACATTGACAATTCGTTTTCGAAACGATGTGACTGGAAGATTGAATATCTCAGACCCATTATTATACAAATGGAATGCAATCTTGGGATGTACCAAAGCCACTCTGTGAAACTCGTCCATAATATGGCGTAGCTCCACCTGATGTGATTTTAAAAAATTGCGTCTAGCCGGAATATTGAAAAATAAATTTTTCACAGAAATAGAGGTGCCTGATGGAGTAGCAACCACCTCTTGAAACATAACCTTACTTCCCTCAATCTTGATATGAGTGCCCACATCGGAACTTTCCTTCCGAGTTTGCATATCCACATGGGCAATGGCTGCAATGGATGCCAAAGCTTCTCCACGGAATCCCTTGGTTCGCAAATTGAAAAGATCTTGCGCATCTGAAATTTTGGAGGTGGCGTGTCGCTCAAAAGAAAGTCGGGCATCAGTCTCGCTCATACCAATCCCGTTGTCAACAACCTGAATCAGGGTTTTACCACCATCTTTTACAATCAGTTTGATTATAGTGGCTCCTGCATCAATTGCATTTTCCAACAGTTCTTTCACCACAGAAGCAGGACGTTGGACAACTTCCCCCGCTGCAATCTGATTCGCAACATGGTCCGGTAAAAGTTTAATGATATCAGCCATTAAAGAAAAGGTATTCGAGCCCGTAGTATCGAATAATAAAGTAAACGCACGCGCACAGGATAGCAAGAATTACAAAAAAGCGACCTGCATTATTTCCAGCGGGCTTGAAATCTTTCCGGGAATTCCATTCTTCGCGAAAATTTATCTTTCGCCTACCGCCTTCGGCAAATTTGGTATTATCCGGAAGATTTTGATACTTTTTCCTTAATGCGTCCAGTCTCTCTTTACGCTCATCGTAATACCGAGGTGTGTAATTGAACTTATTATTTTTTGTTTGTTTGAATAAACTGAATCGCATATATCAAAGGTACTCAAAATGGAAGTATTGCTTAAGACAGGCGTCCCAAAAAATGTTAACAGTTTCGGTAAGTTCAAATACAAGAATAATGGGAAAACTCCTTAAACTTGGAAGTTTGGAAGTAAACCGCTGTTCTATTCACCCAAGACTGCCATCTTAATGGCAGCAATCGCCGCTTCGGTGCCCTTGTTTCCGTGTTTTCCTCCGCTGCGGTCAATGGCTTGTTGGAGGTTGTTATCGGTCAAAACGCAAAAGATGGTAGGAACCCCAAAGGCAACATTCAAATCCTTGATACCCTGTGCTGCTGCGCTGCAGACAAAATCGAAATGACTTGTCTCTCCACGAATTACACTACCAATGGCAATTACGGCATCAACTTTCTGGGTCTGAAGCATTTTTTTGGCTCCAAAAGTGAGTTCAAAGCTCCCGGGAACATTCCAACGAAGAATATTTTCCTCTTTAGCCCCACAGTCAACCAACGCTTCTACTGCGCCGGAATATAGCCCTTCAGTGATTTCCTCATTCCATTCAGAAACAACAATCCCGAATCGCAATTTTGATGCATTCGGGATTTCGTTTTTATTGTAGGCGGATAAATTTTTGTTCTCCGTTGCCATATTTACTTAGTTCTGTGACAAGCCTATAACCACATCAATGTTGAGCGCCTCTTGAGAGGATGAAAAGTCATTTTTGATACGCTCAAAATAACCAAGGGCTTTGTCTTTTTGTCCCAAATCCAGGGCAATTACTCCTGCTTTGTACAAAAAACGAGGTGTAGTATAATCGTTGTTGTCATGGTTGAATGCTTTTTCATAATAATCTAAAGCATCCTCCTTTTGACTGAGTTGTGCAAAAGCATCTCCAATACCCCCTTTGGCCATAGCACCCAAAATGGCGTCATCGGAAGAGAAATCCTCCAAATAGGAAATGGCCTCTTGGTACTGTTGTAAATTCAAATAGGCCATTCCTGCCGAATACTTGGCCAGATTAGCCGCCTTTGTACCCTTATACTCTTCCATGATATCCAAGAAACCATATTTTCCTTGTGCACCGTTCAATGCCAAACCGAACAAGGAATCCCTTTCCGTTTCATTGGTTAATGCTTGGTCAAAATACTGTTGTGGATAAAACAATTCATTGGCTGCAGAAGCTTCTTTGGGCTTTTGGATAAACTCGTTATATCCCAAAAAGGCTAAAACCGATATGGCAACGATACCAATCGCACCTAAAATGTAGCTCTGATTTTTGCGTACCCATGCTTCGGTTCTTGAAGCACTTTCATCCAAGGTGCTAAAAACTTCTGCGGTCGTACTGTCCTCATCTATCCTGACTTCCTCTACTTTATTCTTCGGCTTAAAGCCCCGCTTCTTATATGTAGCCATTCTTTGTTTTATTAATCGCGCAAAAATAAAGTTTTTATCCAAAATCGAAAGGCTATTTATTCGTTATTTTTGGAATCTTTAATTGGTTTCAACCCTTACGCTTTTCGCAAGGGAGACCTGCATATTATGTTTTTAAAACACTTATCCTTAGTCAATTATAAAAATTTTGATTCCATTAATTTGGAATTTGACCCTGTCATCAACTGTTTGGTGGGAAATAACGGGATGGGTAAAACTAATATCCTTGATGCCATTTACCACCTTTCTTTTGGCAAAAGCTACTTCAATCCCGTGTCCACACAAAACATCAAATACGAGGCGGATTTTTTCATGATTGAAGGGGAATTTGAAAAAGAGGGCAGGAATGAAAAAATCACTTGCGGCTACAAAAAAGGGTTAAAAAAAGTAATCAAACGCAACGGAAAGGCCTATGAAAAATTTTCTGAACATATTGGTTTCTTGCCCCTGGTGATTATTTCACCCGCGGACCGTGATTTGATTATTGAAGGGAGTGAAACCCGAAGAAAGTTTATGGATGGCGTGATATCCCAGTCCGATAAAACGTATCTTCAAAGCCTTATCAAATACAATAAGGTCCTGTCCCAAAGAAATTCCCTGTTGAAGTACTTTGTGGCCAATCAGACTTTTGATCAAGATACGCTGAGCATTTACAATGAACAGTTACATACCTTGGGAACCGATATCCATACCAAGAGAGAGGTGTTTATCAAAGCTTTTCTACCTATTTTTCACGAGCAGTATGAACATATCTCAGAAAAGGCTTCAGAGAAAATAGGTTTGGCTTACGAAAGTCAATTAACCAATACTTCTTTAAAAGCACTGCTTGAGAATTCTATTGAAAAAGATAGAGCTCTGCAATACACCAGTGTTGGTATTCATAAAGATGACCTGAGTTTTACCATAGAGGGACATCCTATTAAGAAGTTTGGAAGTCAAGGGCAGCAAAAATCGTTTTTAATTGCCCTAAAATTGGCGCAGTTTCATTTCATCAAAAAACAGGCGGGTACCACCCCTATTCTCCTTTTGGATGATATTTTTGATAAGTTAGATGAAAATCGCGTTGGGCAGATTGTGGCCTTGGTGGACAATGAGAGTTTTGGTCAGCTGTTCATTAGCGATACCCATGCTGATAGAACGGAAAAAGTGGTAAGCAGTATGCAACAGAGCTATAAAATTTTTACCTTGTAGAATGAAGCGATACCTTTTCATACTCTCCTTTTTTCTGTTTTTTTCTTGTGCCGATAAGAAAGTCAGCAAAGAGGATTTACACCATTTGAATGGGTATTGGGAAATACAAAAAGTGGAATTCCCAAATGGTCAGGTCAAAGAATATAAAGCCAATACCATGGTGGACTATATTCAGTTTGAGAATGGAAAGGGGATGCGAAAAAAGGTTCAACCTAGATTGGATGGCACCTTCATTACCTCTGAAGATGAGGAACCCTTTGAACTCATTCTAGTGAACCAAGAGTATTCGATACATTACAAGAATACCCTAAGTGAGTGGCAAGAAAAACTAAAGGTGCTGGATTCCTTGTCCTTCGTCACTCAGAACGAGGAGGGCATTCGTTATTTTTACACTCGATTTCAACCCATTTCAATCCAACTATAAATGGCCAAACGACAAAACTCTTATCTTCCTTTAAACGAAGCGCTTCAGGAATTTATTAAAGAAAGTAAGCTCCAAAAAGGGATGGATAAGGTTGACGCCCGAAGGGCTTGGGAAGAACTGATGGGTAATGGGGTGAACAATTACACAAATGGGGTAGAACTAAAAGGAGACACCTTATATGTTGCCCTGTCCTCATCCGTTTTACGGGAAGAACTCAGTTTGGGAAAAACCAAAATCATCGCTATGTTGAATGAGGCTTTGGGACAAGAGCTCATCCGAAAGTTGGTACTCCGCTAAACGAAAAAAGCCACTCTGTTGAGCGGCTTTTATTTCAGTTGTATTGTTTTCTAGAATACCTCTCTTCCCGAAAAGTGAAAGGCTCCTTCAATAATAGCATTGTCGTCGCTATCAGAACCGTGTACCGCATTCTCAGCAATATTGGATGCGTATAATTTGCGAATGGTTCCCTCCGCAGCTTCTTCTGGGTTTGTCGCCCCGATAAGCGCTCTAAAATCTTCTACGGCATTGTCCTTTTCCAAAATGGCAGCAACAATAGGACCTCGGGTCATAAACTCTACCAATTCCCCGAAAAAGGGTCTTTCTTTATGGATAGCGTAGAACTCTTGGGCATCTCTCTTGCTCAATTGTGTGTACTTCATGGCCACAATTTTAAAGCCAGCTCCTGTTATCTTTTCCAAAATTGCACCGATATACCCGTTCTCGACGGCATCTGGTTTAATCATGGTGAATGTTCTATTTCCAGTCATTTTTTTAAAATTTTGCGCAAACATACGCTTTTTCGTTCAAGCCACAAGACTAATAGGCCTGTTTCAATTCCTGATAAACATGGCCATTTTCGCCCATTATTTTCATGTGGGCCTTGTTTTGGGCCAAATCCAAATGAATGACTCCGTAGCTAGGCACAGAAACTACATCCCCTACCCTAAAACTGTTGGGCTCAGATGTAAAACTGGAATACGAATGGGTCAGACCGCTGCTTGTAAAATCAATCAAGGGATAAGATAAATTAGGCAGGTTGGTTTTGGAAAACTCTGAAATATGGCGATCTCCCGAAAGCACCATAACTCCTTTTGCACCTGACTCCGAAATGAGTGTTTTTAATTTTTCCACTTCATGGGGGAAATTTCCCCAGGTCTCAAAACCATGTTCCCAAGAAAGGAATTGGATACTGGTAGTAATTAGGTTGAAATCAGCATCGGAAGTTTTGAGCTCCTTTTCCAACCACTGCCATTGCGTATTTCCCAAAACGGTCGACTCTAGGGAGTTGTTAATTTTATATCGTCTGCTAGAAATGGTATCCTTTTCCAAATTGCTTCGGAAATAACGGGTATCCAAAACAATCACTTTAATTTTTCCTTTAGGATGTGAAAAACTATGGGAGGAATATACACCTTCCTGTTTTCTACGAGGGTCTTCTTCTGGCACTCCCATAAAATCCAGAAATAACTGTTGACTGGGGTCTTTCATCACATGCTCTACCCCGCCGTCGTTTTTGCCATAGTCATGGTCATCCCAAGTGCCAATTACGGGAACAGTAGTGAACAAAGCCTTGTACCCCGGATTATTGCGTTGTTTGTTATACATCGATTTCATTTCGGCCATATCATCCGTATCGGCATAAATGTTGTCCCCACCCCAAATCCAAACATCTGGTTTTTCATTTAATATGTCATCCCAAAAAGGATTTTCAACATCTTGTTTGTTACAGGACCCAAAGGCAACAATAAAGAAATTGCCATCTGTAAAACTGGTAGAAGCGCTTTCCGCAATGGCCGTATTTTGTGCTGATTTACAACCAAAAAACAGAGTAATTGTAAAAACGCAAGGTATAAGGTATTTCATTCGTTGGATTATGTGGTATCCGACAAAAATAGCGTATCCCGAGTTACCTCTATATTATATTATTGTATCTTTGACCGCATGAATTTAGAAGACATCTCGACCACTAAGTCGCTTCTTTCCATACCCCAAAACATCGTAATTGTTCCCCACAAAAACCCAGATGGGGATGCTATAGGTTCCTGTTTAGCGCTATACATTTTCCTTAAGGAAATGGGACAAAATTGTTCGGTGATTTCTCCCAATGACTATCCCAAATTTCTAAAATGGATGCCTCAAAATGAAGCCATTCTGAACTACGAAAAATCGCAAAGCAAGTGTAAACAACTGTTGGACGATGCGACGTTAATATTCACTTTGGATTTCAACGATTTTTCCAGGACTGGAACACTGGGAAATGAATTACAACAAAGCAAGGCGGAATTTATCATGATTGACCACCATCAGCAGCCTAGCGATTATGCCAAGGTTACCTATTCTGATGTATCCATGAGTTCCACCTGTGAAATGGTGTACAATTTTATCCTTTTTCTAGATGGAGGTGATAAGATTACCAAATCCATAGCCACAAACCTTTATACTGGAATCATGACAGATACTGGCTCCTTTAAGTATCGTTCAACATCAAGCCAAACCCATAGAATAGTTGCCGATTTGATTGACAAAGGAGCCGAGAATATGGAGATTCATCAACAGGTTTTTGACACCAATTCTCCATCTCGTTTACATCTGTTGGGGGTAGCCTTGAAAAACATGGTCATTCTAAAAGAGTTTCGCACTGCATACATTACCCTAAGTCAGGAGGAACTGGACGCAAACCATTTCAAAAAAGGAGACACTGAAGGTTTTGTGAACTACGGCCTAACCCTAGAAGGAATTGTGCTGGCGGTTATTTTCATTGAAAATAAGGAAGAGGGCATTATCAAAATGTCCTTCCGTTCTGTCGGAGATTTTTCGGTCAATGAGTTTGCACGAAATCATTTCAATGGAGGTGGACACACGAATGCCGCTGGAGGAAGAAGTGATGAATCCCTAGAAAAAACCGTTGCCAAATTCAATGCAGTTTTAACGGAATATAAAAATCAATTGAGTTCATGAGAGCTGGGTTAATTATAGTTATAGCTTTAATGGTAGTCGCATGCGGGGGTCCGGAACCTCGCCGTCCCATTAAAGTAAAATCAGGTAGTTTTTTTAAAGAATCCGTTGAGAGAAACAGATTACTGCTAGCTAAAGAAGAAAAAATAATCCAAGAAATTATCAGCAAGGATAGCTTACATGAATATGAAGCAAACTCCAACGGTTTCTGGTACTACTATGATGTAAAAAACGACACCGCTCAATACAGTCCTAGACCAGACGACCAAATTTTGTTCTCATATAACATCAGGAATTTGGGAAATGATACTATTTATAGCATGGAGGATATTGGACCCACTTCCTATACAGTGGATAAGGAACAGTTGTTTCCTGGGCTTCAGAATGCAGTAAAACTTCTGAAAATCAATGAACGCGCAACGTTTCTATTTCCCTCCCTTCAAGCTTACGGATATTTGGGTGATGGGGAGGCCATAGGTCCGAGAACTCCAATAAAAGCAACCGTTGAACTACATACAATAATAATCAATCAAGACAGTTTAAATCTTAAATCACAAGTCAAATGAAAAAATCCCTATTTATCATCAGCCTACTAATACTAAGCGTTTTGGGTTGTAAATCCAGTAAATATGCCGAATTGGGTGATGGTATTTTTGCTGATATACAGACCAATAAAGGAGATATCGTCGTGAAATTGGAGCACAAAAAGACTCCTGTCACGGTAGCCAATTTCGTTTCCCTAGCGGAAGGGAACAGTCCTTTCGTCAATGAAGAGTACAAGGATAAGCCGTATTACGATGGCTTGATTTTCCATCGAGTGATGAAGGATTTCATGATTCAAGGGGGTGACCCCCAGGGAACCGGAAGAGGAAACCCTGGATATAGATTCAAGGATGAATTTGACGACTCCCTAACCCACTCAAAAAAGGGAATCCTGTCCATGGCGAATTCAGGACCTAAAACCAATGGAAGCCAATTTTTCATAACCCATAAGGAAACCCCTTGGTTAAATGGAAAGCACACTGTGTTTGGAGAAGTAGTTTTAGGATTGGATGTGGTCGACTCCATCGCCAATGTAGAAACGGGTGCCGCTGGCAGAAACAAGCCCAATATCGATGTGGTTATGGATAAAGTGGAGATAGTACGTCAAGGCAAAGAGGCCAAAAAATTTGACGCCGTTCAAATAATGTCAGACTACTTCGAAGAAGAAAAAGAGGTTGAGGCGGCTTTCAAGAAAATGATTGAAGATTTAGTGGCAGAATTTGAACAACAAAAGGAAACTGCAGAGGAGACCCCAAGCGGTCTAAGAATCCTAAAACTTACCGAGGGCAGTGGGGAACAGCCTAAAGTGGGGCAATATGTAATGGTAAATTATGCAGGATGGTTAACCAACGGGGATTTATTTGACAGTAATATTGCTGAAGTTGCCTTGAAGTTCAACAAGCTGAACCCAGGTAGAAGAGACCAAGGAGGCTATCAACCCGTACCTATGTTGTTCAGTCCAGAGGCCCCTCTTTTCCCAGGATTTAGGGAAGGATTACTGACCATGAAGGTCGGGGACAAAATCAGGATTTTTCTACCCTCCCATTTAGGATTGGGACCGCAAGGCGGTGGCCCCATCCCTCCAAATTCAGATTTAATATTCGATTTGGAAATTACCGGAATCAAACCATAGTTTACACAAAATACATTCTAAGCCGCTCCATGATGGAGCGGTTTTTTTGATACCTAAGCTAAAGAAATCCCAATAGCGTTGCGCATACAAAATTTAAGGGCTAGTTTAGAATATGAAATACCTGATTTTTGAATTTTAATGGGAAAGAAAACAAAAACTATCCTACTTTGTCTACTTCCAGTACAAATACTGCTCGTAAAATGGGCTTCTAATTATCCAGATTTTATTGAAACCTACTATAGCAACGGTATCTATCCTTTTATTTCCAAGACACTCAGAATACTTTTTGGTTGGATACCCTTTTCCATGGGGGATATTCTTTATACTGCCCTGTTCATTTTCGTCTTTCGCTATTTATATAAAAATTGGAAATCGATAAAAGCCAAACCTTTGACCTTTTTAAAGGACATTGGGGTACTTCTATCAATGGTATACTTTCTGTTTCATTTTAATTGGGGGCTTAACTATCATAGATACCCTATCGCTACAAAATTGGGGCTGGAAAGGGAATACACCCAGAAAGAACTCACTCAATTTATCCAATATCTAACCGAGAAATCCAATAGCTATCAATTCCAAATTACCGGAGATTCCATTTCCCCGGTTCATATTCCGTATTCGAAGAAAGAAATTTTTTCAATGACCCAAGAGGGGTATAGAGAACTGTCAAAAACTTATCCCGAGTTTGACTATAACTTTTCAAGTCAAAAATCCTCCATCTACAGCATTCCGCTGACCTATATGGGTTATGGAGGTTATATCAATCCTTTTACCAACGAAGCTCAGGTGAATGGCATCACGCCTAGATTCAGACTACCCACGGTAAGCGGGCACGAGGTGGGTCATCAACTGGGTTATTCTGCTGAAGATGATACCAACTTCATTGGTTTTTGGGTTACCTCAGTTAACGAAGATCCCTATTTCAAATATGCAGCCTATTCCCATGCTTTGGGCTATTGTCTTTCTGATTTGGCCAGAAAAGATGAGGCAAAATTCAAAGAAATGATAAACCAACTCAACCCAGGCGTACAAGAAAACTTTAGGGAAATCTCACGTTTCTGGGCTGAATATGAAAATCCGTTGGAGCCTGTTTTCAAATCTATCTTCAATGTTTTCCTAAAGGCCAACAACCAACAAGAAGGTATTGAAAGCTACAACGCGGTGGTGGGATTGATTATTAACTTCCACCACAAGTATGGTTTTTAGAACTTTCTAATTCTTCTTTATTTCTACGAACTCCGCTCCTTCAGGTTTTTGGTAGAACCCATCTTCCTTGGCTTCATTGGATAAAGAAGCCGATTCAAAAGTCAAGGTATTGGCTGGCTCCAATAGTTCTCTCCCTTCATATTTATACCAAGAGATGGAATTTGGTAGAATCAAACCATTCACGCTGGTCCAGTCGTTGTAACGAATCCATTTCACATTGTCGGATACCTCTCCACTACGGTAGGTTACGGTATAACCCAACCAAGCCATTTGATAGGTTTCCGGGTCATAATGAATGAAGTACTGGTCCTTGGAGGAGGCGCCTACCCCACTTTCATAACTGATTTCGATACCAGGATAGTTCTTTCCCTCAAACTCCAAATCCTCAGTATCTGAATAAATAATACCACCATCAGCCAAAACAAAGGGCATTGCATAAAAGTAGAATATCAGATTATGATAAAAACCTGCATTCCCTGTATATTTTTTATCCGTATCCAACAACCAAGCTTGTTCCCCATCAAATCCCATGGAAAAAATCTCGGTGTCAATTCGGTCTTTTCTAGAGTACAAATCAATGGTATGCACCTCTATAAAATTAGGTTTTGGTAAGGAATAGGTCATGGTACGTTGCTGTTTCCATGCATCCATCCCACCATGTTTTTCAATCACTTTTCCCAAAGCTTCCGGGTATTTCGGTGCTTCCACTTCTGTGTTCTCCACAGTTTCGCTTTCGGCCTCCGCCTTTTTCGGGGCAGGTTTGCAAGCGGCTATGGCCAAAATCAATACTACAATAGTTATTTTTCTCATTTTTAAGTTGTTTTGCTTTCTGTCGGATATGAAATTACAAGATTACAAGAAAATGTACTTTTGAAACCATGAATTCTGACAAAGTCATTAGCAGTGCCCAAAATCCCTTGGTAAAAAAAATAATCCAACTTCAGGAAAAGTCCAGAGAACGCAAGAAAACTGGCCTTTTTGTGGTTGAGGGTCGACGTGAAATCGAGTTGGCTCACAAAGGGGGATATGCCATCGAACAATTGCTGTTTTCCAAAGAAATTGTCGGTTACCTGGACAAAGATTTCATTCAAAAATTTCCCCAAACGACCTCCATTGAAATTAGCAAGGCGGTTTACGAGAAATTGGCCTACAGACAATCCACAGAAGGGGTTCTGGCCGTGGTGCAAAGTAAATCGCACACGCTTGAAGGCATACAATTTAACTCCAAGGCACCTTTAGTTTTAGTAGCCGAAGCTCCTGAAAAACCGGGAAATGTAGGGGCCTTGTTGCGAACCGCGGATGCCGCTGGACTAGATGCCGTTTTCATCGCCAACCCAAAGTCTGACCTGTACAATCCCAATATTATCCGTTCAAGTGTAGGTTGTGTTTTTACCACGCAGATAGGAGTGGGGAGTACCGCAGAAATCATCCAATTTTTAAAGAATCAAGGAATCAGCATTCGATGCGCTGCTTTATCCGCCTCAAAAAATTATGTGGAATCCGATTTAACTGGGCCGTTGGCCCTTGTGGTGGGGACAGAATCAACCGGTTTAACCGACGAATGGCTACAAAATTCCGATGAAAATCTTATTATCCCCATGCGAGGTGAAATAGACTCCATGAACGTTTCTGTCTCGGCCGCAATTCTTATCTTTGAAGCCATGCGCCAAAGAGGATTTTAGCCTATGGGAGAAACTACGCTATTCTATATTATCATCTTTATTCTTGTGGCGCAATATCTGGTTCACCAGCTGTTGGAATACCTTAATGCGCAGCGCTTTTCCTCTACCGTACCGGATGACCTAAAAGATGTTTTTAACGACGAGGAATACCAGAAATCGCAGCAATACAAGCGTACAAAATACAGATTTGGCCTTATCTCAGATGGGTTTTCATTGGTTTTCACTTTGGCATTCCTGCTTTTGGGAGGTTTTGAATGGATAGACACGCTGGTCCGTTCCATAACCGAACATACCATAGGTATGGCCTTGCTATTTTTTGGTTTTGTGGCTCTGGGAAGCAGTATCATCAGTATTCCCTTTTCGTATTATCAAACCTTCACCATTGAAGAGGCCTACGGCTTTAATAAAACCACACAGCGGCTCTTTTTTATGGATATCATTAAAGGATGGTTGTTGACCATAGTTTTAGGCGGTAGTATTTTGGCCTTGTTCATTTGGTTTTACCAATGGACCGGACCCCAATTTTGGATATATACCTGGGTTCTCTTCGCGGTGGTAATTTTGTTCATGAACCTGTTTTACAGTCGTTTTTTTGTGCCCTTGTTCAATAAGCAAACTCCTCTGGATGAAGGTAGTTTGCGAAGTGCCATTGAAAATTACGCAAAGCAGGTGGGCTTTGAATTGAATAAAATCTTTGTGATTGACGGTTCCAAACGCTCCACCAAGGCCAATGCCTATTTTTCCGGATTTGGAAGGGAAAAAAGGATAACCCTATTCGATACGCTTATTAACGACCTTGATGAAGAGGAAATTGTAGCGGTTCTGGCCCATGAGGTAGGACACTATAAAAAGAAGCACATCATTTTTAATCTTGTGGTTTCGTTGTTGCTTACTGGTTTTACCTTATATATTCTGTCGCTTTTCATCAATACACCAGAGATTTCACTGGCCATTGGGGTATCCCAGCCCAGTTTTCATGCCGGTTTGGTCGGCTTTGTTCTCTTGTACAGCCCCATCTCAGAAATTACAGGTCTGGCCATGAACTATTTATCCCGAAGGTTTGAATTTCAGGCAGATAACTATGCCAAAATGACATTTGCGGCAGCACCTTTGATTACCTCGCTAAAGAAGTTATCCAAGAACAGTTTAAGCAATCTCACGCCCCATCCGGCCTATGTGTTCGTACACTATTCTCACCCCCCTTTAGTAGAACGGATACGAAACCTAAAGGCATAATTTTTGTTGTTTACCTATTTGGATTGTGGTAACTTTAATTTACGATGACGGAGGCAGCTATAGAAAAAGAGAATAAGGAAATTGCAAAGCAATACAAAGAATTGCTACGTATCAGCTACCAGACCCTCACTGCGGCGGATAAAAAGTTGATACGCTCGGCATTTGATGTTGCTGTGGATGCTCATAAGGACCAAAGGAGAAAATCCGGCGAGGCTTATATATTCCACCCTATTGCCGTGGCCAAAATCGTAGCTTCAAAAATTGGTCTTGACGCCGTTTCCATTGCTTCTGCCCTACTTCATGATGTTGTCGAGGACACGGACTACACCTTGGATGATATAGAACGTATGTTTGGGGAGACCGTGGCCCGAATTGTGGACGGTTTAACCAAGATAGCCCATTTAAAAAAGGACAAGGACATCAGTCAGCAGGCAGAGAACTTTAGAAAGATGCTGTTGACCCTCCATGATGATGTTCGGGTAATCATTATCAAAATTGCGGACCGCTATCACAATATGCTCACAATGGATGCCATGCCAGAGCATAAACAGGTGAAAATAGCTTCGGAAACCCTATACATTTATGCACCCTTGGCGCATCGAATTGGGCTTTACAATATTAAAACCCATCTGGAAGACCTCAGTTTAAAATATACGGAGCCTGAGGTGTACAAGGACATTCAGGCTAAAATTGAAAACACTGAGGAAGAACAATTGGCCTATATCGAAGATTTTTCCAACGTCATTCGAAATTCACTGGATAAAGAAGGCCTCAACTATGAGATAAAAGGCCGAATGAAATCCACCTTTTCCATCCGCAGGAAAATGAAGGCCCAAAATGTGTCTTTTGATGAGGTCTACGACAAGTTTGCCATTCGAATTATCTATAAATCGGATCGAAAAAACGAAAAGTTCCTGGCATGGAAAATCTATTCCATCGTAACGGACCACTTTACCCCCAACCCAATTCGGCTACGAGATTGGATAACCTCCCCAAAATCCACCGGTTATGAAGCACTGCACATTACGGTAATGGGACCTGAAGGAAAATGGGTAGAAGTGCAGATACGTAGTGAGCGTATGCACGAAATTGCCGAAAAAGGGTATGCCGCCCATTTTAAGTACAAGCATGGGGAGCAAAAAGAACAGGGAATCGAGGAATGGTTGAACCGATTGCAGGAAGCCTTGGAAAGTTCCAATGGTAGTGCGGTTGATTTTGTGGAAGAATTTAAGCTCAACCTGTATTCCAAGGAAATCTTCGTATTTACTCCGAAGGGAGATTTAAAATCTATGCCCAAAGGCGCTACTGCCCTTGATTTTGCCTTCCATATCCATACCGAAATTGGCATGAAGACTCGAGGTGCCCGAGTAAATGGAAAGCTGGTTCCTCTGGGAACCGTGCTGCAAAGTGGCGACCAAGTGGAAATCATCACTTCTGAAATTGCAAAACCGAATCAAAGCTGGTTGGATTATGCCCAAACCGCCCGTGCACGAGCCAAAATTCGCTCCTCTTTGGGTGAAGAGAAGAAGAACATTGCGGCAGAAGGCAAAGAGATTTTGCGCAGAAAACTGAAATCCCAAAAAATCGAACTAAACGAGGACACGGTCAACAAGCTGGTTCAATATTTCAAACTAAAAACCAGTTTGGACCTGTTTTATCGTGTGGGCATCGGGGTTATTGACAACCAAAAGCTGAAGGACTTTGCTTCAACCTACCACAATGCCTTTTTGAATTTCTTCAAGAACAAAATCCGGAGAAATCCAGCTCCCAAGGATGTCAATAAGGAAGAAATCACGGCCAAATACGACATGCTGGTCTTTGGCAAAGAGGAGGAAAAGTTGAGTTATAAACTTGCCCCATGCTGTAATCCCATTCCTGGAGATGAGGTATTCGGTTTTTTGAGTGTGAGTGATGGTATCAAAGTGCACAAAAAGAACTGCCCGAATGCCATTTCCATGCAGTCCCACTATGCTTATCGCATCATGCCCGCCAAGTGGATAGATTCTACCCAAGAGGAGTTTACCGTGGATATAGAAATTACGGGAATTGACAATCTAGGACTGGTCAATGAGATCACCAACATTATCTCGGACAATATGCACGTGAACATGCGCAACCTTAACTTCAGTGCCGATGGCGGCACCTTCAAGGGAAAAATTGCCCTAGTGGTGAAGAACAACACCATTTTGAAAAAACTCATCAACAATCTGAAGCAGATTGAGGGGATTGATAAGGTGGACAGAATTTAAATTTTAGCGTACCTTTGTCCTTTAGTTTTGGAACGAACCATGGGGAACAGTAAAAATCAGGAAATTGTAAAGAATGTGTTCACTTCCTTTTTGGAAGAAAACGGGCATCGCAAGACTCCGGAACGCTATGCGATTTTGCAGGAAATCTATGATAGCGATGACCATTTTGATGTGGAATCCCTCTACATTAAAATGAAGATGAAAAACTATCGGGTAAGCCGGGCCACGCTCTACAACACCATTGAACTCCTATTGGACTGCAAGTTGGTGCGCAAACACCAGTTTGGAAAGAATCAGGCCCAATACGAGAAGTCCTATTTTGACCGTCAGCACGACCATGTAATCCTCACGGATACCGGTGAGGTGGTCGAGTTCTGCGACCCGCGCATCCAATCTATCAAAAAAACCATTGAGGAGGTTTTTGATATCAAAATCAACAACCACTCACTCTATTTTTACGGAACTAGAAACAAAGAAGAAAACCTAACCGACTAACCACATACATTTCATGGTAGATTTACTGCTTGGTCTCCAATGGGGAGACGAGGGAAAAGGAAAGATTGTTGATGTTCTTACCAAGGATTATGATATTATCGCCCGTTTTCAAGGGGGTCCCAATGCGGGGCACACCTTGGAATTTGATGGTATAAAACACGTACTCCACACCATTCCCTCCGGTATTTTTCATAAAAAAGCCATGAACGTTGTGGGCAACGGGGTGGTGATAGACCCAGTTATCTTTAAGCGGGAGTTGGACAATTTGGACAAGTTTGATTTGGACTACACAAAAAAGCTTCTTATTTCCAGAAAAGCACATTTAATTCTTCCTACACATCGTTTATTGGATGCTGCTTCCGAAACCGCCAAGGGGAAGGCCAAAATTGGTTCTACCCTAAAAGGTATTGGCCCCACCTATATGGACAAGACGGGACGAAACGGTTTGCGCGTGGGAGATTTGGAATTTGACAACTGGAAGACCAAATACCGTAATCTGGCCAACAAACATGAGGCCATGATTGACTTTTACAATGTAGACATCCAATACGACTTGAAGGAATTGGAAGATGAATTTTGTGAGGGTGTGGACACTTTGAAGAAACTCACCTTTATTGATAGTGAGGAATATATCTTCAACGCACAGCGTGAGGGCAAGAAAATATTGGCCGAAGGTGCCCAAGGGTCTTTGTTGGACATTGATTTTGGCACCTATCCCTATGTCACCTCAAGTAACACCACGGCAGCAGGTGCTTGTACCGGTTTGGGTGTAGCTCCCAACAAAATTGGACGGGTACTGGGTATTTTTAAGGCCTATACCACCCGAGTGGGCAGTGGCCCCTTCCCTACCGAGCTTTTTGATACCGATGGTGAGACCATGGGCCGCGTAGGTAACGAATTTGGAGCCACTACGGGAAGACCAAGACGTTGCGGTTGGTTGGATTTGGTGGCCCTAAAATATGCCGTGCAGGTAAACGGGGTAACGGAGCTGATGATGATGAAGGCCGATGTATTGAGCGGTTTTGAAACCCTAAAAGTATGTACCGCCTACCAATACAAGGGGAAGGAAATCCAACATTTGCCCTACAATATTGAAAGTGAGAACATCTCCCCCATCTATAAAACCCTAAAGGGTTGGAGCAAAGATTTGACCCAAATGACGCAAGCCGAGGAATTACCGCCAGCTTTAAACGACTACATAGCCTTTTTGGAAGACGAGTTGGAAGTGCCGATTAAGATTGTCTCCGTAGGGCCGGATAGATTGCAGACCATACACCGCTAGTCTTACTTTCTTAATGCGGTGGTTACGGCCCGTAGGGCGGTGACCACATTTTGCACATCTTGTTTGTGAAAAGTGTTTTCCTCTAGGTAAAACAGCATTTCCACACCCATATCCAGCATATTGGCCAGCTCTTGGGTGGAGCCATAACTATCTTGTACCTGCTCTAAAAAGTCTACTTGGGATTGATTTGACATACTAAGATTTTGGTATGGTGTAAACATACTGCCATATCTAAAATAAAGGGTCATAACAGATTATGACTTTTATAGAAAATGAGTTAACTTGATTTAGAAGAAATCATCAACGTGACCGTTACAACCAATATGAAAAGGACAGTCGGTTTAATATCAATTTTAATCTGTTTCTCATTTAATAAAATGAATGCTACAGAACAGATTCCAGATTTATTGATTTATAAAAAAGATACTGTCTTCATTTATTCAAATCCACTAAAAGGCAAAGAGCATTTGTTAAAAAAAGACAGTGTGTTTTCAGAATATGGTTGCATTAATACTGGCTGTTGGAGAGGATATCAAGCTACTTGGGAATTCATTGATGACAAACTTTTTTTAATTAGAATATCAAGTTGTTGCAGTAGCAAAATAACAGCAAATTTAGAGATGGTTTTTGATGAGGAATATACAAATCAAAAGGTACAGGCTAAATGGTTTTCGGGAAAAATAATAATCCCAAATGGAAAGAAACTATATGCAGAACATATGGGTTATTCTACTGTACATGAATATGAAGATATTCTTGAATTCAATAATGGTGTTAAAACAAAAATCACAAGAGTAGACAACACAAAAACTAGTATCAGTTACTTATATGGTGACAAACTAATTATAGAATTGATAAAAAATCTCGACAAGAGAATTCTAGATGAAGTCTGGAAAAAGAAGTTTAATCTTAGCTTTTATGTTGATGTAGAAGCGGACGAAGACAGACAAGTAACTAATGTAAAAGTAGAACAGGTTAAAGAGATAAAATACAAACGAGAAATTATTGAGGTAATTATGGGAATTGACGATTGGGATATATTATATCGTCATGGAAAAAGAGCTGACCTTCCTTGGCTGTATCCTGTAATAATCGACAGAAAAAAATTAAAAGAATATAAAAAATACTGGTGACGACATTGCTATAAGTAATTGCTTGGCAACTACACATAGCCGAGACCGTTGGGCTCAATAATAAAATGAAAACAGCAATATTGGTAATAGATATGTTAAACGACTACTTTCAAGATGGAAGATTAGTTGAATTTAGAGAAATTCTATGTAGTAGAATAAATGACTTGACGGATTGGTGTAGAGAAATAGGTTTTGACATAATTTGGGTTCGACAAGAATTTAAGGAAGACTTAAGCGATGCCTTCCTTATAATGCGAGAAAAGAGCATTTCCAAAACCATTGAGAAAACAGCAGGTTCTCAAATCCTCAATGAACTTGTCAGACAAGAGAATGATTATGAAATTGTAAAGAAGCGTTATAGCGCCTTTTACAATACAAACCTGGACGAAATTTTAAATCGGAATAAAACCCAGCAGCTTATTATCTGTGGGATAAATACGCATGCTTGCGTTAGGATGGCAGCAATAGATGCCTATCAAAGAGACCTAAAGGTTATAATAGCTACTGATTGCGTAAACTCTTATGATGAGGACCACCACAATATTTCCCTGCATTATTTAGGAAATGGGATTTCAAGTCTTATGAGTAATAAAGAAATTAAAAATAAATACTGAGCCCAACAATGGCTATAAGTAATTGCTTGGCAACTACCCATAGTCGTGACCCTTATTCGTAATTAGAGGAAGGTTTATAATACAAGATTAAAAATTGATGGAGTTTATAAGACTCAATAATATTACTTATGGATTTGCTAAAGATTTTAAACATAATCAAAAAATAAGAGCAAGTTTCAATAGTTTAACAGAAGCCGTCTTTGACTTCAGTTTAGAAAATTGGTACCACGATGGTTTATGGGGTGACTATTATATTCCCTATTCGCTGCTACATAATGACAAGATTGTATCAAATGTTTCAATTAGCAAGATTGAATTTGATATTGAAGGCGAGAGAAAGTCGGGAATTCAAATTGGTACCGTAATGACTGACGAAAAATACAGGAATAGAGGACTTAACAAGTACTTGATGGAAAAGATAATGCATGAATGGAAAGATAGCACTGATTTTGTTTATCTCTTTGCAAATGACAGTGTGCTTGATTTTTATCCAAAGTTCGGATTCAAGGTTGTGGAGGAATATCAACACTCAAAAATCGTAGATAAACACAGTGCTTCATCAGTTTGGAAAAAACTGAACATGGAAGACCCCGCTGATGTCACTTTTTTAATGGAAAGAATTAAAAATTCTAATCCGATAGCAAAGATATCTATGAGAAGCAACGTTTCCCTGATTATGTTTTATTGCAATTGGTTTAAGAAAAACAGCATTTATTATATAGAAGAACTTGATGCAATTGCCATCGCAGACTTTGAAAATGACACTGTGTATCTCGATGATATATTCTCAAATAATCCTGTGACTATTGATAACGTGGTTCTTAGTATGTCTGATAAAAGGATTCAGCGGGTAATTTTGGGGTTTACCCCTTTGAATGATGAGGGGTTTGAAAAACAATTGTTAAAGGGTACAGACACGCTTTTTGTGCTAAAAGATACGTTTGAATTTTTTGCAAATAAACACTGGATGTTCCCAGTTTTATCTCACGCTTGAAAAAGTTTATTTATAAATAATAAGAAATAACTAGGCATAACAATGGCTATACGTAATTGCTTGGCAACTACTCATAGCCGAGACCGTTATGGGCAATTTGAAATGACAGAATTATTAATTCGTATAATGAGAAAGTACTACTTTACAATTGTAAGCTCCTTACTCCTTATTCTTTCCATCGTTGCCTTTTCAGACAACCTATTTACTAATATTAACCAGGAAAGCAACAGTGACCCAAAATTTGTAATACACGGCCTTTTCATGTTCGCGTGGTTTGTAATCTTCGTGGGGCAGTCATATTTTATTCTTAGAAAAAAGTTCAAGACCCACAGGAAGTGGGGAAGAATCGGGTTTGTACTCGCAATCGGGGTCTTTGTGAGCACCCTATACGTTTTTATTGCTGTTTTCAAAGGATGGGATACCATGGAACCATTCGTCAAAGCCAATAGATTACTTATGTTGAGCTTTGCCACCTTTGTCCTACTCGCATATTTGTATAGAAGAAATGCTGTAAAGCACAAGAGGTTTATCTTTTGGGCCATAGCATTGCCTATCGAACCAATAATGGGAAGGGTGTCCGACTTTTTTCAGGTAGAAAATTGGGAGTTGTTTTATGTTCTTGTGTGGCATGCCTTTTTTGTTTCGTTCCTTGTATTTGATTGGCACACTTTAAAAAGAATACATCCTATTAGTTGGGTTGGTTTAGGTTGGTTCTATGTGGCTTGGGCAATTTCAATTTATTCCTAAATAGGATGCCCATAACAAGGGCTATAAATAATAGCTACAATTTCGCTAACTTGAAACTATAAAACCATCAAAGGCTAGATCTGCCACGGCCAGAATTATAACGATTTCCAACGCCGCCACAAATCGTAGCCAAGACCGTTACCTGCAATTATGGAAATCGAACAATTAATAAATAGTCTGACCGAATTAGAAAAACTGAAAACAGTTGAGCGCGGATTAAATGTTGGTAACAGAAAAGAAAGTAGCGCTGAACACTCTTGGAGTTGTTTGTTAATTGCGGATTTGGTAATTGACTGCATGAATGAACCACTTGACAGGCTGAAAGTATTCGAGTACCTACTCTATCACGATGTTGTAGAAGTTTATGCAGGAGATGCAAAATTCAACAACCCAGAGGAAATGAAATTAAAGCAGGAAAAAGAAGAAAAAGCACTGGAAAAAATCTCTTCGTTTCTACCAAATTCTGACAGGTTCCAAAAAATAATGAATGAATATGAACATCGAAAAACACGGGAATCGGAATTTGCAAAAGCAATTGATTGTATCGACTCTTGTATTCGCAATTTGAATGATGAAAATGCATCAAATCAAGACGGATTTACAGAAAGTTTAATTCGTGCAAAATATGAACCACACGTTTCTAAATTTACTATTACTAAAGAACTGTTTGAAACTCTAATGGAAAAGTTGGTTGAATTAGAAAAAGTATAGCAGCAGGTAACAATGGCTATAATTGCTAACACCAGTTCGCTGCGCTCGTGGACACAACATTCCGGACTTAGCGAACAGTGAAACAAATCGTAGCCGAGACCATTACCTTTAATTTGGAAGTCATGAAAAATATATTTCAGATTTTACTACCTCTAGCAATTTTAACTAGTTGTTCGGGTGAGAAAAAAAAGACCGAACCTTTTACCTTTCCACCTGAATGGGAACCTCAACAGGCCGTATGGCTTTCTATACATGATAGATGGGAGTTGAATCAGGGGGCAAATCAAATTGACACAAGGCTGGAATTGGTCAAAATACTTCATCAATATGTCCCAGTTAAGATACTTACCTATAAGGATTCACTAGCTAATGCTTTTGTAGGGAGTTTGCTCCAAATGAAAGTAGATACTTCAAGGGTAACAATGATTGTCCATCCGCAAGAGACTTATTTTATGAGAGATCCCGGGCCTCTTTTTCTTTCTAATGACTTAGAGCTCAGAATGGCCAACTGGCAAGGGATTGATTCGAACTCCGTGAAGAGGATTTCTGATGTAGAATTGAGAAAAACCGTGGATGACAGTTTAGCTATTCGATTTGGCCATAAAGTACAAAACAGCCCTCTGAGCTATGACGGAGGGGCCATTGAGGTAAATAGTGAATCAGCCATGTCCATAAAGGACTTTGCGATGTTGCATAACCAAGGAGAGCCTTACTTTGAAGAAATTGAACGTGAAATCCTTGACATGTATGGTAAAAAACAAATGATTTGGTTGGAAGGAGTTCCCTTAATAGAGAAAAATGGATTGAAAATTGAAAATTATTGGGGTTATGCACCCAATGGACATATCGATGCAGTTGCAAGATTTGCAAATGACAGTACGATTTTGGTCACCACTATTTCAGAAGGGGATAAAGACAAAAATCCAATCGCAAGCTACGATTATGAAATATTCCAGGGCTATTTGGATCAAATTAAAAAACAGCGTAGGACTAATGGCAAACCATTTACAATAATTGAAGTACCTTCACCAGACCTTAATCTACACCTATTACCTCTACCTATCTCATTATGGTCCCCCGAAGGTCTAGAAGAACTGTACAACGAAGGCTTATCTAAAGAAACTGAAATTATACAAGTGGTTCCCGCATTGAGTTACGCCAATTATTTTGTAACCAATGGAGCAGTATTGGTGGCACAGTACTGGGAAGAAGGCATGCCAGAATCAGAAAAGGAAAAAGATCAAAAGATGGTGAGTATCCTAAAAAATTGTTTCCCAAATAGAGAAATTATTGGGTTTAAAGCAAAAGAGATAAATCTGTTCGGTGGTGGTATTCATTGCGTAACTCAACAAGAACCAAGAATAAACTAAAGGTAACCATGCCTATAAGTAATTGCTTGGCAACTACAAATAGCCGAGACGGTTAGCCACAATTTGAGAAATGCAAACTGAAAATTCAAAAATTACGATTCACATGGTTTCAAGTCTTGATGGTTTTGTAGCCAAAAAAGATGGAAGCGTTTCGTGGATGCACTCAAAAGATAATTACGAAAAAGGAGTGGAACTTACCAAAGAATATATTTCGGAATTCCTTAAATCGATTGACTGTTATGTTATGGGTTCTCGGACCTATGAACACGCTGTTGAATTAGGTTGGCCTTATGGAGAAGTTCCAGTTTTTGTCCTAACCGAACGAGAACTTGAATCGCACAAAAAAAGTGTACAATTCATTTCAGGTGACTTAAGCAAAGTAGTAAATGACCAACTGAAAAACCAATATAAAAACATCTGGATGGTTGGTGGAACTATGCTCACAAAAGAATTTCTACGTCTTGGACTAGCGGATGAA
Organism: Flagellimonas sp.; assembly: GCF_965601775.1. Classification (GTDB taxonomy): domain Bacteria; phylum Bacteroidota; class Bacteroidia; order Flavobacteriales; family Flavobacteriaceae; genus Flagellimonas. Next base: position 2,469,855 of record NZ_OZ271837.1, read on the forward strand.
ATAAATATCACTATAATCCCAACACTTTTGGGTGATGGAACGCTCTTCTTCGATTATATTGGTAAGGAAATTCCGTTGCATTTAAAGGATGTAACAGCCTTTAAAGATGGAATGGTTGAAATGGTGTATGAGATACATTAGAAATAAAAATTGTGGCCAACGATGACTATAATTGTTAATGCCGGTTCGCTGCGCTCGGGTCATTGTGGTTTAGTGCCACACCAGAATAAAAGTGTAAATTAAATGGCTGGATTTCGGCGGAATAATCCCCTCACCTACACAACGCTCCGGTGAGCGTAGACGGATGATTCCACGCCGAAATCATAGCCAAACCGTTGGTAACCATTGAGAACAAACCAAAATGAAGAGATTTTTTTTAGCTTTAGCTCTACTATGTCAGTTTCTTATTTTTCAATCTTGTAGCGAGCGACAAACAAATTTAGTCTTACTAGGAACCGTTCATCAACCTGTTGAAAATTTTAATTCGGATAGTCTATACAACATCTTGAAGAAAATTCAACCTGATTTAATACTATTCGAAGTCGATTCTTCCTTTTTCACTCAAGACTTTAAATTCAAAAAGACATGGAAAAGCAATGAAAACATTGCCACCATAAAGTATATGAATGATTTTGATGTGGATGTTCGACCATATGAATTCACAGGAAGAAATGAACACCGAATAAAAATTGGTTCGCGTCCAACGGACAACAAAGCATCTAATCTCTTAGACAGCTTGTACAAAAACAATTTATTGAATTCATCTGATAACAAAATTTATAAAGACTTTCTTAAAGTAAATGACAGTCTTAGCTCATTTGCATATTTGGGAGCAAAAGCTTTTAATAATTCGAAAACAGATAAAATCGCTCAAATCAGACAAGAGTATCAGTATAAAAAGCTTTTAGATGTAATGGATGAATATCCGATTTTCGCTAACACATATTATATTAAAAATGAAGGTGATAGCATCAGTTACTTTGAAGGTTATAAAAGAGCTTCTGAATTTTGGGATTTGAGAAATAGAACAATGGCTAAAAACATTTTACACTTTACGGATGAGTTTAGAGGAAAAAGAATCATCGTTTTAAATGGGTACTTTCACCGTTACTATCTAGATTCCTTGCTTAGACCTGAACAGGAAAAAAATAATTTCATTATCAAAGATTGGTACGAATATTAACGGTTACCAACACCGTATAAACTGAATCAAAATACAGTTTATACAAACCGTTACCTGCAAGCTGAACAATAATGACCGCAAAAGAATACATGAACAGATTATCGGAATTCAAATCCGAAAAAGAACTCAACAAAGTCGAAAAATTCTTTAAAGGAAACGATGGTGTTACCAAATCGTTCGGAGTAAAATTTGGAGATGTATTCAAAACAGCAAAGGAGTTCACCCAAATGTCATTATCGGAAGTCAACATACTCTTGGATAGTGAATATTACGAAGTCCGAATGGGAGCTGTCAGCATTATGGACTTTCAGGCAAAATCAAAGAAAACAACTGAAACACAAAAAAAAGAGCTATTTGACCTTTACCTTTCAAGACACGACCGACTGAATAATTGGGACTTTGTGGACAGAGGTTCGTACAATATTATTGGCGAATACTTAATGGACAAACCGCGTGATGTTCTTTACGACTTGGCAAAGTCTGATAATACTTGGAAAAGAAGAACAGCAATTGTGAGCACCTATGCTTTTATCAAAAAAGGACAATTGGAAGATACTTTTCGAATTGCGGAAATATTGATTGACGACAAAGAAGAGCTCATGAACAAGGCAGTTGGAAGTTGGATTAGAGAGGCAGGAAAAAAAGATGAACAGAAACTTAAGCAATTTTTGGACAAACATGCTGAAACTATGCCGAGAGTGACTTTGCGTTATGCAGTTGAGAAATTTGACAAACCGACAAAGAACTATTATATGAACCTAAAAAGTATAAAAGCCAGCAGATAATGGCGCCGTTCTCGTCTACCCTTCGCTAAAGCTATGGTGATTATTGACGGATTTTCAGTTTGGTGTGTACCTGTCTTTGCCGGCAAGCAGGCTCAACAATAAGCTTAAAATAGAGAAAAATGGAATTAAAAGATATAGTAAAACAATGGTTTGAAAAATGGAACAGCGGTGACTATCTGAATTTACCCATATCTGAGAATTTCAAACACACAAGTCCTTTTGGAACAATTAACGGAAAACAGAAATATCTTGACTTAGTCAAAGAAAATGAAGATAAATTCCTTGGCCAATCCTTTGAACTGCACGATTCAATCTATGAAAAGGACAGAGCTTGTGTCCGTTACACTGCAAAGCAAGGAAAGGATTTTTCTTTAGATGTAAGTGAGTGGTACTATGTACAGAACAATCTAATTGAAGAGATTATTGCATATTATCATATCGGAGAAATTCGTGAGGAACGAAAAATTGAAAACTATAAATAGAAGTGAACAAAAAATAAAGTTCATGCAACGCAAACCATTTAATCGACCGATAACATTAAATAAATATTTCAGATGAAAACTTAATAATTTGATTAGTTCCCATTAATCAATTGGTAAAGTACATCGAGTAATTTCACTTCTATTTATCTATGACATGTGAAAGTCCTGAAAATACTATTGATTTTATCTTTATTGATTTAAAAAGAAATGATATTTAGATACAATCTGGTTGCCTTTCTTTTATTTCAATGAACGCAACAGAGAATGATGGATTTGAAATTATAACCAATTTGGATATCCCCCCCAAGAACAAAAATTCGCCTTACAGATTCAGAATGGAATGGAAATCGTTTTGGATTTGAAGAAAATGATATTATATGGCTAACCGGAAATAGAACTATCAAGGCTGAATCTATAATTAGCTTTACAAACATCCATTCCAATGCATTGGTTTCAGTTGGAACCGTATCGGGTTCGATGAGATTGTCAAAAAAAGAGGATGCGGTATTAGCTTATATAGGCGATAAAAGAATGTCAACCATTTTTTTAGCAGCTATGGCCGATAACGAATTTGGTTATGGACATTGATTAATACAGGTTTAATTCATGGAGAAACTGCAACAGTATTTCAAGAAGAAGAAGAAGAAGAAGAATATTTTGCTCAGGATTAGATAATCTATGCTTGCTAGCATATTACATTCGTAAATGAGAAATTATACCAGCTATATTGGTAGATTTACCGCTCCAAATATTAATTGCTAAACTATAAGTAGAAAATATTTAACATAACACTAGTTAGAACTATATGATACCTAAAATAATCCATTATTGCTGGTTGAGTGGCGACGAATATCCAAAGGACATAAAGACCAATATTGCATCTTGGAAGGCTATGCTTCCTGATTATGAATTTATGTTATGGGATACTAACCGTTTCGATATCTCTACAAGTATTTGGGCGCAGCAGGCATTTGAAAATAAAAAATATGCGTTTGCCTCTGACCTTATCCGACTACATGCTGTTTATACCTATGGAGGAATTTATCTGGATATGGATGTAGAGGTAAGAAAAAGTTTTGACGACCTATTAACTTTACCTTATTTTATTGGTACCCAATTTGACAACGTTTTAGAAGCCGCTGTTATTGGTTCTGAAAAAGGATCAAATTGGATTTTAAAATGCATACAATATTATGATGATAGGCCTTTCATAAAAGAAAATGGCAGTTATGACACCAAGGATTTACCAAGAGTTATGAAACTTCAACTCAATGGGATTAAGAACATCATAATAATGCAAAATTCTCAAGTACAACAGGCCCAATTTTTGCTCAAAAGTGAGGATTCCATATATTCATTTCCTTTCGAATATTTCAGCGCCAAAAACTATGAGTCAGGTAAGATTTCTGCAACAAAAGACACGTATACTATTCACCATTTTAATAGTTCTTGGTTGCCATTTTTCTCCAGATTTAGGCGAAAATTAAGAATAATCATTGGTGTTAATCAAACCGAGAAAATAATTTCTTTTTTAAAGTTGAGAAAAGTTCTTAACCTTTTATATGTGCTCGAAAAAAAATGGGAAAGCAAATAATTCCAAATACGCTATAGGCCATAGATAAGTCCTTTTTTACGCAGTTTAAAATACTGAGAGAGTAAATTATTACGGAAATAAAGTATTTTAAACACATACCCCATCCTGACTACTATTTGTCATATTTATGAGAATTCAAACATGGTAGTAATATCTCAAAAATAAATTTGAGGCTAAATTAAACCATTGAAAATAGTTGTTAAATCCAATAGAAAAAATACAAAAGGCTAACAGCGTATATAAAAAATAGCGATTTTGGGGTCTAACCGAAACAGAAAATAAGAGTCAGTTCTTAATCGAAAAGTTAGTTCTTAAAAACCTGCTACTTTTCGTATACAAAACTAGGGTAGCGCATTATATAAATCCAAAAGATAAAAACATGACAAACTACATAGATGGCTTCGTTCTTCCAGTTCCCCGAATTTATTTGAGTGAATACAAAAAAGTGGTTGAAAAAGTAGCCGAAATTTGGAAAGAGTATGGTGCAATTGCCTATTTCGAATTTGTTGGTGATGATTTGACTTTGGAAGGCACAAAATCTTTTATAGCAACCATAGATGCAAAAGAAGACGAGGAAATCGTATTTGGTTGGGTTGTTTTTCCTTCAAAAGAGATACGTGACTTAGCCAATAAAAAAGTTCCCTCAGACCCAAGAATGACAGAATTAGTTGCACCTTTAACGGACTCAACTAAGTTAATATTCGATGCCAGTAGAATGGTTTATGGAGGATTTCAACCACTTGTACAATCGAATGAATAGCTTTGAAATATAAAGGAAAAGAAGGTGCTGCAACACGGTGTATTAGTAATAGCGGTTTAAGTGGCGACAAAGTATTAACATAAGATAAATATCAGTGAAATACTGAAAAGCTAGTGTATAAATCCGCTACTAGGCATACACGAGACGGTTGCGAACAATTAAAATTCAATAAGTATGATAAAGAAACTTATTCCATCATCATTAAAACAGAGAATTAGAATGACGTTATATTCTGGAGATAAATATATCTGCCCGATATGTGGTTTTAAATCAAAGGATTTTTTTCCAACTGGTTTTGATATCCCAGTTATACGTCAAAAAGAAATAATAGGTGCTGGACGTAGAAATGCTGGATGCTATAAATGTGGTTCAAATGATAGGGAAAGATTGATTTACACATATTTATCAGAAAAACTTAATCTTTTCAAGGAATCAAAAGACTTGAAGATTCTCCACTTGGCACCTGAGAAAAACTTATCAAAAGCTCTTTTAAGTTCTGGATTTACCCATTATGTCTGCGGAGATCTATTTACGGAAGGTTACAGCTACCCTGATTATGTTCAAAATATGAATGTTTTGGACATTCCCTATGAAGACAACTACTTTGATGTCATAATATGTAATCATTTGCTTGAACATGTACCCGACGACATTAAAGCAATGAAAGAGTTGTACCGGGTTTTAGCCAGGGGTGGTAAGGCCATATTGCAAGTTCCAATATCAAAGAACTCGGAAGAAACATTTGAGGATTTCTCCATAGCGGATCCTAAAGAAAGAGAAGCTGTTTTTGGACAATTCGACCATGTTAGAATCTATGGGCAAGATTATGTTCAAAGGCTTACCTCAGCAGGATTTACCGTAGAACGAACTAATATATCAGAAGAATTCCCAAAATATGGTTTATTGAATGATGAAGATATTTTTATCGGGCATAAATAACCACATGCAACATTGTATGCGATAATACTCTCTTTACGGTCGCACTTCGGATATACTAACCATTAGCGGTAATTTGTGAAAAGCACTAAAATTATAGATGAACATAAAACACTTAGCATTTGGATTTTTGACAATTGGTCTGATAGGTTGTAATTCCAACCCGAAAGAAAAGAAGAAGGTTGAAATAGAAACCTATCCCGACATAAAAATTGTCGGAGCAATGAAAAATGTAATGAGGAAAGGTGAATTGGGCAGTAGTATTGACCTTGACACAATTTCAGACAAAAATGGACTTTATGGTCTTGGACCTGTAAGCTACTTGAGAGGTGAATTGCTGATTAATAATGGAAAAAGCTACTTGTCAAAAGTTATTTCCGACTCTACAATGACCGTTGAAAAAACATTTGAAACATCAGCACCTTTTTTTGTTTATGGAAACGTCACGGAATGGAACGAAATTGAATTACCACCTTACCTCAAGACAATTCAAGATTTGGAGAAATTAATTGACAACAAAACAACCGAATATAAAAGACCTTTCGCTTTTAAATTAATCGGACAAGTTTCAAGTGCAATTATTCATATCCAGAATTTACCCGAAGGAACAAAAGTAACATCGCCAAAAGAAGCCCATCAAGGACAAACCAATTATGAATTGGAAAATGTAAATGTCGAAGTAATTGGATTTTTCTCAAGGGAACACAAAGGAATTTTTACACATCACGACTCATTTTTGCATATGCACCTGATAACTAAAGACGAAAGTAAAATGGGGCATTTAGACAAAATGGAAATTGGAAAAATGAAATTGTATTTACCAAAAAAATAAAAACTCCCCCGATAAGGGCTATGAGTGATTGCTTTGCTACTATGCACAGCCGAGACCATTGTGATTTATATACCAATAAAGGAACTAAAAGAGATGAGACCAAAGGAAATACTTAAAAATTGGGTGAAAACCTTTAACGAAGGCAATGCCGAAAGAATTGCGGAATTTTATCACGACGACGCCGTTAATCACCAAGTAACGAACGAACCCGTTGTTGGAAAAAAAGCTATCCGAAAAATGTTCGAAGATGAATTTAACCAAGCCGAAATGACTTGTATCGTTGAAAATATTTTTGAGGACAACAATTGGGTGATTTTGGAATGGAAAGACCCTTTAGGCTTGCGTGGTTGCGGATTTTTCGAATTTAAAGACGGGAAAATAAAATTTCAAAGAGGTTATTGGGACAAACTTTCATTTTTAAGACAACATAAGTTGCCCATTCCCACGGAATAAATGTACGAACACACAACAAGGGCTATAAAATATAAGGGGTTTAGTAATAAACCGAAGGCTTCTGGCAGATTGCGGCATTCTTGCTAACTTTAAATCGGTTAGCTATTAACACGGCAGGATTACTACGTTTCGAAATTCTGCGAATTTCAAATCAACAATGTTCCAAGCACGGCGAACGGTGAAACAAATTATATACAAGACCCTTGGTAGTCATTCCATCAAAATGAGAAACGCAACTATTCTTATACTGGTTTTCTGCCTATTTAGCTGTATACCTGATAGGACGGAAAAATATGACTTGGTAGTTTCAAATGTCAACCTTATTGACGGTACCGGAAAAACAATGCAAACCAATATTTCTATTGGTATACAAGATGGGAAAATAGCTGCTATTGACTCATCCACAATAGAAGGTGCGAAAAAAGTAATCGATGGAACTGGAAAGTACCTTATCCCTGGCTTATTTGATTGTCATGTCCACACCAATGATTTTGAAAGCGACTTTCCCAAATATGTACATTATGGAGTAACCTCCATCTTCATTACCGGTGGAAGTTTATGCACAAATGAATACTATGCCGCCATGCGGGACTATGGCAATCAGGATACCATTCCGGCTCCAATAGTCTTTCACACCAGTCAACATTTCACCATGGAGGGCAGACACCCAATGAAGACGTATTTGGGGAAGTGGTTTGACGGAAAATCAGTTTTTCTACTTAAAGACACACTGCAAATAGAATCATTGGTAAAAGAGGTAACCCAGTATCCCATTACTGGAATTAAGCTAACCATTGAAGATGGACCAAACCCACCTTGGGTAGAGCGAATGCCACAGGCATTTATTAATAAAGTTCAGAAAGAGGCAATCAAAAATGACACCGAAGTATTTGCCCATGTAAGTGACAACATCGAACTGGAAATGGCAATGGATGCCGGTATCCAAAACCTAGTTCATTGGACTGGGGTAGACCTTGACTTTGATAGAGATACTTTACTATTAGATAAAATTTATCAGGTAAGACCCTCATTTATCACAACTCTCATGATCGATAAGGGTTTTTTGTATCCCTTATTTCCGGAGTGGGTAGACACCCTGAGAAAGGAAAGCGTGTTTGATGAAACGTATTTGGCAAGAGCTAGTGATCCCGGTTTTATAGCACGGGCAGAAGATTTGATGGTTTTTTGGAAAGAGTATCTTAAAAAAGACAAGATAGAGCTAGAGGATATTGCTGCCTTTCAGGTCGATGACATTAAAGTTTTGTATGAAGATGGAATAACCTTTGCCTTGGGTACGGATACAGGTTTTTTCATTCTTCCCGGTTATAGTCTACACGAAGAAATGCAGATGTTTGAGCTAGGAGGAATGAATCAACTGGATATCATTAAAATGGCCACTTTTAATGCGGCCAAAGTAATGCATGCACAGGATAGCTTAGGTTCAATTGAAAATGGTAAAATTGCCAATATGATATTGCTCAATCGGAATCCACTGGAGAAAATAAGCCATACATTGGCGATTAATACTGTGATTAAGAGAGGAAAGATTCAAAAACGAATTGAAAAATAAACACGGACCCACATAGGCTAAAACCCAGACCAATGGTCATAAGAGCCCTTAGCGATAATTAATGAAAATTAATGAACATGGTAGATGGAATTAAAAAAAAGAATGCTAAAACCAAAGAGGTATTCGGTCGCGAGGGCTTCGAACTATATAGTACGTATCGTATACCATTAACACTGTTAGTTTTGGTTCTTGCCTGGGTTGAATTAAGTGGGCAATCTATCGACAAGAATGCCGCAGATGAGATTGCTAAAGAAATGGTGTCCAAAATACAAACGGAAATAGACCCCGAATTTATTTATACCTATGAAGGTTCGAAGTTCGTTCCTCCGGATGGAAAAACCCTGCTCATTATGGGTCAAACTGTTGAAAGCATAACGGAATATATGGACCATTTTCCGAATCAACCCATACCAGGGGGTTGGTCCGCATATTGGGGAATACCTGATTTTAATGGTATTACGGAGTCTCACAAAAATGAAAGCGGCTCTTCTCAAAACCATCAGATGTTGGTCGATAATTTTCCGAATGCTGTTATTCAAAGTGCCCTGTGGATGGTAGGGAAATGGAATATTGCAAAATTTACGGGCGATGGTGAATACGACCGGGTCGTTAAGAAATACAGTGCTTGGGCCAAGTCAGTAAACCGACCCATCTACCTGAGAATAGGTTACGAATTTGATGGCCCCCACAATGAACTTGAACCAGGGGAATATGTAAGGGCCTATAAGCGCATTGTAGACCTTATACGCAAAAAGGGGGTGGACAATATCGCGTTTGTATGGCATTCCTATGCATCCAAGCCTTTTAAGGACTATAAACTGTCTGCTTGGTATCCCGGGGATGAATATGTAGACTGGGTTGCTATTTCAGTCTTTGGCCATGCATACAATGGCACAGACTTTGGCCCGTATTGCGATGATGTACTTCAATTTGCCAAACAACACAAGAAGCCTGTTATGATTGCTGAGGCTAATCCAATCCATGGTATCGATAGCAAAAGTGTTGAAGTGTGGGATCAGTGGTTTGTAAACTTCTTTACCTTCACCTACCGAAATAATATTAAAGCTATTAGCTTTATAAACGAAGATTGGACGCAGACAAGAATTCCCGGAATTTCAGAATGGAAAGACAGTCGTCTATACAATAACGAACAAGTTTCCCGGGCTTGGTTTGAAGAGACCAATAAAGCGCGCTATTTAAAGCAATCTACAGAACTTTTCAAACAGCTAGGATTTATGAAGAACTAAGCAAATAATTCTTACAGAAAACTATTGGATAATAATAGATATTACTAACAATGGTCTATGGATAAGTGCTTTGCAACCAATCATATCCAAAACCCTGAGCAACAACTTTACGGAAGAACTATGAAATGGACTTTTACATTAATTTTTATTTCCTTAATAGCCGCTAATTCAATAGCTAATCCTCAAGTACCTGATTTCCTTATTTACAATAATGACACTATTCCAATAGACAACTTATTGGTAGAAAAATATCTTCAAACAACAAAAGATGATAAGGAAAGATTATTGAGTTTTAGAAATTCAATTAAAGGCACAGAAGGTACTTTACCAAATTGCTTAAGAGGCTATCAAGCTATTTACAAAATAGAAAATGACAGTTTGTTTGTTAGCTCGATTATCGGCTGTCATGCTTTACATAACAAAATTCAAGTGCGAAAAAACTATATCAAAATGCTATTTAAAGGTAAGGTCAAAAATGAGAAAGTCTTTATCGATTGGTATAGCGGAAATATCAGCTTTCCATCAAAATCCAAAGACAACAAAATGCTGCGTTCGGATAGACCTTTGGAAACCGTGTTTTTGTACGAAACGTTTGTAATAACAAAAAAGGGGGAAATACTTGAAATCATTGATAAACAGAATTATATAGATTTAGAGAGTGGTGTAGATAGGATGGAAAAAGATTCAATTCCCGACATCCTATTTAACCAAATAAAGAATCACAAATGGACTAAACAAGATAAATTCGACTGTGGTGAGGCATATACCGTAGTCATTGGAAAAAAAGGAAAAATTACTGATGTTTTGATGACCAACTATCAAACTGAAGAACAAATTGAAGCGAATTGGGGAAACACTAGTAAAGAATACGATCATTGTGTGAAATCAATTAACAAAGCGCTGTCTAAATTGAGATTTGATATCTTAAAACGCAAAGGAGAACCGATAGAAGAAAAAGTTTATATCGAGATTTGGTTTAATGATAATGGAACTATTGAAAATTGGACCGATCAAAAAACTGGCGCCAACTAGGAATAAATGTAATTTACCAGCGGTGGTTTGCATAACTATGATCACGTTTACGACCCTTGACAAATTCACTCGGAACTGCTAACTCCAGTGCTCAACCGAAAATTAACGAATATCGAATTGTGACTAACGGCAATTCGAAGTCATAAAGTAAATATGGGATAATTTCTACATTGTAAATATTTAAATCCTATTTAGAACCTAAAGAAATGAAAAGAGTCTTGCTCGCGGGAGCTACCGGAATGGTTGGCGAACTTATTCTAAAGGAGTGCTTATATTCCAGTACAGTGGAGAAAGTAAATTCCCTTGTGCGTCGTAGCAGTAATATGGACCATCCGAAACTACATGAAACTGTAATTGACGATTTTTCAAATTATGCTGCCCATCAAGTGCTATTTCAGAATATAGATGCAGCCTTTTTCTGCGTGGGGGTTTATACGGGTCAAGTTCCCAAGGAAGAATTCAAAACAATTACCGTGGACTATGCTGTTTCTTTTGCCCAAGCATTAAAAGATAACAGCCCGAATGCAAATTTCTGTTTATTGAGTGGTGCAGGTGCTGATAGGACGGAGAAGAGCAGAACTGCCTTCGCGAAATTCAAGGGGATGGCCGAGAACAAAATCTCGCAATTACAAATCAAGTTCTATTCATTTAGACCCGGGTATATTTATCCTGTTACTCCTCGAAAAGAACCTAATTTCATGTATCGAATGAGCCGTGCACTATATCCAATCATTAAACTTTTAGGTAAAAATGCAAGCATACAATCTACCGAATTAGCCTACGCCATGTTCAAAGTTGGAATGAATGGTGGTGAAAAAGAAATCCTCGAGAATAAGGACATTCTTGAAATTGTGAATTGAGGGACCAAATTCTATCCTGCGGTACTTGTCTCCCATCCCGTTTATTTCGCAATTTGCGTATCGCGCTTTTAGCATTAACCCAATCTCTTTTTGTTATCTTAGTCTTGATAGCGCTTGGCTTGCGCGCAAGACGTTCGGTCTAACTTGGAAAATATGAAGAGAACGGTAGTACATTTTGAAATAGGTTGCAGTGATATTGATAAAACCTCTGCCTTTTATAAAGCTGTCTTTGATTGGAATTTGACACGACATGGAAATTCCGCAATAATCAACACAGGCAAAGAAGATGCATTGAGTGGGCACATCAATAAATTGGGACCTAGTGACCCTCAAAATTATGTTACCGTATATATTGAAACCGATTCTCTTTTATCTGATTTAAAGGCAATAGAATCAAATGGAGGGGAGATTTTTGTAAATCCCATAAAACTACCTGATGGAAGAGAGTTTGCATGGTTTAGGGATGTAGCAGGTAACCTAATGGGCCTAATTACGCCAAAATAATCACTACCTGCACTGCAAAAACTAATGCCAACCACTACAAGTAATAAGGACGATAAACATCAACTTACTCCTTGAATAACAGCTTTTCATTCAATTACCGCGAGTATGATTTTTAGCTGCTTTATGATTCAATAAAAAATACTATTCGATAGAAATTGGAAAAAATCAGTTTTCAAGATATTCGCTAATCTTTGATTCAAAAAAAGCAAAATCGTATCCTCCAGTAAAATAGTCAACAACAATACCTTCTTTATTTATTAGAAATGTCATAGGTCTTTCTGACTGTATATCTGCCCAATTGAACTCCTTTGAATAGGCCGCGGTAGCCGTAAACGGTTTTTTGCCCGAAAATTTTAATAATCTTTCCTTTTCTTCATCCGATAAAGCAATTACTACAAGTCCTTTATCCTGATATTTACTTTGTAACCTATTGAGTTCTGGCATTTCCTTTATACAGGGTGCACACCATGTGGCCCAATAATTCAATAACACCACTTTGCCTTTGAATTCATTTATGTTCTTTCGGGAATCATCATTCAATACATAAAATTCAAATGGTGGGGCAGGTTTGTTATGAAGTGCTTCCAATCCATCCAAAACGAATGAAACCCGCGGTTTCATCGTCGTTACTTTCGAAAAGGCCAAACCACTGACTAGTATTAGGAGGATTAAAGCAGCGGTCATTGTATAACCAAAAAACCCTTTGGGTAAAAAGTATTTATTGTTTTTTACCAATAGATACAGGAGGAATGTGGATGCAAGAATAATAGATACGGTTATCAATTGTCCCCATTCAACAATTATTTTAGCATTGTTCCCAATAAAATCTTCCATCACCGATTGAGTTGTCCCCTTTACGACGAATGGAAGTATGAATTGTTACACGAGTTGTAGAATCGGAAACCCTGCTGGAATATTCAATACAATGAAATCACCGCCAGGAACGTTTTCAATATTGGTAACAAACACTATAATGCATAGACTTCACCAACTTCTCCCTTGCTTCTTTATTATATTATTGAATTGTAGTAAAGACAATATGGTATCCGAACCTATTGAGCAAAGGAATTTTAGAATGGGCTTTACCACTTGGAGTTTTGGACCCAATCTGCAAGATGTGGATATCACCTATGCTTTTATAGCGGATAATACGGATATCTACACCGAACATATTGACAACAAGATTCCATGGAACGCCTGGATGAACGATTTGACGTTACCTACTGAATTTACCAATGAAATTACAGGGAGGGTAAATAGAAAGATAAATGACAAACAATTGTTGCTTTCGGTTAGTTTATTGAATTCAAATAGGGAAGAACTTGCTGAGGATTTTGATGGTACGGTTCCCACCTATTCAAATCTGAATGATGTAGGGATTGAGGATGCCTACTTTAAACATATTGACTATTTGGTTAGCCAGTTTGAACCGGATTATTTGGTTATTGCCATTGAAGTAAATGAGTTACTGATACGAGCTGAAGATAAATGGGATTCATATCGACTATTGATTCAGAATGTCAAATCCAGGATTAAACAATTGTATCCGGATTTACCTATCTCCGAATCCATCTCCTTGCATAATTTGTACGAAGCCGATGTTTCAAACCCAACAGAATACATGGAAGAAATGATAGCACATATGAACCAAATGGAGTTTGTGGCCATTAGTTTTTACCCTTTTTTCAAAAACTTGAGTACGAAAAACGAGTTCCAAGGTGCTTTTGGTTTTTTACATGACAACATAACCAAACCTATCGCTTTTGTAGAAACAAGTCATATTGCAGAAGACTTAATCGTTTCCAACCTAAATCTATCCATTGGTGGAACCGAAATCGAACAAAACATCTATTTGGAAACCTTACTGGAAAATGCCCAAGAACAGAATTACGAATTTGTAATTTGGTGGGCACACCGGGATTATGATGCACTTTGGGAAGTATTTCCTATGGAACTAAGGGATATTGGGCAGTTATGGCGAGATTCGGGCTTACTGGATGAAAATGGCAATGAAAGAGTATCAAAAACGACTTGGGATACTTACTTAAACCAATAATCATGGTGCACAGGTAAGATAAACGCTAGCGAGCTACAGTCATAATTACCAACGCAGCCGAAATGAATCCGACTCTGCGTCCTATTGTAGCAAGACCAATTTTGGTTATTGAAAGAAAATGAAAGAAGTTGAAATAATATCTGATTCTGGGACCTTATCAGCCACATTGTTTGAAAACAATTCAAGCGAAACAGTGGTTATTATCGCCTCAGCGACAGGTGTAAAACAAGAGTTCTACCAGAAGTTCGCCCAACATATTGCCAATAAGGGTGTCATGGTTATCACTTTTGACTACTTCGGCATTGGCCGTTCATTAAAAAAACCCATAAAAGAGGTAAAAAACAATGCGGCAGATTGGGGAAGAAATGATTTGGAGAGCGTGCTGCATTATACCCTTACTAATTATCCAGAATCAAAAAAAGTTGTTCTTGGGCATAGTATAGGAGGTCAATTGATAGGGCTTGCAGAATCATCACAAAAGTTGGATAAAATAGTTCTGGTTGCCGCCCAATCTGGATATTGGAAATACTGGAAGGGAATAGGAAAAATAAAAATGTGGTTCAATTGGCACGTTCTTTTTCCCCTACTGCTTAACACCTTCGGATATTTAAATTCCAAGAAAATAAGCGGAATGGAAAACCTTCCAAAACATGTGGCAAACCAATGGCGAAATTGGGGCAAGAACAAGGATTACATTCTTAGCGACCCATCCATCAAGCAAACCTATTATGATAAAATTGAGATAGATATTACTGCATTTAGCATTGAAGATGACGATTTTGCCCCCATAGAATCAGTCAAATGGATGACAGGTCAATATAAAAATGCCAATACGAAATCCATACTTCTGAAACCAGTCGATTTCAACACCAAAAAAATTGGACATTTTGGTGTGTTCAAGGAAAAGTTCAAGGATACAATTTGGTTGCAGATTTTGAATGAAATACAATCGTAAACCCATAAGAGGACTCTAGTTTCCAGGCCTTTGGGCTTTCACTTTACAAATCCATTGTATTCTGTGTCCTCAGGCAACCCTTTGGAAGTTAGTTTCGTCTTTTCCTTTAGATACATACCATGGGAAATGACAAAATCAAAAACCTCCAAGCTACTCACTATAATCGGCTCTTCCCTACTCATCATAATGGGCCTTTTTCATGGGAGTGGCATTAACTACGTAAACGCTCTTATGCAACAATCCAATGCTGAGCCTTTGATAGTGGAAATTTTTCCTGTGCTGTTCGCACACCCGTCCATTCAACTTTTCGGTTTGGCTGGTTTAGGAATTTTGACGCTTTTCATGAAACACGAAATTGGAAAAATACTATTTTTCATTTCCATTATGGTTTGTATCGATGCCTTATTGGCTTTCTTTTTAGGTGCCGCAATCCCTGGAGTTTTGTTGCTCGTGTCTTCTTTTGTTTTTGGATTGGCTGGCATCAAAAAATCATAATGAAGTCAACCCAATACTATTCACAATTCACGGTATAAGGCACCAACTAAGTGGAACTTTGATTACATTTAAATCAATAAATTGAAAGCCCCATGAAACATCTTACACTCCTTCTATTTTTAGTTTTTGTAGCTTGTAAAAATGAGACAAAACCCCAAGGAATCTCAGAATCAGGGGACACTATGAAAATTGAACGGGGGACCGAATCGAAGATGCACAAATCCCCCACTGAAATTTGGCAAAACTATATCAAATCCCATCCTGAATTCAAAGATGAGACCCTTCCAGAATCCGATTTTTTCCATAACAACCGAGAAGATGCCAATCGACTTGCAGACTTAACTGTGCATGGAAAAAAGCAAGCTTCTTCCGGACTGTATAAGCTTTACCAACAGTATGGGGTGGATTTACCAAGCATAGGAACAAAACAAATTGTCACGGATTTCGATGGAAATGCCCAAGCCATCATAGAAAATGTAAGTGTTGATACCATTCCATTCAACAAAATTTCCGAAGAATATGCCAAACTGGATATGGGAACAAATATTGAACCTCTTAAAAAATGGAAAAAAGCCCACTGGGACTTTTTCGAGAGTTTTCTAAAGGAAAGTGGCGAGCAACCAAACGAAGAAATGCTTATTGTATGTGTTCGGTTTAAAAAAGTATGGCCGGAATAATAGCGTTGGCATCATTAGTATTGTTATTGTTTATTGTTGCTTAATCGTTAACTTTAAAGCAACTAAGTTTCCCTCCATTCTGCAACGAAATGCGCAAAAGCTTCGCTTGCACTCTAACCTTTAAACTGATAAAAGATGAAAAACCACCAACTCATTGTGTTAGGACTAACTTTTTTAGTCCTAAATGCCTGCAAAGAAACCCCGATAGACCAAGAAGCTGAGGCTGAAAACCTTATGGAACTTTCCAAAGCATGGGCCGAATCAGTGAAGACCAGAAATGTAGATGAGATGATATCCTATTGGGCGGATGATGCTATTTTAATGTCACCAAATGAAGCAGCAGTAGTTGGGATTGACTCCCTTCGGGCCATGGTTGAACGCTCTATGAAAATCCCAGGCTTCGATATCAGTTGGAAACCACAAGAAGCCTATGTTTCAAAAGGTGGTGACCTTGGATACGTAATCATTAAGAACTATATGACCATGCCTATTGACACCCTTGGCAATACACGGACCATTTACAATAAGGGCGTGGAGATTTGGAAAAAACAGACTGATGGCTCTTGGAAAAATGTTGTTGATATCAGTAACGCTGACCCTTCGATTACTTCGATTGACTAAAACCTGAATATCCTAGTGGTCCATTATTCACTACACTAGTTTGTTTGACATTTAAATATTAGGAGAGTAGTTTAGCATCCTGTTAACACAACCTTCCTTGTTTTTTGACGTCTAGAAGAAAAATCAAAAAACATGATCAATACAAACAAACTTTTTTTATCTGTCCTAACTCTTTTTTTATCCCTTGGGATGACATCCTGCAACAATGACGATGATACCAATGATGATATGAATGCGCAATGTGAGGGTACCGTCTGTACAGCCATATTTATTCGAATCAATGTGTCAGTAACCGACATGAACCAAAATCCGGTGGCCTTGGATTCTTTTACGGTCACTGATTTAGGGAGTGGAAACGATATGACCATTGCACTTTCGGCCCAAGAGCTTGCCGAGGCACAGCAAACCGGACTGTATCCTTTGACCCAAGATGGTGTCCTAGACTTGAATGAGGCAAGGAGAATACAATTTAGAGGGTTTGTCAATGACGAAGAAGTGGTAAGCGGTGATTATACCGTTAGCACAGACTGCTGCCACGTTGGTCTGGATTCTGGTGATTTGGAGCTTAGTTTTTAAGCTCTTTTCCCAGCACCTCAAGGTTAATTCATTTTTGGTTTGATACAGAGGCTATAATTGATTGGGGCTTTCTTGCTAACTTTAGGGCTATTAACCAATAATTCGGCAAGATTCCGTGCGGATTATTTTTGTTGAAAATATCCAAAGCAAAATCGTAGCCGAGACCGTTACATCCTTAACCATGCAAAACCACGGTCACCTAACCTTTATACTGCTAGCGTTCCTGCTTCTTTCTTCCAGCTGCAAAGAAAAGCAGTTGCCTGCTCCTCAAACCAGACCGAACATCGTCTTGATTGTCGCTGATGATTTGGGTTTTACCGATTTAGGCTGTTTTGGGGGCGAAATAAGCACGCCCAACCTTGATAGGTTGGCTTTCCAAGGCTTGCGCAGTACCTCGTTTCACACAGCTCCAACTTGTTCTCCAACTCGAGCTATGTTATTGACCGGTGTTGACAATCATCGAAACGGCTACGGCACCATGGAAGGTGATTGGGCGGAGAATCAGAAAGGAGTTCGTGGCTATGAAGGGCATTTAAACTTTGATGTGGTTACTTTTCCAAAGCTCTTACAAATAAATGGTTATCATACCTCCATCGCTGGAAAATGGCATCAGGCCTATCCCGCCGATGATGAAAGATTATGGCCCGATAAACGTGGGTTTGACCGTTCCTTTAGCATTCTTCAAGGTGGTGCGGGCCATTTTGAGGATATGCAACCCATGTTTTCCTTCTATAAAAAATCACTTTATGTTGAAGATGGCAAGGAATTAGATTCTCTGCCGAGAGACTTCTATTCCTCTGATTTTTATACACAGAAGGCAATGGAATACATTTCGGAGAGCGTAGAAGAAAACAAACCTTTTTTCTCCTACATTGCCTATACCGCACCACACTGGCCGCTACAGGTGCCAAACGAATATATTGACCTATACCAAGGCCGCTATGATGAAGGATATGAAGTCCTTGCCGAAGAACGAATAGAACAAGGCAAGAAATTGGGTATTATCCCTGAAAACACACCCATCTCTGAGCTTACTCCCAACGTCATGCCTTGGCAGGAACTCAATGCCAATGAAAAAGCAAAAGCTTCCCGAACCATGGAAATTTATGCTGCAATGGTTGAAAGGCTTGATGCCAACGTAGGTAAAATCATGGAACACCTCAAATCCCTGAATCAAGAGGAAAATACCCTGATTATTTTTATGTCAGACAATGGCGCAGAGGGAAACAATATCAACAACATTGTGGATACTCGCCAATGGGTTGCGGAAAATTTCGACAACAGTATGGAGAATATGGGTCGGCAAAACTCTTATATTTTCACAGGCCCTTCATGGGCGCAAGTGAGTTCCACACCATTCAAATGGTATAAAGGTTTTTCCACTGAAGGAGGAGTCAGGACCCCTTTTATCCTTTCTTTTCCAAAATGGAGCTCAAACGCAGGAAGAATTAGCAATGAGTTTATTTCAGTGCAGGATTTGGCGCCTACCGTATTGGATATTGCTGGGATTCAACATCCGGATACCCTTTTTAATGGCCGGAAAATCTATCCGATGGATGGGATATCCTTAAAGGATTGGTTGGCCGGAAAGCGGAAATACGCCCACAAAAGGGATACCGCCCACTGTTGGGAATTGTATGGAAGAAGGGCCGTATTGAAAGGCGACTGGAAAGCGGAATTTTACGATAAACCTTATGGAAAGGGTGAATGGGAATTGTACAATCTCAAGCAAGACCCGGCTCAACTAATTGATTTGGCCTTAACCCAAACCGCTAAACTTGTAGAGCTTAAAGCTGATTGGGATGAATATGCCAAACGCTATAACTTGACCCTTCCCAACCAAAAAGTAGGTTATGGCGAAGATGAAATTTGGCGAAAAGAAACAAATTAATAACCTTGTCAGCATTAACCTCAGGACTAATCAACTATGAGATACCTTTTTGTTATCCTTTTTCTCTTGATTTCAACAAACCTGCAATCCCAGATTTTCGAAAAGAATCTGAAATTGGAAAATCAGTATTTCAATTACAATCAAGACGTTTTGTTTGTAATTAAAAAGATGCGGGAAGAAAAGCGAGGTGGTTTTGGTTACTCTCCTTTGCGTGGTTACACCTCATATGTTATGTATCTTTTATTTCAAAATAGGTCAAAAGACTCCATATACGAGGTTGATCTTAAAAAAATCCATCTTGCCAACCCCAGAACAAAGAAAAAATTCGATTTGAAATGGTACAATGTAGCCGGCGTTGGCAGTAAAACCAAATCAACTTTTAGAATAAAACCAGGAAAAAAAAGGACTTTTATCTTGTTTTATATGTATGAAAAGAACGAAGATATTTTTTTCCTTATCGATGAAAAGCTTAGTAAAATTAAACTGCTGGATAATTGAACGATGAAAAAGAAGATGTTTCAATATTTTTTGGTCTTTGCACTGTTTTCTTCTTGTGTACCCAAAATCCGTTTACTGCAAACCCCACTTTCCGAAGGTCAATTGAAAATTATACCATTAAGCTATACAAAAACAAATTATGTAACCCCTTTTGGAAAAGAATTGATAACCCTAGACGTTGTTTTTCTAAATTATTCTGACGAGAGTTTTTCGTTCGATGCTGATGAGTTATATCTATTTGATACCAAAGACCAGGAATATCGAGTAGAGTTCATTTCAGGAATTAGGCATGATGATAATGGAAAAATAATTTGGACTATTAAGGGGAAAGCTAAGCATGAAAAGAGGGTAAAATTTATAACCGATGAAAATGTGGAGCTTGCTGGCTTACGATTAGGGTCAAACAAAATAAAGTTGTTGTCCATGTAGGGTATAATCGTTAGCAAATACAGACTGCAAGCTAGACTCCTTGTAATCCTACAAGGTTAGAAACGGAGAAAAAGTCATTTCAGAAAACATCGAGCTTGAGATGGTGGGCAACGAAATCGTATATTCTCCAACCGTTTTTAATCAGAATAATGGAAAAGCAATACCATTTAAATTGAGGTTAGCAAAAAATAGCTTATTTTCCTTTCAGAATTCCAATCATGATTTTCCAAAGAAAATCCAGTATCAGATATTAAGCGATAACGAAATATACATTTCGGTTTTGGGAGAAAATGACGAAGGTTTTTCATATAAACTGATAAAGCAAACCGATTAAAAGGTCATTACCCTTTTCGTTCGCTGCTGGTCTTAAAAAAAAGCTTGCAATGCCTACGTAAATTATGACGTTCTACGAATCACAAATAAGTCACATCAAAAAAGTTTGCTATTCCAATGACAAGCAAATTGAAACAGTGATTGCCACCCGTAATTTTATCGATCACAACTTCGAAAAGGACCTGAAATTAGATTTATTATCCCATTTGTTGTTTACCTCAAAATACCACTTGCAAAGGCTTTTCAAAAGATACTATGGACTAACCCCAAGGCAGTATCTAATTGATAAGCGAATCGAGAGGTCAAAAGAATACTTGGTGAAGGGAATGTCGGTCACAGAGACGTGTTTTGCCGTTGGATTTGAAAGTTTGGGTTCGTTCAGCACCTTGTTTAAAACCAAAACGGGAATGTCTCCCAGTAGATTTCAAAATGAGCAACTTTCGAGAAGTAAATTAGGTGAGGAGTTCAGAGATTTGGGAAAATAATACACCAAATATGAAAGTAACACTAATTAGTATTCCTGTTAGAGACCAAGAAAAAGCATTAAGATTTTATACCGACATACTAGGATTTCTGATTAAAAAAGATGCCCCATTGGAAGGCGGTAATCGTTGGCTGACCCTGGTTTCAAAGGATTGGCAGGACGGGCCAGAACTTCTACTGGAACCCGCCCCAAACCATTTTGAACCTTGCAAGGTTTTTCAAGAAGCGTTGATGGAAGCTGGAATTCCTTGGACTCAATTTGATGTTGATAGTGTTGATTCAGAGTATGAAAGACTAACTAAGCTCGATGTGGAATTCAGTGTAAAACCGACCACAATGGGTACCGTGAAATTTGCAGTTTTCAATGACACTTGTGGGAATAACATCCAAATTGTGGAAACCCTTTAAAAACACCCTTGGAAAATGAACAGAATTTTTTACCTGTTTATCGTACTATTCCTACTTCAAAGTTGTAACAATAAGGCAACTACGGAAGAATTAAATGCTTTACAGACTGAGCTTGATAGCCTGAAAAAACAACATGCGGCAGCTTTAAGTTACAAAAAGGAACAAATCGCAACATTTCTGACGTTTCAAGAAAATAATGCGGAAGAGGCCATGAACTTCTACATCAATTTATTTGAGAATTCAAAAGTTATTGATATTCAGAGATATGGGAATGAAGGGCCTGCAAAAGAGGGAACGATATTCGTGGCAACCTTTGAGCTTAATGGGAGCAGGTTTATGTGCAGTGACAGCTACATAAAACACGAATGGGATTTTACGCCTGGGGTATCCATTTGGGTTGATTGTAAATCAGAAGAGGAAATCAACACCTTGTTTACAAACCTGTCTGCAAACGGACAGGTTCTTATGCCTATGGATAACTATGGATTCAGCACAAAATTTGCTTTTATTGAAGACCGTTTTGGGGTGTCTTGGCAGCTAAATTTAGAGTAATTACAAATTCTTAGAAAAGACTTTTCTGCACATAAAGAATCGGTACGTTTTGAGTTGGCCATAGCGGAATACATAAAACCTCAGAATTCTGCAATTCCATTTACCGATTGGGTAGGTTCCAACTTTGTAAAGGGAATATTTCATATCTTAAACCTAGTTAAAAAGTAATTTCCCGTAATACCTAGTCTGTCTAAGGCCGCACTAGGTGGCAATTTGAACACATACCAACCCGTAAATAAATAAGAATGGCAACAACCCCTGAACACGATGCTCGTGTAGCCAAGTTGATATTTGGCTCTATTTATCCCCATTATGTAAGCAAAGTGGAGAAAAAAGGTAGGACCAAAGAAGAACTCCATCATGTGCTGACTTGGTTAACCGGTTATGATGAACAAAAGCTTCAAGAATTGATTGACGAAAAAGTGACCATTGAAACCTTCTTTGCCAATGCTACCTTACATCCCAATGCCCATTTAATAAAAGGGGTTATCTGTGGGTATCGCATAGAAGAAATTGAAACTCCGCTGACCCGACAAGCGAGGTATATGGACAAGTTGATTGATGAATTGGCGAAAGGTCGTAAAATGGAAAAAATCCTAAGAGTGGAAAAGAGCTAAGATTAGGTTAAAAACTTTCCGGGAGCGTTAAAATTCTATCAAAAAGCAAAACCTTCCTTGCTAAAAATGCTACTTTCCATGTGTATTTGAAAATATTGGTAAACTGCCAATAGTCATACAATAACACCTAAGAACGGACAACCATGAAACATTGCTTTCTCCTTTCTGCTTTTGCATTTTTTTTTCTCTTTTTCACTTACTCGGTTCAGGGACAATCTAGACAGGATACGTTGGCTATTACCCAAGTTGCTCTGGATTATATAGAATCCCAGCATAATGTAAAACCAGAGCAATTTGAACGAGCTGCACACCCCAGAATGGTCAAACGCACCTTTTGGACGAATAAGCAAACGGGAAAAGAATATCTGCGGGAAACCTTTACAGATGCCATGATTCTTCTTGCGGAAACCTATAATCTAGATGGTAAGCAATTTCCAGAAAACCCTAAAAAAGAAGTTATCATTTTGGATATTTTTGACCGAACCGCCTCGGTTAAGCTAATAGCCGATGATTGGATTGATTACATGCATATTGTAAAATTGAATGGCACTTGGCAGCTTGTAAATGTCTTATGGCAATTCAATGATTCCTCAAGTCATTAATTTACATCCTATAAAAAGGGATGGTCAATTGCTGGACAAAGTTACTGGTCTATGTTGTTCTGAAAAGGTCCAAGCTTCGTTAAACTCGGTGTTCATCAGAATTTTGCTTTTGAAGGAAGAGACTTTAATCTCTTTTAACCAGTTCTGCTGTTTGGGACTTAAATACCTATTCGGATTGGTTCTACTACCCAAGGCGCTATTGATTTTTGTTTGTTGCAACGGGGTCAATGGGAGATATTTGTAATCGGTATGCCTTAAATAATAGTGAACATCACGGGAGGCTACCCGATAGGTTTTATTGGGGTCTACGGGGCGGAAACTGTGGCGCTTGGCGTAAGCCTCCAATTGTGATTCATCCACTATATTGGCGTCATAGGTGACTTTTACCACCTCTCCATGGTTCATAAAACCTGACTCCGTTTCTAAGACTCCCTCTATTTTGCCCAATTGTTTTTCGCCTGTCCAAAAACAATACATCTGAAAATGTTTTTCTCTTAAGCTACCTCCCTTTTTTGCGGAAAGTTCTTGTTTCAGTAGTTCCATATAGCCAGGTGTCAATTCCCCTCTACTTGCCAAAGCTTCCGTCATTCGTTGCAAAAGTGTAGCTGCTGAGTAATCGCCTGCAATTCGTCTAACCAGATTTCTTCCTTTTGAATCAACTATGCGAACCACGGGATTATTCCAACTGGGTTCTTTGTATCGCTTTAAAATTTCGGCATCATGCCCCCCTTTATTATTAAAAATGGCCAAGGGTACAAAAGAAGTTTCAATGGCCTCAACCATCAAGGGATGACTCAACACATTTTGTCCATAATTTCTACAAGTGGCACATCCCGGAACTTCTTGGAACAAAATCAAAATATCTTTATTGGTTTTTTTGGACTCTGCCACCGCCCTATCGTAATTTCGATACCAATGGACCTTTCCCAATTCTTCGCTTTTTGCCGAAAAATCAGTTTGTGCCTTCGTAGTCCATATCATTGTAAAAAATAGGCTAATAAAAGATATTGAAAGTAGGTTTCGCATAACGGATTAATTTTTACCTTCAAAACTAGCTTTCAAAGCTCACAAAAAAGTAACAGGATAAAATTTCATGGATTTTCAATACTAATTTGAGAATGCTCGACCAACCAAAACCCATGAACCCATTTCACAAAACGGGTAAATAGAAAGCACTTTATGATACGATTCTTTAGAAAAATACGGCATTCCCTGCTCTCCAAGGGTAAGTTTTCACAGTATCTACTTTATGCAGTCGGGGAAATTGTATTGGTTATTGTTGGAATTTTATTGGCACTACAAATAAATAATTGGAACGAGAAAAGAAAACTCCAAGAATCTATTGTAGATACGTTTACCGTCCTTCAAGATGAATTAAAACATAATATTGATGCGGCCAACTCAACCATCGACATTGGTCTAGGGTTGGATGCAAGGTTTAGACAATTATTTGAGGGAAATCCAACTATCGAAGAGATGAGGGATATAGGGCCTTTAATTGAATTAGGAACGTTCACCCAAAATTTGTTGAATGAAAACCTATCTAAAATAATTGAGAATGAAAAAGAGATACCAGAAGCGTATCAAGCTTTGATTCCCCATATTAAAGAACTTCAACGGAGAATTACTTCCCAACGCAAATGGGAGGAACTAATTTTAGAAATGGTTTCGGAACATAGAAGGGAATATTCCAAAAAATTGGACTGGCTTCATCAAAGAGATTCTATTTCCTTTGATAAATCGGTTCAATTCATGCTTTCTGATGCGATATATAAGAATCAGCTCAAAAACTGGTCAAGAACCATGCTAAATGAAAACTTTTGGGATATGTCATTGACAAAAACCAGCTCCGTATTCCTTCTTTGGAAAATCCAAAAAATTCAAAACCCTGAATACGCTGTTGCATTTGAAGAATTTATGCACCAAAACAAAATGAAGCCAATGAAAGCCCTAGCATGTAATGGCGAACTTTTGGTGGCTAACCCGACCTATAACTTTAGGATTAATTCAACCCTATTCAACAACCGGGATGAAACGGTTCATTTGGATTTAATCAATAAGGCGGGCAAAGAGATGTTTACAATTTCCGTACCACCTAAAGACCTATATGCAGGTGAACTGGAACTTGGAGCCAACGAAAACTACATCTTCATACGAGTAAACCAGGAAGATAGGTGTGATAAAATTTATGCTTTTGAGCCCAATGGTTTTTTGGTAATCAACTAGAGGAATTTTTTCAATATATTTTTCCTGTTTCCGTAACCTGATTTTGAAAATAGGAGTCTTAAAGGGCAAAGCTTCACACCTATGACCGTATTAGCCAACATTTTTTGGAATTCACAGGAAAAGCGGATAAGAGCATTTTTTAGGATAGTACTTTTTGTTGTACTGGCAGGCTTGTTTGCCACCATTATTGCCATGATCCTAAATAATGTCAGCGAGCTATTTGAAAAAACATTTACAAATTTCCTTGTAATGCTCGCTATTTTGCTCGCTATCTACCTCGCGGGAATCTATTTTGACAAAAGAAAGTGGGGAGACTTTGGCATTACGCTCATTCCCCTTAAGTCCTTTGTACATGGCGCCATGTGGGGTTCTCTTTTAATAATCGTAATTTTCCTTATTCAGTCTAGTCTAGGATGGCTCATCCTGAATGAGATACAATTCAACACCTTCCCTACCCATGCATTTCTCCTAGTATTTGTTGGGCAAGTTTTCCGTTATCTGTGCGGCAGCATCTTTGAAGAAGCCTTTAGTCGTGGATATTTGTTAGTGAATCTGGCCGAAGGATTTCAAGGAAGGCTAAGCAATCGCTATGCCGTATTATTATCTTATTTCATTACTTCTTCCCTATTTGGATTGTTGCATATCGCCAATGAAAATGCCTCGTTGCTATCCTCTATAAACCTCGTCCTAATTGGACTTCTTTTGGGATGGATGGTCGTGAAAACCGGAAAATTGCACTTCTCAATTGGGCTGCATGCCGCCTGGAATGTTTTTCAAAACAATGTGTTCGGATTTGCAAATAGTGGAAAGAAATCGATAGTATCCCTCTACACTTTTGAAAATTCGGGAAGTACGTTATGGACAGGAGGTGAATTTGGAATTGAAGGAGGATTATTGTGCACTATAACGGTCTCCATCGCATTGGTGGTTTTGTCCCAAGGCCAAATTTTTAGGATTACTCGACTAAAGCAAAATATCCTTTAAAGAAGAAAATAGGTCAGCCTTTTAAGTATTGCCAGCCTGCGATGATTTACTCGGTTTTTTGATGCATTCTTAAAAACTCCAAGAAAGTTGGAATAATTGTCTCAAGAAAAGCTAAACGCGCTGGTTAAGCACAGAATCGCCCCAATCTGCTATGGATTCAATTAATGGAACTAAGGTTTTGCCCAAATCGGTAAGGGAATAAACCACTTTTAAAGGAGGTTTTGAAGTATACACTTTCCTTTTGACAATACCATCTTCTTCCAAATTCTTCAACTGAAGACTTAAGGTTCGTTCTGTAACGGTTGGCATATGTTTACGCAATTCATTGTAGCGCAAGGGTCCATTTATCAAATAATATAGAATAACCGTTTTCCACTTACCACCAATAATACCCATGGTCAAACTGGTACAGCATGGATATTCCTTGCCTTTAAAACTATACATAACACATCAAATTATTAAACTATCATTTTTGACCGTTATTGCAAAGATAATTAACTATACTTATGTTTGCAACTATAATTAATATAGTTTAAAATATTATGAACATACCCAGTATTCCACAAGAAAGCATTATCAGCGCTTTAACCTTTAGACATGCTACTAAAGAATTCGATGCCACAAAAAAACTATCACAAGAAACCATAGATTTTATTTTACGTAGCGCCAATTTATCACCAAGCTCATTTGGGTTTGAACCCTGGCATTTTATTGTAGTTCAGGATAAGGAGTTACGTGAATCTTTAAAGCCCGTGGCTTGGGGAGCACCCTTAAAATTGGATACGGCAAGCCACTTTATTCTAGGGCTTAGCATGAAAGCTCCATTGACCAAATGGGATTCAGAGTATATCATGCACATGATGAGAGATGTTAAAGGCTTTTCTGAGGATATTATCGAAGGATACTCTAAATTTTATAGGGAATTTCAAGAGCGTGATTTTAATTTGGATACGGACAAGAAGCTGTTTGATTGGGCTTCCAAGCAAACCTATATTGCCTTAGCCAATATGATGACTGCTGCAGCACTAAATGGAATAGACAGTTGTCCTATTGAAGGATTTCACCAGGAAAAAGCGGAAGCTTTGTTAAGCGAAAAGTTCGGTGTCGATACTGAAAAATATGGTCTATCTTTTATGGTCGCTTTCGGTCATAGGAAAGAAGAACCTAAACATCCTAAATCCAGAAGGCGTTTAGAAGATATCGTCACATGGAAGTGACCCCCTATCAAATAACAATTCAATTCTTTACATAGTAAACCCAGACTTTATTAATATCAAGCACCGGAAATGGAGAGATAAATCCAAAAGCTTTCTAAACAGCTTGTGACACTTTCGTCAAAAGCTCTAATTTTGGGCAAAATTCTTTGTCTTGAGTAGAGCTTTTTTTCTTTTGCTGACTTTACTTTCTACAGGTCTTTGGGCCCAGCAGGAAGAAACCCAGCCAGAGGGCAAACAGATTAACATTGTTTACGGGGCCAATTTCACCAAGGATGAAACACAATTTCCGGGAGCTTCCATCTTTAGTAAAGATGATCAGCGTCAGGTACAGTTTGAACATCAAGGTGCGGACCTTTGGTGCGATATTGCCATTTTCTATGCCCAAGAAAATAAGTTGAAAGCTATTGGCAACGTCCGATTGCAACAAGGTGACTCCATCGAGTTGAATAGTGGAAAAATTGATTACGATGGGAATACCAAGTTGGCAAAAGCCTGGGAAAATGTCGACTTAACCGACGGACAATTGACGTTGACAACGGATACCTTATATTTTGATCGGGAAAAGCAAGAGTCCTTCTACAATTCAGGAGGCAAAGTCGTAGATTCCGTAAATGTACTTACTAGCAAAATAGGCACGTATTTTTCTGAATTGAAAAAAGTACAATTCAAGAGCAATGTCCATATTGACAATCCGGATTATATAATTGATTCTGAACAGATGGATTATTATCGAGTGTCCAAAAATGCCTATATGTATGGACCTTCCACCATAACGGGGGAAGAATATATAATCTACTGCGAAAGGGGTTTTTATGATACTAGGATTGAACAAGGGTACGGTATCAAAAACACGCGAATAGACTATAACAACAAAATCATTGAAGGGGATAGTTTGTATTTTGACAAAATCTCCGGATTTGCTTCCGCCACCAATAACATTAAGATAACCGATACCATAAATAATGGAGTGATTCGGGCACATTATGGGGAAGTATTCAAAGACAAAGATTCTGTTTTTGCCACCAAACGTGCAGTTTCGATAAACTTGGTACAACAAGATTCCCTTTATATCCATGGAGATACCTTGATGGTTACCGGGAAACCGGAATCAAGGATTCTTCGAGCTTTCCGCAATGCAAAATTCTACAAGACCGATTTAAGCGGAAAATGTGATTCCATACATTTTAATGAAAAAACCGGGGTCACACAGTTGATTACCAATCCAATTATGTGGAATGTGGAAAATCAAATCACGGGAGATAGTATCCACCTTATTTCGGATTTAGAAACTGAAAAGTTGGATTCCCTAAAGGTGCTCGAAAATGCATTTATTATTTCGTTGGATACAATCAGTAGAGAGGGATACAATCAGGCCAAAGGGAAGGACCTTTTTGGCAAATTCATAGAGAATGAATTAAAGATAATTGACCTGGTCAAAAATACCGAGGTCATCTATTACATGTACAACGATGACCAAGAACTTATAGGTATCGACAAGACTATATGCAGTAAAATTCGGCTTATAATGGCCAATAATGATATTGAAGATATCACCTTCTTTGTGAACCCTGATGGCGATATCTTTCCCGAGAAGGACCTTCCTGTGGAAAGCAGAAAACTTAAGGGATTCATTTGGCGGGGCGATGAACGGATTTTGACCAAGGATGATATTTTTGATGAGGATGATAACAATATCACATTGGTTAAAATTCGAGGGATAGAAAACCCTATCGACATCGATGCGGAGGAGGAAGAACGCAGTAAGAACGAAAATGACCCTGTAAATAACATCTCCCCAGGCAAAGCCACCCAAACTAAGGAAACTTCGGTTCCAAAAGTACAGTCACCTTAATGCTAAAAGACGATTTTTTTAAACATCAAACCCAAACCACGCCTCATCCCTTGGGTCTTACAGTATCCAAGGCTAAAGGGAGTTACATTTACGATGAGCGTGGCAACGCGCATTTGGATTTTGTTGCTGGTGTATCGGCTTGCAGTCTGGGACATTGTAACGACAAGGTGATACGTGCCATTAAAGACCAAACCGAGCAGTATATGCACGTAATGGTTTATGGCGAGTATGTACAAGAACCTGCGGTTACCTATTCTAAGCTATTGGCACAACAACTGCCTGCCAATTTGGAAACCACCTACTTGGTCAACTCCGGAACCGAAGCTATGGAAGGCGCCATTAAGCTCGCCAGAAGATTTACAGGTAGGTCCCAACTTATTGCCGCAAACCATGCCTATCATGGCAATACCATGGGGAGTTTAAGTCTCATGGGATTTGAAGAACGAAAAAGCGCATTTCGCCCCTTGATTCCTGATATCGCATTCATTGAATTCAATAATCAAAAGCAACTGAATCAAATCACTACAAAAACCGCTGCTGTAGTGCTGGAAACCATTCAAGGCGGTGCTGGATTTATTCTTCCCGAAAACGACTATCTGGCCAAAGTCCGAAAACGTTGCGATGAAGTTGGGGCACTTCTTATTTTAGATGAAATTCAACCTGGGTTCGGAAGAACTGGAAAATTATTTGCCTTTGAACATTTCAATTGTATCCCTGATATTTTGGTTATTGGCAAGGGAATGGCATCCGGACTACCTGTCGGTGCTTTTGTTTCTTCCCATAAAATGATGGCTTCTTTGCAAGACCATCCAAAGTTGGGGCATATTACCACATTTGGCGGCAATCCGGTAATCGCTGCTGCCAGTTTGGCTACTTTACAGGAATTGACGGAAAGTCAGTTGATTGCACAAACATTAGAAAAAGAAAAACACTTCAGAACGCTTTTGGTACACCCTTTGATTAAGGAAATACGGGGAAAAGGATTAATGTTGGCCCTGCTTATGGAAAACACCGAAATAGCAAATTATTTAGTGCTTACCGCAGCAAAAAAACATCTAATTCTCTTTTGGTTGCTCTTCGAGCCGAGAGCAGTACGAATCTCCCCACCGCTCACTATTTCAATGGAAGAGATTGAACAAGGATGTGGTCAAATAATAGAAATTTTGAACGAGTACAAGCCGTAGTCTGTTAACTACTTTGTTGATAACATACGTAAAATGCGGCTTTAATGAAGAAAGCAAAGGGCTAATTTTAAGTCCATAGTAAAACCAAACACGTTCCTATGGCGTTAGATTCTAACGAAAATACTGACAAATCAATAAGCAAATTTGAGTCAATGCTCAAGACGGATGATGTCTATTTTTTCGATGCGGAGGACTTTGAGGACATCATTCATTACTATTTAAACAACGGAAAAATTGCTTTGGGTAAAAAGGCCATCCAAATAGGCCTGGAACAGCACCCCAACTCCCTAGAATTAAAGTTACTGCACGTAGAAGTCCTAGTTTTTGAGGATAAATTTGATGCTGCTGAACATATTTTGGATGAGTTACAGGACTTTGACACCTACAATGATGAAATATACATTCAAAGGGCAAATATCTGTTCGAAACAGGACAAGCATCAAGAGGCAATCAATTTATTGATGGAAGCCCTTCACCATACCGAAGACTCCTTTGACATCCATTCCCTGTTGGGTATGGAGTATTTATTTGTGGACGATTATGAAAAGGCCAAACGCAGTTTTATGCGGTGTGTCGAGTTTGATGAAAGTGATTATTCATCGCTGTATAACGTAGTCTACTGTTTCGAGTTTTTAGAGGATTTTGAAGGATGTATCCTTTACCTAAATGACTATTTGGAACGCAATCCATATTGTGAGGTAGCCTGGCATCAATTGGGCAAAATGTACTTTGCCCAGAATATGTATCAAGAGGCCTTGACTGCTTTCGATTTTGCCATTATTTCCGACGATGGCTTTATTGGCGCTTATTTTGAAAAGGGAAAAGTATTGGAGAAGTTGGGAAAATACAATGAGGCCATTGAAAATTATGAAGTCACTATAACCATTGATGACC
Source organism: Flagellimonas sp. (assembly GCF_965601775.1). GTDB lineage: Bacteria > Bacteroidota > Bacteroidia > Flavobacteriales > Flavobacteriaceae > Flagellimonas. The sequence continues at coordinate 2,501,643 of NZ_OZ271837.1, forward strand.
CTACCTCCCATGCCTACCTCCGAATTGGAAAATGTCATGAAAAGTTGGGCAATGATGATTTGGCCAAATATTACTATTACAACACCGTTCACGAAGACCCTTTGTTGGATAAAGGGTGGTTGGCAATAACTGATTTTCACAGTAGACAAAGGAACTTTGAAAAAGCAATGTTCTATATCAACAAGGCAATCAATATTGATGGTGAAAACCCCTTGTATTGGAAAAAAGCGGCCAAAATCTACTTTCAGTTGGGAAATTTGGACGAAGCTGACTTTGCTTACAAACAAACTGTTGATTTAGGAAATTATGAACTGGATACTTGGTTGGAGTGGTCCGAAACCCTCAAACAAGTAGGTGACTACAATTCTTCCATTCAAGTTTTGGTACAAGGCATTGAGTTTTATCCCGAAGAATCAACGCTGTTATATAAACTTTCAGGAGTTTACATGAAAAACGGGGAGCTGGTAAAGAGCAAAACAAGATTATTGGAAGCTTTGCAGTTGAATTCAGAAAATCTCAAGGCATTTAAAAAGGAATTTCCCGAGTTCAAAGATTTCAAAATACTGAACATGCTTTTATCCGAATTCAAGAAAGCGTCTACCTAAATCTTTTTGACCCATCCACTTTATGAAATCAAGAAGAGCACTTGATTACCTTTTTATCACCCTCAAAGGTATGGCCATGGGGGCTGCAGATGTGGTACCCGGCGTATCTGGCGGAACCATTGCTTTTATTTCTGGAATTTATGAGGAGTTGATTTCTTCCATCAATTCCATTGATTTTTCGCTATTGAAAACGTGGAAAAATGACGGATTCAAGGCCGTCTGGAACAAAATCAACGGGAATTTTCTCCTGGCCCTTTTCGCAGGTATTTTTATAAGTGTTTTCTCCTTGGCCAAATTTTTGAGCTGGCTCTTGGAAAACCAGCCCGTGCTACTTTGGTCCTTTTTTTTCGGCTTGGTTTTGGCGAGTGTCTTTTTCGTAGGTAAGGAAATCCAGAAATGGAATTTTGGGACTATCGCTGTTTTTGTTGCAGGTGCCATAGTCGCATTTATCATAACCGAATTACCTCCCAATGAAAATGTTGAAAGCCTTCCCTACCTTTTTCTTTCAGGGGCCTTAGCTGTATGCGCCATGATTCTTCCGGGTATTTCTGGAGCTTTTATTTTAGTACTGTTGGGTTCTTATAAAACGATTTTGGATGGTGTCCATGAACGGGATATCCAACTAGTGGTCATTGTCGCATTGGGGGCTATTTTTGGACTCCTCAGTTTTGCAAGAATCCTGAAATGGATGTTCAATCATTACAAAAGCTTGACTTTGGCCTTGCTTACTGGTTTTATACTAGGTTCCCTTAATAAAATCTGGCCATGGAAAAAGGTGTTGGAAACCAAGACTTTTGGGGATAAAACCATTGTAATCGATGAAATGAACGTATGGCCATGGGATTTTGAGGGAGAACCACAACTTGTATTTGCCATTCTTTTAGCCGTAATAGGTTTTTCGCTTATTTTTATCCTGGAAAAAACCGCTTCCAGAAAATAAGGGAAAGGACACTACAACTGCATGCATCAAAGCCGTTCATTATTGGATAACTTCTTTTTGGTCGTCAAAGGCCTGTGCATGGGTGCAGCAAACAAAGTACCTGGGGTTTCCGGGGGAATTGTGGCGTTTGTTGGCGGCTTTTACGAAGAGTTTATCTACTCTTTGCAAAAAATCAACTCTAAGGCCATTAAATTACTATTCAATGGCCGGTTCAAAAGCTTTTTTCGGTATACCAATGCCAAGTTTCTATCCCTATTGATTTTGGGTATGCTAGTAAGCTATTTTAGTGTTTCCCGAGTTTTGGATTATTTTTTGGAAACTAGGGAATTATATGTTTGGGCTACCTTTTTTGGGATGATACTTGGTTCCATCTATTACATCTCAAAAGATTTTGACCATTGGAACAAAAAAACCATCCCCGCCGGACTAATTGGCTTAATCATTGGGATATCCATTAGTTTTTTGAGTCCTGCTACAGAAAATAACAACCTATTTTTTATTTTTTTCTGCGGAATCATTAGCGTATCCGGAATGACCTTACCTGGCCTATCAGGTTCATTTATTCTCATTTTGTTAGGCAATTATGTTCTTCTTTTGGTAGATTCGGTAAATGCCCTTTACGATACTATGTCAGAGATGCTCGCCGGGGACTTCAGCTTTACACAGAATAAGGAGCGAATGGAGACCTTAAAAATTTTATCTGTATTTACATTGGGCTCTGCCACAGGACTGGTTACATTTTCGCATTTATTGAGTTATTTATTAAAACATTACAAGGAAATTTCCAGTGCCGTAATAATCGGTTTTATTACCGGTTCTCTCGGAGTAATATGGCCCTGGAAAAAAACATTATTCAAAACGGATGAAGCTGGAAATTTATTGACCGATAGCAATGGTGATAAAATTATAGCCAACTACGAGCGATTTTTTCCCAGTTTAAGCGATATGGAAACTTGGTGGGCGGTGGTTTTCATTATTTTGGGGGTATTGATATTGCTCCTTTTGGATTGGTATGGAAAAAACAAAGATCACAAACAGGTACGGACTGCTGGGTAGGAATATTTCCTATTCATTTTCCCAAAAGTATTTCACCGAGAAATTCAAAGCGCTGAATCTTAAAGATCACAGCTACGATAACTTCGATATTCAACATATTGAAGAGCTGCCAGATATCCTTCAAAACGTATCGCTGAAAGGATTGAATATAACCATCCCCTATAAAGAGGAAATTTTTTCCTTTCTTTCCGAAGTAGAGGAAACCGCCAAAAAAATAGGTGCAGTAAACACCATAAAATTCACCAAAAAAGGCTTAAAAGGCTTTAATACCGATGCGTACGGTTTCCAGAAATCTTTAGAACCCTTTCTGCAAAAACATCATACCAAAGCACTGATACTTGGTACGGGAGGTGCTTCAAAAGCCATTTGTTTTGTACTTGACCAACTGGGTATTGAAAATACATTCGTTTCAAGAAATGCCAAACAAGGTGTGCTTTCCTATACCCAATTGGACCGAAACATCATGGAGGACCATACAATCATAATAAATTGTACCCCCTTGGGAACATTTCCGGACATAGATAAGAAACCTGAAATACCTTATCATTTTATCAATAAAAAACACCTTTTGTTTGATCTTGTATACAATCCCGTTAAAACCAGTTTTTTACAATTTGGAGAAAATAATGGAGCTTCTATCTGTAATGGGCTGAAAATGCTTGAACTACAGGCAGATAAGGCTTGGGAAATTTGGAATTCCTAAAAAACAGGTGTCAACTGCACAACATATTCCCCAAACTGTACAATGTCATAGTTAAACAAAAGAAGTATGGATACTTTTGGGATTAGCTAATTTAGTTGTTAACTTGTCTATAATTTCATCAATCCAAAGGAAAAACACTACTAATGCAGGAAAATGAACGAAAACTCCAGGAAACTGGAGCTGATGCTGAGCAAATTTCGGATAACATAAAGACATCTTTGGAAGAAAGCCCCATTTCTGAACCAGGATTATCCGAAGAAACAGCAGTACCGACTACCGAGGCAGCATCCGCAACTGAAGATGCTTCTTCAGCGGAAAAGGATGAACAGTCCCAAGAAGACACCAAACAGGAAGCTGAAAAAGTAATCGAGGAAATAGAGGAATCCAATGCAGAAGATGCGGAGGATACAGATAACGAAAAAAGACATCACATTCCTTTTCTGGACTACCATGCTATGTCCATAGAAAATCTTGTGGGTGAACTACAACGTTTGGTCAAAAACGAAAAAGTACAGGCCATAAGCAAGCATGTTAGTGGCATTAAATATGAGTTCGACCAAAAGTTCCAAGAATTTCTAGAGCATAAAAAAGAAGAGTTTGTCGCCAATGGCGGTAATGAAGTGGATTTCAGATACAATTCGGTCACAAAAAGGCAATTCAATGAGGTAATAGGTGAGTACCGTGAAAAAAGGGACCATTATTACAAGCAACTAGAACAAAATCTCAAAGCAAACCTAGAAAAACGCTTGGGGATAATAGAAGAGTTAAAAGGTTTGATGAATGTTGAGGAAGACATCAACAATACCTATAGAAACTTTAAGGATTTGCAGGAACGTTGGCGAAATGCAGGGCCCATTCCACGCAACAACTACAACGATGTTTGGAGAACCTATCACCACCACATGGAAATCTTTTATGATTTTCTTCACCTTAACAGAGAACTACGGGACCTTGACTTCAAGCACAATCTGGAAGAGAAATTAAAGTTGGTTGAGAGAGCAGAGGCCCTGGCCGATGAAACCGACCTAGGTAAGGCCTTTAGAGAACTGCAGACGCTTCACAAAATATGGAAGGAAGATATTGGGCCGGTTGCCAAAGAGCAGCGTGAGGAAGTATGGGAACGTTTCAGCAACGCCACCAAAGCTTTACATGAAAGGAGGCAAGAGCACTTTAAGGAATTGGAAAAGGTCTACGAAGAGAACCTTGTAAAGAAGGAGGAAATTATTGCGTCCATACTCACAATTGCCGACAATGTATCTGACAACCACAGAGCATTGCAACAACAGATAAAAGAAATTGAAGCCCTAAGGGAAACCTTTTTTAAGGCTGGTAAGGTTCCACAAAAGGTCAACGAACAAACCTGGAGCGCCTTTAAGGAAGCTGTTAGGAAATTCAATAGGGGAAAGAATGCCTTTTACAAAAACCAAAAAAAGGAACAGCATCAAAATTTAGAGCGCAAAAAAGCTCTATTGGGACTTGCCTTGGCACTAAAGGATAGTGAAGATTGGGATATGGCCACTCCTGAAATGAAGCGGATACAAAGCGAGTGGAAAAAAATAGGCCATGTACCCAGAAAATATTCCGAAAAAATCTGGATTGAATTCAAAAATGCCTGTAATCATTATTTCGACCGCCTTCATGCAGGTAAAAACAGAACGCAACAGGAGGAGTACAAGAATCTTGAAAAAAAGAACGATTGTCTAAATCGCTTACGTGGATATCAGCTAAGTGGAGATAAAGAAAAGGATCTAACAGATATTAAAAGTTTTATTACGGAATGGAAAAGCCATGGGCGTGTCCCTTTCAACAAAAAGCACTTAAATAGTAAGTTCAATAAAATTATTGATGCTCTTTTCAAAAAGGTCGGTATTAGTCACCAAGAGTCTGAACTTATTAAGTATGGTGACAAAATGAAACAACTGGCCGCTACCGATGACAATAGGGCCATTCAACAAGAGCGAACTTTCATTCGAAGAAAGATAGAGGAAACCAAAGGCGAAATACGGCAGTTGGAAAATAACCTTCAGTTTTTTTCGAGTGCTTCGGAAAACAATCCTTTGGTCATGGATGTCGTCAAGAACATTGACCAGCACAAAAAAGCACTGGAAACTTGGCAGGCAAAACTAAAAAACCTCAGGATTCTAGAAAATAACAGAAACAAAGCTGTAGAGGATTCAGAAGAACCCACTAGCGCGGAAGAAGAATAAAGGGATTAGCTATTTCGCTACGTTTACCGAACGTGTTTCTCTAATCACAGTAACCTTTACTTGACCTGGATAGGTCATATCCGTCTGTATTTTTTGTGAAATTTCAAAAGATAGTTCCGCTGCTTTATCGTCACTGACTTTTTCGCTTTCCACAATTACGCGCAATTCACGTCCTGCTTGAATGGCATATGCCTTTTGAACACCATTGAAGCCAAAGGCGATGTCTTCCAAATCTTTTAGTCGTTGAATGTACGAGTCCAAAACTTGTCGTCTTGCTCCAGGTCGTGCACCGCTAATGGCATCACAAACCTGAACTACAGGCGATATCAAAGTGGTCATTTCAATTTCATCATGGTGGGCTCCGATAGCATTACAAACCTCTTTTTTCTCACCATATTTCTGCGCCCATTGCATACCTAAAATAGCATGTGGGGTCTCTACTTCAGTTTCGGAGTTGGGTACTTTTCCAATATCGTGTAGAAGTCCAGCACGTTTTGCCAGTTTTGGATTTAATCCCAATTCTGCAGCCATGATGCCGCAAAGTTTTGCCACTTCCCGAGAGTGCTGCAATAGATTTTGTCCGTAGGAGGAACGATATTTCATCCGACCCACTGCTTTGATTAACTCAGGATGTAATCCATGAATCCCTAAATCAATGACCGTTCTTTTGCCTATCTCCACAATCTCTTCATTGATTTGCTTTTCGGTCTTTTTGACAATCTCTTCAATTCGTGCTGGGTGGATTCTACCATCCGTTACCAAGCGGTGCAACGATAAACGTGCGACTTCTCGACGTACTGAATCAAAACAGGAAAGGATGATGGCTTCAGGAGTATCATCCACAATAATCTCGACCCCGGTAGCCGACTCAAGAGCACGGATATTTCTTCCTTCCCGTCCTATAATCCGACCTTTCACGTCATCTGATTCCAAATTAAAAACAGAAACGCAATTTTCAATGGCTTCCTCCGTTCCAATTCGCTGAATGGTATTGATAATGATTTTTCTGGCCTCTTGTTGCGCAGTCAGTTTGGTTTCCTCCAAAGTATTCTGCAAAAAGGCCATGGCGTCTGTTTTGGCCGTTTCCTTCAAGGATTCCAAAAGTTGACTTTTGGCTTCTTCGGCAGATAATCCAGAGATTACCTCTAACTGTTGCACTTGGCTTTTGTGAAGTTTTTCAACCTCGGTTTGTTTTTTATCTAGAATCTCGCTTTTGAAGTTGACATCCTTAATCTGAACATTTAGTTGTTCATTTAGCTTTTTGTTTTTAGCTAATTCATTGCTTATCTGTGATTCCTTATCTCTAGTTCGTTTTTCGGCTTCTGCAATCTTTTTATCCTTGCTTATAATTACCTTCTCATGTTCTGCCTTCAATTCCAGAAATTTTTCCTTGGCTTGGAAAATCTTGTCTTTTTTGATATTCTCCCCTTCTTTCTTCGCCTCCCTGACTATATCCGCTGCTTCTTTTTTTGCATTGGCCATGGTTTTGGTAGCTTTCCCCTTCTCCATCATCTTAGCTACTATAAAACCTATGAGCAATCCAACAACTCCAGCCACGACAAGTAGTGTAGTATTATCCATGTTTAATTCGTGTTTGGTTATAAAAAAAGCCCACATTGGCCGAAGTTTTGTACAAACTCCTAATTACAGGTTTAGGGCTAACAAGTTGCTCAAAAATCCCCATACGAGTAGGGCCCGCTTTCACAACCTAAACTCACCCTTTTCAAATATAATAGTGTTGAGTTTGTCAAAAAATAATTACCAATGTGGGCAGTAACAATATTGTATTTAAAAGAACTTATTCGCCCAGCTTCGAATGTACCAAATCATCCAACGCCTTTAATCTTTCAAAGGCTGCCTTGCTACTTTCGGAACTGTCTATTCCACCTTGCTCGATTTTGGAGGCAAACTGAAGGGCACACATGGCCAAAACATCCTGTTTGTCCCTAACCGCATAGTTCTGTTCAAACTTTTTGGCAAGGGCTTCAATATTCTTCGCCGCCTTTCTCAACCCTTCCTCTTGTTTGGGATCTATGGTCAAGGGATAAACCCTATCAGCAATGGAAAGCTTTATTTTTAGCTTTTCCTCCATATTATCAATCACTAATCTGCAAGCTTTGCAATGCAAACATCAAGTTCGCGAATCAATGTATTTATCTTGAGCTTAGCTTCTGTTTTATTTGTATTACTACCCAACATACTATTTGCCAGTTTTAAGGAATTATATTTTTCCTCCCACTCTTTAGCGATCTGCTTTTCCTGTATATTCTCTTGCTGCGCTTTTTCGAGCTCAGTTTTTAGGTTGGAGTTGGCCTTTTGCAGTAATTCCAGTCGATGGAGCAACTTACTTACCTTATTCTCCAATGAGTCAACAATCTCAACGAGTTCGCCCATATGCAAACAGAATGTGTAACACACAAATTTAACGAACCTAGCCTTACCTCGCAATTTTTTGAAGGATATTCTTCCCTGTCTCCTACAATATGGTCAAAGCTTTTTTAAAACCCTTTTCATACATAAAAACATTGGTTACTTTCGTAATGAACTTAGACCATACAACATGCGTATTTGTTTTTTGGGGATTCTTTTTTTCATTTCAAACGCCCTTTTGAGTCAGGAAAAGTATCCCAAAGATGTTTTCCAATCCCCTTTGGACATACCACTGGTTTTGGCCGGAACATTTGGTGAACTTCGGTCCAATCATTTTCATGCAGGAATAGATATCAAGACCCAAAGAAGACAGGGATTGCCCGTATATTCCATTGCGGATGGTACGGTAACCCGAATCAAGGTTTCGCACTGGGGTTATGGAAAAGCCCTGTATGTGGCACATCCCTCAGGCCACACCTCAGTTTATGCCCACTTACAAAAGTATGGGCCAAAAATTGAGGAATATGTCAAAAAAGCCCAATACGACAAACAGTCCTTCGAAATTGAACTTTTTCCTGATTATGGGGAGTTGAAAGTAGAAAAAGGGGATATAATTGCATATACCGGAAATTCGGGGAGTTCTTCTGGACCTCATCTTCATTTTGAAATACGAAACAGTCTTACAGAAAAGCCTACCAATCCCCTCTTATACGGATACAAGGTTAGGGATGCCACAAATCCATCACTTATTGGTCTTTTTGCTTATCCACTTTCGGAGAACGCGGTGGTTAACCAAAGCGCTGAAAAAATTCAGTTGAATTATAGCAAGCAAGCCGATGGTAGTTTTTTGGCCGATAAGGTATACGCCACAGGAACCATTGGTTTTGGCATCAACAGCTTTGACCGTCAAGACCTCGCGGCCAACAAAAATGGAGTGTTTTCAGTAAAACAACTCGTTAATGGGAAAGTGTATTCTGAATATGATTTTGAAACTTTTTCCTTCGCGGAAACCCGATACATTAATACCCTAATAGATTATTCCCATTTTGGAAAATTCAAACAGCGAATACAAAAGACCTTTAAAGAACCTTCCAACCGACTGTCTATCTATAACGAATTGCACAACGATGGGAAAATTCCAATTGAAGAGGGTTTAAGCTACACTGTTGAACTGCATATTTCCGATTACGAGGACAATGAAACAAGACTAATAATTCCAGTAGAAGGTAAAAAAGAGGAAATCAAAATTCTTAAAAGAGACAATACAACTGAGAATTTTGTGATTGCCAGCAAACCTAACAATTATGATATAGGAGCCGCTAAAGTTTATTTCCCCGCAAACACCTTCTATGAAGATTTCTATATCAATCTGGAAAAGGGAAGTGACACGGTAACCATTCATGATAACTCGATAGCCGCACACAGGAATTTTACCATCAGTTTTGACGCTTCTCCTTATAGCTCATCAGAAAGAAAGCAAATGTTTATTGCCCGTTTGGATGACAAAAACAACCCTAAATACCAGAGGACCTATAAACGTGACAATTCATTTACTACTCGGACTCGCATTTTTGGAAAGTATACTTTAGCTAAAGATACTGTGCCCCCAACTGTTCAACCTAGAAATTTTAAAGGAAAGCAGTGGTTGAGCAATTACAGTTACCTTAGTTTGAAAATAGAGGATGACATCAGCGGAATTTATAGCTACAGGGCCACCCTGAATGGAGAATGGATTTTGATGGAATATGAGCCAAAACTGAACACCATCACCTATAATTTTGACGATAACATTTTGGACGAAACGCAATGTGACCTAAAAGTTGTCGTTACTGATAATGTGGGCAATACAACTACTTTTGAACAAACTTTCTTCCGTAAATAACCCTCTGTTTTTTCGGTCCTACTGTTTAGGATGTATCTTTCTTATCACTTTCTTTTGTAAGGCCCAAGATGCCGTTATCACGGGAATTGTTTTGGACGAAGACAAAGTTCCCTTGTCTGGGGTGAACATCACCTCCAATAGTTTGGGAACAACCACAGATGATAGTGGATATTATTTACTTCGGATAACTGCCGAAATCAAAAACACGATACGTTTCACCCATATTGGTCATAAACAGGTGGTTCTTGAGGATTTGGTACTTACAACGAACGAAACTTTTGAGTTTAACCCAGTCCTAAAAACAGATGCTATTCAAATAGCAGGCGTTGATATTACTGCTTCTGGAGAAAAACAAGTGAATGGTATCACTACGATTCCTCCAGAAATTGTTCGAAATATTCCGGGAGCAAATACCGGCGTAGAAAATATTCTAAAGTTGCTTCCAGGGGTCTCTTTCAACAACGAACTGAGCACACAATATAATGTTCGCGGTGGAAATTTTGACGAAAACTTAGTATATGTAAATGGGATTCAGGTCTATCGCCCATTTTTGATTCGTTCTGCACAACAAGAGGGTCTGAGCTTTGTAAATAGTGATATGGTCACCGATGTTTCATTCTCTGCAGGAGGGTTTCAGGCGAAATATGGAGATAGAATGTCATCCGTTCTTGATATTTCGTACAAGAAACCTGTAGATTTCGGAATGAGCGTCCAAGGAAGTCTTTTGGGAGCTAGCTCAACTTTGGAAACTATTTCAAAAAATAAAAAATGGACAACCATTACCGGAGTTCGATATCGCGACAACAGTATTTTTGTAAATAGTCAACAGACCAATACGAATTTCAATCCTTCCTTTCTAGACATACAAAATTTTATGACCTATAGGTTCTCCAAGAAGTTTCACCTTAACTTTTTGGGTTCATATTCCATCAACAACTACGAAAACGAGCCCTTAAATAGACAGACTAACTTTGGAACTCTTAATGACCCTCGGGCGTTAATTATTTTTTATGAAGGCAGGGAAAACAATCGTTATGAAAACGTTTTGGGAGCCTTGAAAGCTGACTTCTATATTAATCAACATACCAAAATTGATTTCACTTCCTCCCTCTATCATACTCAGGAGGAAGAATTCTCTGATATCATTGCCACCTATGAGCTTGGGGAAGTGGATACCAATTTGGGCAATGGCACGATTGGGGAGGTCACTACTTCACGCGGAGTAGGTTCCGAACAATTCCGCGCTAGAAATCAGCTGGACGCCTTGATTTTTAGCTTTAATCATAGCGGACGTTATCAGAAAAAAGAAAATGCACTTGAATGGGGTGTTCGATTTACCCATGAGGATTTTAGAGATCAATTGAGAGAAGCAAGCTTCTTGGATTCTGCTGGCTTTCTTATCAGACCTCCCAATCCTGAGATTGTAAACAATCAACCTGAAGAGCCTTTTGAAGGTGATATAGAGCCTTTTGAAAGTGTTAGGGCCACCAATTTTACCACAAATAATCGCTTTGCTGGGTTTTTGCAATACAGCAGGCAAACCTCATGGAAAAACCATGACATTTATTGGAATGTTGGGCTTAGGGTCCAACACTGGATTTTGACCGGAGAAGGTTTTCAAAGAAACGCTCAAACCGTTTTTAGCCCTAGAGCACAGTTTTCAATAAAACCTGATTGGAAAAGCGATGTTCTTTTTCGACTTGCCATAGGTAGTTATCAGCAGCCTCCTTTATATCGGGAGCTAAGGGATATCACCGGAAACATAAATCCCGAGGTACGTGCGCAAAAATCCATTCATTACGTACTTGGGGGTGAATACAGTTTCAATTTGTGGGATAGACCTTTTACCCTGATAGGAGAGGCCTATTACAAAGATTTAAGTGATGTGAACCCATTTACCATTGAGGATGTTCGAATTCGCTACGCTGCGCAAAATAATGCAGTAGCCTACGCGACGGGATTCGACTTTAGACTCAATGGCGCATTTGTACCCGGGACGGAATCATGGGTAAGTTTAGGTTTTTTGCGGACTGAAGAAAACATTAATGACAGAGGATATATTTCGCGTCCTACAGACCAACGCCTGAAATTTGCCGTATTGTTCCAAGACTATGTGCCCAATATTCCCAGTTTACGCATGTATTTGAACCTGGTTTATCAAACTGGGGTACCAGGTGGTTCTCCTAGCGGCGCGGATCCCTACGATTTTCAGAATAGATTAAGAGATTATAGAAGGGCAGATATTGGAATTTCCTATATTTTTGCCGACGGAAAAACAAATTACCCAGAAGGGCATTGGCTCCATAAAATTAAAGAGTTAAGTGCTGGCTTCGAAATTTTCAATATGTTCAATAATCAAAATTCCATTACCAATACTTTTGTAAGGGACGTTGATACGCAGCAACAATTTGCCGTGCCCAATTTTCTAACCAGTAGGGTTTTTAATCTCAAACTTGCCCTAAGATTGTAATGCAGACATGATACCTATGATGAAGCGGATTTTTTTTCTTTTGGTGTTGGTGAGTGTGGTAAAGGTATCAGCTCAAAAAAATATTTACGAAAACCGAAGGTTTGATGAACTTACCGCAAATCATGAGGTTTTGGCCATAGTTCCCTTCATTACCAATTTGGATTTGGAACAAGAGGTTCCACCTATGGAATTGAAGGAGTTGGCCGAGAAAGAAGGGTATGCTGTTCAAAATGCCTTAGAAACCTATTTCTCGCAAAGAAAAAAAAGAAAAAAATTCAATGTGGATTTTCAAAACATTGAGGACACCAATGCCATGCTTGGGCAAAATGGCATCGATTACAATAATTTGGATATCTACACCACGAAACAACTCTGCGAAATCCTTAAGGTAGATGGAATCATCAGTGGAAACCTTAGTTTAAACATTCTCTTGTCCAAAGGGGTACCTACCGAGTTTAGCTTTTTGGATTACTTCAGCGGCAATGCCAACTATGGACGAATTGGAGTAAAAGTAAGTGACGGGGAAACCGGAAAGCTTCTTTGGAAATATGAAAAAGCCATTACCAAGAAAACAGGTAAAAACACCACCGAGCTTATCGACAGGATGATGAAACTTGCATCTAGAAAGTTTCCTTACGATAAGGAGAAAAAGCGCAAAAAGAAAAGTTAGTCTGCAGCAAAATCTTTAAGTACACCAATGGTGTAATCCAAATCTTCAATGGTGTTATACTTTGAAAACGAAAAACGAAGCGAAGGTTTTTCCAATTCTTCAGCGGTCAATAGTTCCTGAAGCACGTGAGACCCAAGGTTACTTCCTGACTGACAGGCACTGCCTTTTGAACAGGCAATTCCCTTCATATCCAAATGAAACAACAACATCAACCCTTTTTGTTTGTCAAATGGTAATCTCACGTTCACCAAAGTATAGGTGCTGCGTTCCAAATCATCAGAAAGACCATTGAATTGAACATCGGGTAATTCTTGCTTGATTTTTTTAACGAAGTAAGCCTTTAATTCTTTCACAGTCTTAGTTTCCTGCTCCAAATTTTCATAAGCTTTCACAAAAGCCTCATTCAGCCCAACTATGTTGTGAAAAGGTTCAGTACCCGCTCTATTCCCTCGTTCTTGAGATCCTCCGAAAATCATGGGTTTTATACCAGAGTTTTTTCGAATGAAGGCAAAACCTACCCCTTTTGGGCCATGAAATTTATGTGCTGCGGCTGTAAAGAAGTCTATTGGTGTTTGTGCCACGTCCCATGGATAATGCCCCACAGACTGAACTGTATCTGAGTGAAACAATGCACCATGTTCAGCGCAGAGCTTTCCAATTCGTTCAATATCAATAATATTTCCAATTTCGTTATTGATATGCATCAGGCTGACCAATTTTTTGGAATCATCTGCCTTTAAAAGTGATTCTAAATGGTCGATGGAAGGATTTCCATCTTTATCCAAATCCACAAACTGAAGCTGGATACCATATTCTTTTTTCAATTCCTCGGCGGTGTGCAATACCGCATGATGCTCAATTTTAGAAGTTATAATTGTTTCGACCCCCAAATCCCTGACAGCACAACGCATAATCATATTGTCAGCTTCAGTTCCTCCAGAGGTAAAAACAATTTCCGAAGGATGCGCATTCAAGGTTTTGGCTATGGTTTTTCTAGCCTGTTCTACCTCGGTTTTAGCCGTCCTACCAAAACTATGTGTAGAAGATGGATTCCCGTAATGATTTTTCAAGGCGTCGTGCATTTTACCAATCACTTCCTCCCTAAGTTGAGTGGTAGCTGCGTTGTCCAAATATACTTTCCGCATGGATTAGCTATCAAATTTGATTTGTCAAAAATAGGTCAATTGCGTTAATTTCTTTTAAAGAATTCCTCGGTTTGAATGGTATTCAATTAAATTTGGCCCATGAAGAAAATTTTATTCCCAGTCCTATGTCTTGGATGGTTGATGAGCTGCAGCGATGGAGACCTACAAATAGAAATCATTGATTTTAATGATGTTTCGGCACAATCTTGCGATAGTCCGGTAACCACTTCTACCACCCTTTTATTCAAAATTAATGATGACGAGGCCCTCATTCTAGATTTGCAAAGCGGGGTTTTGGATAATGGGGTGGTTGGGGAAACAGTTACCACTAATAGCACTATCCCTTCACAATCCGCTCTTACCTATCGCATTTTTTCGGATGGAATAACCTCAAGTTACTTCTGCGATGATATACCACCCGCTACTCCTGTGGTCGTGGAAGAAATTGAAGCCCCTGAAGGAATGGTTATTATTGAAACTGTAGCGGATGCAGACGGTACAAACTTTGTTCATACAATCAGTTTAAGCAATGTCACATTTGTAAATGATGCCGGTGAACGAATCTCCAATCTTGCAGTGGATGAATTTGGAGAAGTTACTACAGCCGTACCCGCTTCAAACTAGTAATTCTGATAAATATAAACTTCTGTAGCACCTAAACCGTACTTCTGGTATTCCGCATCGTAAAATTTGATGTTTTCATATTTTTTAAAGAGATATTGAAGCTCTTCCTTCAATACTCCTTCCCCAACGCCGTGAATAAAAACCACCTTCTGGATTCTTTTCTGTATAGCAAAATCCAATTGCCTTTTTGCAGTTTCAATTTGGAGATTCAACATATCAAAATTGGACATACCCCGAGTTGATTTGACCAAGTTTTGGATATGAAGGTCAACCTCCATTTTAGGTAAGTTTCTTTCCTTTGGCTTTACAGTAGGAGTCTTTTTTCGCTTTGGGGTTTCCTTCTCCTTTTTGACCTCTGCGACTTCAAAATTGGTGACCGTTAATTTACCTGCAATTTTAACCAGTTCGTTGGATGCATATTGCATAGAAAATCCATCATCCAGAAGGACGGTAACCAGATTGCCATCCACTGCCTCAACAGTTCCTTTTATGGAATCATCAAGCACTTCCACATTATCTCCCACCTCAAAATTTAACTTCATAACAGATTGTTAAAAAAAATCAACGGAAAGTGTAAAAATAGTGGTATTTTTCGATGTCTTAGAAGACGCAATGAAGACACTAATCACATTTCTCTTGATTCGTACGGAGCGCTATATGCTCCCCTGTTTGAACAAGGAACTTCTAGGAGTAGAATGTCCTGGATGTGGTATGCAGCGTTCGGTGAATTTATTGTTGCATGGGGAGTTTTTAGCCGCATTCAAAATGTATCCTGCAATCTACCCCATACTAGCTGTTTTACTTTTTTCCGGATTGAATGTGTTTATAAAAATAAAGCATGCCTTTGTAATCAGAACATCCTTAATCATAGTAATGGCAATTACAATGGCAGTAAGCTATGTTTTTAAAATGAGTCATTTTTTTCACTAAATATTTAACCAAATGGAACAACAAAAATTACCCAATGCTACGCTCATACTCGTTTTCGGAATATTGTCAATAGTAGGATGTTGCTGTGTATACGGTGTTGTTGGTTTGATCTTTGGGATTATAGCCCTAGTTCTGGCCAAGAAAGCAACAGCAACCTATAAAGAGAATCCAGAGCTGTACAGTGATTATAACAATGTTAAAACAGGAAGGATATTGGCAATAATTGGGGTTATTCTAGCTTCGCTAACCCTTATTATGTGTATTGCCTTATACAGCATGTTTGGCTTTGAAGCTCTTCAAGATCCAGAAAGATTACAAGAGCTTTTGGAACAATATCAATAAACTTTTTAACCAATAAATAGTTCTATTTTATGGAAAACAACACAAACCCACCGCCAAAACCGGATAATTATCTGGTTTGGGCTATTCTAAGTACGGTTTTTTGCTGCATCCCTACGGGTATTGCCAGTATTATTTTTGCCAGTAAAGTAAATGAGGCCTATGCGAGAGGGGAATATGATGAGGCCGCCAAGGCTTCAAAAAATGCAAAGATGTGGGCCCTTATTGGTGCCGGAGCCTCTGTTCTGGTCTGGATTATCTACTTTGCCATTTTTGGCTTTGCCATTCTTGGAGGATTAGCCGGTGGAGATTTTTAAAAAATCATTGTTTTTAGTTATGGGAGTGTTGCTCATTGGGGCGACACTCCTTTTCTTTTCCCACAATCCAGAAACCCATTACTTTTTTCCAAAATGCCCAGTGGAGCATCATTTAGGAATTTACTGTCCCGGTTGTGGTTCCCAGAGGGCGATACATGACTTACTTCATTTTCGGATTGGTGAAGTTTTTGATCATAACTTCCTGTTCATCCCATTTTTAGTGGTCGTCTCACAACATGTTTTGTCAAAAACTGGATACGTAAAAAGTAAAAGTCTTCTAAGCTATAGATATGCTCCTATAATACTACTAATTGTAATTATCGTTTTTATGGTTTTGAGAAACTTAAAGGAAGCTCCTTTTGAGTATTTGGCCCCTTAATTAGCCACCTCACTGATAAACTTAACCCGATAGAGACGTAATTCCTCATCCTCATAGTCACCCTCAAATTCTTCAACCGCATCTGAAATGGAATCCGTGTCAGCTTCCAAAAAGTAATCGTGAATTTCCTCTTGTTGATCCTCGTCTAAAATCTCATCAATCCAATAAGAAATATTTAATTTCGTCCCGCTGAATACAATCTGCTCCATTTCTTTGATTAATGCGGACAGTTCGAGACCTTTGGCCGAGGCAATATCATCCAAAGGTAGTTTTCTATCAATATTCTGGATAATGTATAGCTTCAAACCAGAATTGGCCCCGGTGCTTTTGACCACTAAATCGTCTGGTCTTATAACATCGTTTTCTTCCACATAGCAGGCAATTAAATCCACAAAAGGTTTACCATACTTTTTGGCTTTGCCTTCCCCTACCCCATGAATGTTCAATAACTCCTGCATGCTTACAGGATATTTTAAGGCCATATCATCCAAAGAAGGGTCTTGGAAAACCACAAAAGGGGGTACTTCCATTTTTTTGGCCTCTTTTTTCCTGAGATCGCGTAGTAGTTTTAATAGTTTTTCATCGGCAGCCCCACCTCCAGATTTCCCAGGAGTCAAAATACCATTATTGGATGCTTCCGTATAGACATGATCCTGTGTCATTAAAAAAGAATTTGGATTCTTTAGAAAATCCTTTCCTTTTTCAGTCAGATGAAGAATGCCATATTGTTCAATTTCCTTTCGCAATAATCCAGCCACCAAAACCTGTCGGGTCAAAGCCATCCAAAAAGCTTCGTCTTTTGCATTACCTATGCCAAAAAAATCCTTTTCATCGGTTTTATGGGAAGATATCATGGCATTTACCTTACCTACCAAAATCTTTACAACTTCCTTGGTTTTGAATTTCTCATTGGTTTGCTGTACTACGGAAAGTAATTGGGTCACCTCTTTTTGGGCTTCCTCTTTTTTCTTTGGATTTCGAGTATTATCGTCCATATCGGCACCCTCTCCATTAACTTCATCGAATTCCTCACCAAAATAATGCAGGATAAACTTTCGTCGAGACATAGAGGTCTCCGCATAGGCGACAATTTCCTGTAAAAGAGCATTCCCTATTTCCTGTTCGGCAACAGGTTTGCCCGACATGAATTTCTCCAGTTTCTCAACGTCCTTATACGAGTAAAACGCCAAGCAATGTCCTTCGCCCCCATCCCTTCCAGCACGACCCGTTTCTTGATAGTAGCTTTCTATACTTTTGGGAATATCATGGTGAATCACAAAACGGACATCCGGCTTATCGATTCCCATTCCAAATGCAATGGTGGCCACTACCACATCCACCTCTTCCATAAGGAACATGTCCTGGTATTTTGACCTGGTTTTAGCATCAAACCCAGCATGATAAGGTACTGCACTGACCCCATTGACTTGAAGCACTTGGGCCAACTCCTCCACTCGTTTTCGACTCAAACAATAAACAATGCCTGATTTCCCCTGATTTTGTTTTACAAATCGGATGATATCGGCATCCACATTTTGGGTCTTCGGACGTACCTCGTAGAACAAATTGGGTCTATTGAAAGAGGCCTTAAAAACTTTGGCTCCCGTCATTCCCAAGTTTTTGATGATATCTTCCTGAACTTTGGGTGTTGCGGTCGCGGTTAAACCTATGATGGGGATATCATCTCCCAACCTGCCGATAATACTTTTCAAGTTTCGGTATTCCGGTCTAAAATCATGACCCCATTCAGAGATACAATGGGCTTCATCCACAGCAACAAAAGAAAGGGGTACTGAGCTTAAAAAATCTACATTCTCTTCTTTCGTCAAGGACTCTGGTGCCACGTACAATAATTTAGTAATCCCATTGCTGATATCCTCCTTGACTTGTTTTACCTCTGTTTTGGTCAAGGAAGAATTCAAAACATGGGCAATACCATGCTGTTCCGAGACCCCTCTAATAGCATCAACCTGATTTTTCATTAAGGCTATAAGAGGAGAAACGACAATGGCCGTCCCTTCTTTCATCAAAGCGGGTAATTGATAACAAAGCGATTTTCCACCACCGGTGGGCATAATCACAAAAGTATCCTTGTCTTGAACTATATTTTTGATAACATCTTCCTGAAGTCCCTTGAACTGTGAAAACCCAAAATATTTTTTGAGGGACTCAAGTAAGTCGGAGTTTGTAAGACTCATTTCCGTAATTCTATTTAAACCTATTTACCAATAAAGAAGAATTTCTCCTTAGCATTCCTGGCCTTTAATCAAAAAGGGCCATTTTCATCAATACATAAATAGTCTGGTAAAAGATAGTTTGTTTAGTTTTGTAATCTTAAATATAAGACATTCTTTTAGGAATGCAACCCAATAAACTTTTAATTAACTTGAGCGACATACAGTCCATTTTATCCATTGCCAAACGTACCATTCAAATTGAAAGCCAGGCTATTGCCAATCTGGTTCATTTACTTAATGAAGAATTTGCGGAAGCCGTCCAGTATATTTTGGAATGCAATGGTAGAGTGGTGGTTTCGGGGGTTGGCAAAAGTGCCATAATCGCTTCCAAGATAGTGGCTACCTTGAATTCTACCGGCACTCCCGCCATATTTATGCATGCTGCCGATGCCATACACGGAGACTTGGGAACCGTACAACAAAACGATGTGGTGATATGTCTTTCCAAAAGTGGAAACACGCCGGAAATAAAAGCCTTGATTCCCCTAATCAAACTTCGTAAGAACAAATTGATTGGAATTACCGGAAATATGGAGTCCATATTGGCAAACCAAGCCGATTTCACCTTGAACACCTTTGTGGAAAAAGAGGCCTGTCCCAATAATTTAGCTCCTACTACAAGTACTTCAGCTCAATTGGCCATGGGGGATGCCCTGGCCATTTGTCTTTTGGAACTGAGGGGCTTTAGTAGCGATGATTTTGCCCAATATCATCCTGGCGGGACCCTTGGAAAAAAGTTATATCTCCGTGTTTCTGATATTGCCTCCCAAAATCAAAAACCCCAAGTATCTGTGGATTCAAGTGTGAAGGAGGTCATTATTGAAATTTCAGAAAAAATGTTGGGAGCTACGGCTGTAATGGAAAACGATGCTGTTGTTGGAGTTATTACCGATGGGGATATTCGGAGGATGCTAAAAAAACACAATGACATAAGTGCTCTGACTGCTAAAGACATTATGACCCAAAATCCAAAATCCGTTGCAAAAGACACTTTGGCCGTAAAGGCTCTTGAACTACTTCAGGAAAAAGGCATAACCCAACTCTTGGTGTTGGATGGAGAAAATTATGAGGGTGTTGTCCATATCCATAATCTCATAAACGAGGGAATTCTATAATGGCAAAGACTACCACCCAAGACCCCAATGAAATGTCCTTTTTGGACCATTTGGAAGAGTTGAGATGGCATTTGATTCGCTCCACCATCGCCATAGTGATAGTGGCGTGCATCGCTTTTGTAATGAAGGATTTCATTTTTGATACCATCATATTTGGTCCCAAGAAGATGGATTTCCCTACCTACCGGTTCTTTTGTAGAATAGCCACCATTTTTGGAATCGATTCGGAGTTTTGCTCAGACCAACTGCCATTCACAATACAAAACCGAACCATGGCTGGGCAATTTTCAGCGCATATCTGGACATCCATTTGGGCCGGATTCATCCTGGCTTTCCCTTACGTGCTTTGGGAGCTTTGGCGATTTATCAGCCCTGGGCTACATGCCAAGGAAAGAAAATATTCCAGAGGATTCATTTTGGTGGCCTCTTCCCTATTCTTTTTGGGAGTACTCTTTGGATACTATGTGGTTGCCCCTTTGTCCATTAATTTTTTAGGGACTTATCAGGTTAGCAAGGAAGTGCTGAATGAAATTGATATCAGTTCTTTCATTGCCACGGTAAGAGCTTCGGTAATTGCTTGTGGTATCATGTTCGAGCTGCCCATCATCATTTATTTCCTAACCAAAGTAGGACTGGTAACACCGGCAATCCTCAAAAAATATCGAAAGATAGCTCTGGTAATTGTTCTGGTTTTATCGGCCATAATAACACCCCCTGATGTGGCCAGCCAAATTGTGGTTGCGGTACCTGTTTTGATTCTGTATCAAATTAGTATTTATATCTCCAAAGTGGTCTTGAAAAAAGAAGCAAAAAAAGCAAAACAAAATGCCAAATAAAGTAGAAGAGTTCAACGCCTATCGTTCCAAAATGAACGAGAAACTTTTGGCGGACAATAATAAAATTATCAAGCGTATTTTCAATTTGGACACCAACGCCTACATGGAAGGAGCATTGGATGTAAAAACCAAGGAATTATTGGGGCTGGTAGCTTCTGCTGTGTTGCGTTGCGATGACTGCGTAAGTTATCACTTGGAGAGCGCTAAAGAAGCCGGTGCGAGTAAAGAAGAGGTCATGGAAACCATGGGCATAGCCACTTTGGTGGGCGGAACAATTGTAGTACCACATCTACGCAGAGCCTATGAGTATTGGGAAGCTCTGGAAGAACTGGACTCCTAAAAAGATGATAAAACCTGTACCATTCACTGGGAATATGATTAGATTTGGCAGATTCTTATGAAGCTGAGGGCAGAAAATATCATGAAAGCCTATCGAGGCCGAAAGGTTGTGAAAGGCATTAGTCTTGAGGTAAATCAAGGTGAAATTGTAGGACTTTTGGGTCCAAATGGTGCCGGTAAGACCACTTCTTTTTATATGATTGTGGGCTTGATTAAACCCAATGGAGGAAAAATCTATTTGGACGACATGGAAATTACCACTTTTCCCATGTACAAAAGAGCACAAAATGGAATAGGGTACTTGGCTCAAGAAGCTTCGGTTTTTAGAAAACTTAGTATTGAGAAAAACATATTGAGCGTTTTGCAACTTACCAAGCTGAGCAAAAAAGAGCAGCACATGAAAATGGAGTCGCTCATAGATGAGTTTGGATTGGGACATATTCGCAAAAATCGCGGGGACTTACTTTCCGGTGGAGAACGTAGAAGAACGGAAATAGCTAGAGCTTTGGCTACAGACCCAAAATTTATCCTGTTGGATGAGCCTTTCGCAGGGGTTGACCCCGTTGCTGTTGAGGATATACAACGCATTGTAGCCCAACTAAAAAACAAGAACATTGGTATTTTGATTACGGACCATAACGTTCAGGAAACCTTAGCAATTACCGAACGCTCCTATCTTATGTTCGAAGGAGGAATCCTCAAAGCGGGTATTCCAGAGGACCTGGCCAAAGATGAAATGGTTAGAAAAGTGTATCTGGGACAGAATTTTGAGCTTCGTAAGAAGAAACTAAATTTCTAGTCTACCCCCGGTCTTTGACAGTAAAGAGGTCAAAACATACAAGATGATTATTACCGGAACCGCCAAAAATTTCAAGGTTAACAACAATACAAAGCTTCCAATCAAAAAGAGGTAGCGCACCTCATTCCCCTTAAACTGCCAGCTTTTAAATTTTAAGGCAAACAATTCAATATTGGCATTTAGGAGGAAGGCACTCAGCAAAGTAAGCGCGATAAGAAACCATTCATTAAGAATAATACCGTTCAACACATCATTGTTATGATACAAAAGAATCAAGGGCAAAGAAAGAATGAGTAGTGTATTGGCTGGAGTGGGTAGGCCTATAAAAGAGCTGACCTGATTTTCATCAATATTGAATTTGGCCAAACGATAGGCGGAGGCGAGTGTAATGACAAAGCCCACCAACGAAATCGGACTAAAGTCAAGAGTACTCCAATAATTTGCGATGGTTTCATTTGTCTGCCAACCTCCAGTTTCTGCCATGTTAAGTAATTGAAACATAACAATTCCCGGAACCACCCCACTGGTCACCATATCCGCCAAGGAATCCAGTTGCACACCTATTTCGCTCTGTACTTTGAGCAAACGCGCTGCCAGACCATCCAAAAAATCAAAGAAAATACCCAAAAACACAAAAAAGGCAGCGATTTCCAGTTTATTGAGAACCGCAAAAACTACCGCAATACATCCACTTAAAAGATTTAATAGGGTAATGAAATTGGGAATATGTCGTTTCATAAGGTCAGATTTCAGTAAAAATAACTTAAAAAATAAACTGTCTTTTCGTAAACGCTAGGCAGTGTTGGTTTTATTCTGATATTTGCCAAGTTAATATCAACTATGACCATTCGCACTGTATTTGCACTTGCAATTTTCCTTTTAGGAAATTTAGGGTTCAGTCAAGCTCCAAGTCTCTCGGAGAACTCCCAAGTGAGTGTACTTACCTGTGCTACTGGCGACCAGTTGTATTCCAAATTTGGGCATACAGCTATCAGGGTTCAAGACCCGATTTTGGGTATTGATGTGGTTTACAACTACGGAACTTTTGACTTTGACCAACCCAACTTTTACTTGAATTTTGTCAAAGGAAAAATGATTTATTCTTTGTCCAGAAGGTCATTTGATAATTTTCTTTTTGAATACGAACTGGAAAAAAGATGGGTGAAAGAACAAATTTTGGATTTGACGCTTCCTCAAAAAAATCAGTTTCTTGTCTTTTTGGAGAACAACTACCTTCCTGAAAACCGGGATTATCTATACGACCCCCTGCTGAATAATTGCTCTAGTATAACTGGAGATATCCTAGAGGAACTATATGGTGACGCCATAGTCTTCAGTGGGTCCCATTTAGAAAAACGGTATACTTTTCGCCAATTGGTTCGCCAATATTTAAACATCAATTCATGGTCTGCCTTCGGAATTGATTTAGCATTTGGTTCTGTGGTTGACCGAAAAGGGACGGTACGAGAACATATGTTTCCCCCATATTACACGATGTACCAATTAAACAACACCACAATAGGCGACAAACCTTTGGTTAAGAGGGAAAGAACAGTTTTGGATTATGCGGAACATGAACAAAATGGATATTTCCCACTTTCTCCCCTTTTTTGGTTTTCCTTATTCCTCATTTTCGTTGGGGTTATAACGTATTTGGACTTAAGACACAAAACCAGAAGTCGATGGCTTGATTTTTCTATGTTACTGATTTCTGGATTAATTGGTTTGATATTACTGATTCTTTGGGTGGCGACCGACCACACTTCAACTCCTTACAACTACAATATATTTTGGGCTTTCCCCTTAAACCTGGCAGTCGCATTCATCCTAATTTTCCAACCCAAATTACCCGATTGGACACCACGGTATTTTGTTGTTGCGTTGATTTTAATTGGTTTGGTCATTCTACTTTGGATATTTAGAGTGCAATCCTTTTCGCCCGTTTTGATTCCATTGCTTATGGCCATGGTAATCCGATATTGGTATATACTCCGCTGTTACCGATTGAAATTCTGAAACCTCCATACCCCATGAATTTACTCACGGTTGAAAATATTGGAAAGTCCTATGGAGAATTGGTATTGTTTTCTAACCTATCCTTTGGAATAAATAAAGGGCAAAAGATTGCTCTAGTGGCTAAAAATGGTAGTGGTAAGACTTCCATTTTAAACATCATTTCTGGAAAAGATACTCCGGAAACCGGACAAATCACCAAAAGAAAGGGAATACGCATTGCTTTTTTGGAACAAGAACCCGCTTTGGATTCGAATCTGACGGTGGAACAATCCATCCTCAGCTCAGAAAATCCCATTTTAAAAACTATCTCCAATTACGAAAAAGCTTTACAAAATCCTGATGATTCTGAACAATATCAAAAGGCTTTTGAGGCCATGGAGCAAAGCAATGCCTGGGACTTTGAGACACAATACAAACAGGTCCTATTCAAGCTACATTTATCTGATTTAAATGTAAAAGTGGATACGCTGTCAGGGGGGCAAAAGAAACGTTTGGCACTTGCCGGCGCGCTTCTTAATAAACCTGATGTATTGATTTTGGATGAGCCCACCAACCATTTGGATTTGGACATGATTGAATGGTTGGAGGCGTATTTTGCCAAAGAAAACCTCTCCTTGTTTATGGTCACCCACGACCGATACTTTTTAGAGCGGGTTTGTAACGAGATTTTAGAACTTGACAATAAGCAACTCTATAGCTACAAAGGAAACTATTCCTATTACCTAAGGGAAAAAGAAGCCAGACAAGAGCGTGAGGCAGTCGAGCAGCATAAAAATAAAATACTCTTCAAAAAAGAGCTGGATTGGATGCGAAGACAGCCGAAAGCACGAACCACCAAATCCAAATCCCGTATTGATGATTTCCACGAAATCAAACAGAAAGCCAAGAAAAGAAGGGAGGACCATGAAGTCCAGCTTGAACTCAACATGGAACGTTTGGGAAATAAGATTCTGGAGCTCCACAATATTTCCAAATCCTTTGGGGATAAAACCATTCTTTCCAAGTTCAATTACAATTTCATCAAAGGAGAGCGTATTGGGATTATTGGTCCCAATGGAACAGGAAAATCCACTTTTTTGAATATGCTTACACAAACAGAGCATCTAAACGCTGGAAAAATTGTTGTGGGTGAAACGGTCAAGTTTGGGTACTACACCCAAAAGGGAATTCCCATCAAAGAGGGCCAAAAGGTAATCGATGTCATACGGGAATTCGGAGATTATATTCCCCTCAAAAAAGGAAAACAGATTTCGGCCCAGCAACTCCTGGAACGCTTTCTTTTTGACCGTAAAAAACAGTATGACTTTGTAGAAAAACTAAGCGGAGGTGAACGCAAACGCCTTTATCTGTGTACAGTTTTGATTCAAAATCCCAATTTTCTAATTCTGGATGAACCTACCAACGATTTGGACATTGTTACCTTAAACGTTCTGGAAAGTTTCTTGTTGGATTTTCCAGGTTGCTTGGTTATTGTATCCCACGACCGTTATTTTATGGATAAAATTGTGGACCATCTTTTTGTGTTTAAAGGGGATGGTATCATCGAAGATTTCCCTGGAAATTATTCCGATTACAGAGCTTATGAAAATAGTCGCATTGTAGAAGAACGGCAAAACAAAATACCCGTTGAGAAGGAAGAAAAGGCTCAATGGCGACAAAGTGACAATTCTGGAAAACTCTCCTATCAAGAACAGAAGGAGCACAAACAATTGGAAAAGGACATTCAAAAACTGGAAGAACAGAAGGAAAAGCTGCAAAATGAGTTTTCAAATACTGAGCTTTCTCCAGAAGAAATCAAAGAACTTTCCATTCAGCTAAGTGAAGTAACCGACACCTTAGAGGAAAAGACAGAACGATGGTTTGAGCTTTCGGCAATCTTGGAGGGTTAGATATGCTTTTTAGACTCAAGTCATACCTAAAATTTCTGCTAAAGTCAACCAATCATCATGGAATACATTCCCCTTTCGTTTTTGATTATCTAACCAAGTGCTTGTATGTAAAACCCAAAAAATCCAGAAATAAAACTATCGATGTTGTGCTAAAAAGTATCCCATATTTTAATGCCAAATCGATTGTTATACAGGGCAATGATGACCTCAAGAAACAAATACATCAGAACAGCCCAAACTTTTCTGAGCAACAAACCCCAGTTGACATCCTTTACTTTGAATCCCTGTTGAATCAACATCCAACCATGTTCTTCTCCAATTTTCAATTACATAATGATAGTTTGATACTTTTCCGCGGAATCCATGATTCCAGAGAAGCGCTTTCTTCATGGAAAGAGTTTGTAAAGAACAAAAAAGTCACGGTAAGCATAGACTTCTACCATTGTGGATTGCTTTTCATCCGAAAAGAACAGGTAAAACAACATTTTACGATTCGGATATAAAAAGGTATTTTTAGTTGAGAAAGTAGCATTATGGATTATACCATTTATATCATTTTAGGAGGTTTGGTCATAGTATATTTTGTAGTGTTCTTCACCAATAAAAGAGGCCGAAAAAGAAGAAAATCTCGAAAATTCATGGACGGGAAACGTAGGCACAACGATCAATAAACAATGTGCAATTCACAATGAACAATTGGTATTTGCTTATTGTAAATTGATAATTGGCAATTGAAAACTAATGAAGATATACACTAAGACTGGGGATAAAGGCGATACTTCCCTTTTTACAGGAACTCGAGTTCCTAAACACCATATCCGCATAGAAAGTTACGGTTCGGTAGATGAACTCAATTCGGTTTTGGGATTGGTTCGAGATCAAGAAATAGATACGCATTCCAAGGAAAGTTTAATTCATATTCAAGATAAATTGTTTACCGTAGGTGCTATTTTGGCCACAGAACCGAAAAAGGACAATCGGCTCAAAATACCTCGGATTGAAGAACAGGATATTGGTTTTTTGGAACAAGAAATTGACACCATGAACGAGGAACTTCCTCCGATGACGCATTTTATTCTTCCAGGAGGACATCCGACTGTGTCATACTGTCATGTTGCGCGTACAACCTGCAGACGGGCAGAGCGAATGATATCCTATTTGCATGAAAAAGAACCGGTTCCTGAGAATGTAATTGCCTACATAAATCGTCTTTCTGACTACCTTTTTGTGCTGGCACGAAAGTTGTCCAAGCAATTGAACGCAGAAGAGGTCAAATGGATTCCTAAGAAATTGGACGAATAAATTGCTATTTTTTGCGTTACAGAATTAGCAAGACAGAAATAATTTTTAAATAATTGTGTTTTTGCTTGACAAATTCGCTTTAAAAATTATTTTTGCAAAAATTTTAAAATCAAACCGTTACTATGTACTGGACATTAGAATTAGCTTCATATTTAAGTGATGCGCCTTGGCCAGCCACCAAAGACGAACTTATAGATTACGCCATTAGAACTGGTGCCCCCTTGGAAGTCGTGGAAAATTTGCAATCCATGGAAGAAGAAGGAGGCGAAGTATACGAATCCATAGAGGAAATTTGGCCTGATTATCCCACGGAAGAAGATTACCTCTGGAACGAGGACGAGTATTGATTCCTCTATCATAAAGCAAAACTAAAAAGTCTCTTCTGAGGCTTTTTTTTATGTAATTTTGACACCCTTGCAAAGGCCATCCTGACCACTTTTGACAATGGAACAGCTTTTGCGACCCAAAAGAAAAACATTTCATGAGTTTTATAAATTCCGTACTAAAGGTTTTTGTTGGAGATAAATCTGAAAAAGATGTAAAGGCGTTACAACCTTTGGTAAAAGAAATAAGGTCCTTTGAGCAACAACTTGAATCCCTGTCTTTGGATCAGCTTAGACAAAAGACAGTGGACTTCAAATCGAAGATAAAGGAAGAGCGAAAAGATATTGATGATAAAATCGACGCTCTAAAAGAAGAAGTCCAAAGTTCAACTGATATTGACCGAAATGAAGAAATCTATGCCGAAATAGATAAACTGGAAGAGGAAGCCTATTCGATTTCTGAAAAAACATTGAATGACATTTTACCAGAAGCTTTTGCAGTAGTAAAAGAAACTGCCAAGCGTTTTGCAAATAATGAAACTCTTGAGGTAACGGCAACTGAGTTTGACCGGTCGCTTTCAGGTTCCAAAGATTATGTCACTTTGCAAGGAGATAATGCCATCTGGAAAAACTCTTGGGACGCTGCCGGAAAAGAGGTTACCTGGGATATGATTCATTATGATGTACAATTGATTGGGGGTATCTCATTGCATCAAGGGAAAATTGCAGAAATGCAGACAGGGGAAGGAAAAACATTGGTAGCTACCCTCCCACTCTATTTGAATGCATTAGCTGGAAAAGGTTCCCACCTCGTTACGGTAAATGACTATTTGGCTAAGAGGGACAGCACATGGATGGCTCCTATTTTTGAGTTCCATGGCCTTTCTGTGGATTGTATCGATAAGCACCAACCCAACTCAGATGGAAGAAGGGCTGCTTATAATGCCGATATTACATATGGAACCAACAACGAATTCGGTTTTGATTACCTGCGGGATAACATGGCCCATTCACCAAACGACTTGGTACAAAGACCTCATCATTATGCTATTGTGGATGAGGTAGATTCCGTATTGATTGATGATGCACGTACCCCATTGATTATTTCTGGACCCGTACCAGAAGGGGACCGCCATGAATTCAATGAATTAAAGCCCAAGGTATCTGATATTGTTCAAAAACAACGTCAACATCTTACCGGTGTTCTTGCCGAAGCCAAAAAGCTTATCAAGGAAGGAGACACCAAAGAAGGTGGATTTCTGTTGCTTCGCGTGTTTCGTGGATTACCCAAGAACAAAGCACTCATCAAGTTTTTGAGTGAAGAGGGTGTGAAACAATTGCTTCAAAAAACGGAGAACTTCTACATGCAAGACAATAATCGGGAAATGCCCAAGGTAGATGCCGATTTGTTGTTCACCATTGATGAAAAGAACAATCAGATTGAGTTAACTGACAAAGGAGTCGATTACCTCTCTGGAGAAGAAAACAAAGATTTCTTCGTAATGCCAGATATTGGAGGTGAAATTGCCAAGATAGAAGAGCAAAACCTGGAAATTGAAAAAGAAGCTGAACTCAAGGAAGAACTTTTCAAGGATTTCGCTGTTAAAAGTGAACGTATCCACACCATGACCCAACTTTTAAAGGCTTATGCACTTTTTGAGAAGGATGTGGAATATGTGGTCATGGATAATAAGGTCATGATTGTGGACGAACAGACCGGTCGTATCATGGATGGTAGACGCTATTCCGACGGTTTGCACCAAGCTATTGAAGCCAAAGAGAATGTGAAGATTGAGGCGATGACCCAAACCTTTGCTACGGTAACGCTCCAGAACTATTTCCGGATGTACAAAAAATTGGCAGGTATGACGGGTACTGCGGTTACGGAAGCAGGTGAATTTTGGGAAATCTATAAGTTGGATGTGATGGAAATTCCTACCAATAGACCTATTGCCCGTGACGACCGAAATGATTTAATCTATAAGACCAAAAGAGAAAAATACAATGCCATTATAGAAGAGGTTACTGAACTTTCCAATTCTGGCAGACCCGTTCTAATTGGTACTACCTCGGTTGAGATTTCTGAATTGCTATCCAAATTACTAAGTGTACGCAAGGTACCCCATAATGTACTGAACGCTAAATTGCACAAGAAAGAAGCTGATATTGTTGCCGAAGCGGGGAAACCCGGTGTGGTAACTATAGCAACCAACATGGCTGGTAGGGGAACCGATATTAAACTAATTGATGAAGTAAAAGAGGCAGGTGGATTGGCCATTGTGGGTACGGAAAGACACGATTCAAGACGGGTGGACCGGCAGCTTCGTGGACGTTCAGGTCGACAAGGTGACGTCGGTAGTTCACAGTTCTATGTCTCGCTCGAAGACAATTTGATGCGTTTATTTGGTTCGGATAGAGTGGCCAAAATGATGGACCGTATGGGATTGGAAGAAGGTGAGGTCATTCAGCATTCCATGATGACAAAGTCCATTGAACGGGCCCAGAAAAAGGTGGAAG
The DNA here is from genome assembly GCF_965601775.1 of Flagellimonas sp. Lineage (GTDB taxonomy): Bacteria > Bacteroidota > Bacteroidia > Flavobacteriales > Flavobacteriaceae > Flagellimonas. Next base: position 2,531,653 of record NZ_OZ271837.1, read on the forward strand.
AAAACAACTTTGGTATCCGTAAACGTCTTTTGGAATACGATGATGTTATGAACGCCCAACGCGAAGTGGTCTACAAAAGGAGAAGGCATGCTCTGCAAGGGGAACGATTGAAAGTGGACATTGCCAACATGATCTATGACACTTCAGAAGTTATAGCGGAGACCAATAAACTAGCTGAAGACTATAAAAACTTTGAGTTCGAACTTATCAAGTATTTCTCCATTACCTCTCCCATTTCAGAAGAGGAATTCAGAAAATTGAACTTTCAAGAGATAGCCAATCAAGTGTACCAAGCTGCATACAATTTCTATCAAGAAAAGATGGAACGCAGTGCAGGGGTGGCTTTTCAAGTAATCAAAAGGGTCTATGAGGACCAATCCAATAAATTTGAGCGAATTGTGGTGCCCTTTACGGATGGCATCAAAACCCTTAATGTCGTTACCAATTTGGAAAGTGCCTATCAAAGTGAAGGGAAACAGTTGGTCACTGACTTCGAAAAGAACATCACCCTGGCTATAATTGATGATTCTTGGAAGACACACTTACGCAAAATGGATGAGCTGAAGCAATCCGTCCAGCTGGCTGTTCACGAACAGAAAGACCCTCTCTTGATTTATAAGTTTGAAGCTTTCGAACTTTTTAAGGAGATGATTGACAAGGTGAACAAGGAAGTGATTTCTTTCCTTTACAAAGGAGAACTTCCTTCGGAAAACACCAATCAAATACAGGAAGCAAGAAGCGTTCGCAGACCCAAAGAAAAGCTTCAGACTACCAAAGAAGAAATTCCAAATAGCGATGAATTGGCAGCCCAGAACCGTGCGGCAGGCCAAGCACAAGGCAGGAGACCTCAAATAACGGAGACCATCGTTCGTGAAAAACCAAAGATTGGGCGCAATGAACGAGTTACCATCAAAAATGTAATGTCAGGTGAAAGCAAGACCGTAAAATACAAACAAGCTGAGCCTTTGATAGATAGGGGAGAATGGGTACTCATCGAAGACTAGCGGTTAAAAAGTATGTAGAAAAACGACGGCCAAGAATGGCTGTCGTTTTTTGTTTATAACAAAAACATAGTTAGATTTACAACATCGTTACCCCATAGAAATAACCTAAAGCTATAGCCACAACCTCTTTTTTATAGTTCCAGGTGAAGACCTAATCGCAGCATATGAAGGTTCCTAATAAGGATAAACAACTCTTACAAGACAAGATTGATTTGGTGCTAAAGGTTAACTATAGTTCTTCCATTTTTGCAATAATTTTTGGCCTTGCCTGTATTTATTTTTTGAATATACAAGGGGTTATTCCTTATGCTTTTTTTATCTACGCTTTTCTAAACCTTACCAATACATTTCTGTACTTAAAACATCGGAATTTAACCCTCGCGTATAATTTCACTTCCATTTTGTCCATGGCAGGGGCCATAATTGTAACCCTATTCAGTGGGGGTATCCGAAGTCCATTCATTTTCATTCTAGCCATAGTAGTGTTTGCAGCCTATGTGACCACCATGGTCTATGGACAGGTATATCTGGTCTTTAATTTGGTGGTGGTTGGCATGTTGTTCTTATACGACTTGGGCGATTTCCGAATCTCAGAGAATACCGTTCCAGAGGAATCCAGGAGTTGGTTTGCTTTTCTGAGTACTGTTTTTGCGGTGTATCTTTTGGGAGGGGTTTTTGGAAAGAATCTGCTCAAAGCCCACACCAGACTTTATACCTCTCGTAACGAAATTCAGGAACGAATTAAGGAAAAGGAAACCCTTTTAAAAGAGGTCCACCATCGGGTGAAGAATAATTTACAGACCGTTTCCAGTTTATTGAGTCTTCAGTCGCGAACCATTGAAGATGATAAGATAAGTACGATTATCAAGAGTAGTCAAAATAGAGTGGTTTCGATGGCCATGGTTCACGAAATGCTCTACAAAAGGGATGACTACCTGTCCAAAATCGAACTGAAACCTTATGTACAAGAACTTTGCGAGTATTTGGTGCGCTCAGTTAAAGGCAATTCCAATAACATTAAGCTGAATTTGGATATTGATGACAACAAGCTAAGTATTGATACGGTAATTCCTTTGGGGTTGATTATAAACGAAACCATTACCAATGCCCTGAAATATGGTATTCCAGAAGACAAACCCGGTGAAATATCCATCTCATTGCAAAAACTGAAGGATCATAGATATATCATGCACATTGGGGACAATGGGGTAGGATATGCAGATGATGTTAATCCGAAAACTGCAAAATCGCTTGGGCTTAAACTAATCTATAACTTGGCTCGTCAGCTTAGGGGTTCTATTACTCGGGAGTCCGACCGCAAAGGAACCCATTATCGTATGGTTTTTGAGGAAATTGTGGAAGATTTCAATGCTATTGAATAAATAGCTTTTCCTATCTTTAAAGGATTAACCAATCCTGCACGAATGCTTAGAAAATTACTTTTGGGAATGCTATGCATTTTTAGTATTTCCGTTTCCGCACAAGACTATTTTTTCAAAAAATTTCAACCCTTTGATTCCAAAATCCAATCCCCAGAAGAGTTTTTGGGACATGGGATTGGGGAAAGGCATACAAGACATGATTTAATTGTGGCTTATATGGATTATTTGGCTCAAAATTCTGAGCGGGCATCCTATCTTGAGTATGGCAAAACCTATGAAGGACGAAAACTGGTAATACTAACCGTTACCTCACCAGAAAATTTAAACAATCTCGATGCTCTAAAAGAGCAACATTTAGAATATACAGATCCAAACAAAACGGCAACAGATTATGATAACCTGCCTGTTTTCATAAATCTAGGATATAATGTACACGGAAATGAACCGTCCGGTGGGGAAGCGGCTATATTAATGGCCTACACCTTGGTAGCATCCAATAATCCAGAAATTCTAAATTATTTGAACAACGGAGTCATCTTTATTGACCCAACCATTAATCCTGACGGTAGGGATCGCCATACGCAATGGGCTAATATGTATCAAGGTAATCCTTTGGTGGCTGACCCCCAAGACGCCGAACATAACGAATATTGGCCACGGGGACGTACGAACCACTATTGGTTTGATCTAAACCGCGATTGGTATTTGGCGATTCATCCTGAAAGTCGTGGAAAATTAAAGTGGTATCATCAATGGTATCCCAATGTGGTGACCGATTTTCATGAAATGGGAACCCAAAGCACTTATTTCTTCGAACCCATGAAAGCTAATGGATCTTTAGACCCTATTATGCCCAAAGAAAACTATGAGGACTTAAACAATCTCTTTGGGGATTACTTTGCTAAAGCCCTTGATAGCATTGGTTCATTTTATTTTACTAAGGAAGTATTTGACGGCACCTATCCTGGATACGGCTCCTCCTACCCTGACCTTCAAGGAGGTTTGGCATTATTGTTTGAACAAGCCAGTTCCCGGGGGCACAAACAAACTACTGCGTTTGGAGAAATAACATTTCCTTTTACTATTAGAAATCAATATGTATCCAGTATTGCCACCATAAAGGCTGCAGTTGAAAACAAAGGTACACTCAGAAAATATCAGCAAGACTTCTTTAAAAGTGCCCTGACCAATGCCTCGAGAAGTAAAATCAGGGCGTACGCCTTTGAAAATAAGTTTGATGATAACCGGACCAAGGCATTTTTGGACAAACTTCTACTACATAAAATTGAGGTATATAAAAGTGGTGATACGTACACCATCCCCACTAGGCAGCCGCAATATCGAATGGTACAAAGTGTATTCGAGACCTATGAAAAATTTAGGGACAGTGTTTATTACGATGCCTCAGCTTGGTCTCTGGCTAATTTTTATAACATTAATTACAAATCGACTTCATCCTCAAACCTTGGGGAAAAATTGACGGATTTGGAAGGTCTGGTAAACCCTATGGCAATTCAAAAGACAGAGTATGCATACGTGGTTGATTATGATGATTACAATGCTGTTGCGGCCTTAAATCATATGCAAGAAAAAGGGTTGGTGGTTTCATCATCGTTCAAGCCGTTTACGGCAAAAACCACAGCGGGAGATAAAAAATTCAACTACGGCGCGCTTGTGGTCCCTGTGAGTCTTCAGAAAAAGGATTCCGATGAGGTGTTCAATATTATTAAGGAAGCGCAGGACAGTTATAGTGTTCCTATTTATGCGGTAAATTCAGGATACAGCATACAGGGTATTGATTTAGGCAGTCGCTATGTCCAACCTGTTACCAAGCCTAAGGCCGCCATGATTATTGGAGATGGGGTTCGCTCCTATGAAGCTGGTGAAGTATGGCATTTATTGGATACCCGAGTACACATGCCTATCACCAAAATACCAATGCGCAACTTTGACCGGGCCAATTTGGACAAGTATAACACCCTGGTCATGGTATCCGGGAATTATAAGTTCTCCAAAAAAACTTTGGAAAAAATCAAAAACTGGGCCAACAAAGGAAATACGCTAATCACCATTGGAAGTGCCACCAAATGGGCTATAGAGAAGAAATTAGTCAAAGAAAAACTAACCGATGCTGAAAAGGATACTACGGCAATCGTCGAGCGTAAACCTTACGTTGATGCTCCAGAGAACCTAGGCAAGGAAAGAGTGGGTGGTGCTATTTTCAAAGTGGATTTAGATGTGACACACCCGTTGGCCTTTGGCTATCGTGACACTGCTATTCCAGTATATAAAAACAACACAGTCTGGTTAGTTCCAAGTAAAAATGAATATGCCACTGTGGCCAAATATGCGGCGGACCCTCACATTGATGGTTTTATTACCAAAAAAAATCTGGAAGAAAATTTAAAACCTTCGGCATCCCTAATAGTAAGTAAAGTGGGTTCTGGTAGAGCTGTGCTTTTTGCTGACAATCCAAACTTTAGAGGTTCATGGTATGGTACCAATCGTTTGTTTTTGAATGCTATATTCCTCGGGGATAAAATTAGAATTCCAGAATAATCCAACTTATGAAAAAACTATTCACTCTCTTTCTAGCCTTCTCTTTTTGTGCTTCATATAGTCAGAATGAATTGCGAGAAGGTCCTTTTTCACAACTTATTATCCGTGGAGTTACCTTAATCAATGGAAATGGGTCACCACCCCGTGGTCCGGTAGATATTGTAGTCGAAAAAAACAAGATAGTCGACATTAAAATTGTGGGATACCCTGGTGTTGCCATTGATGAAAGCAAACGTCCCCAATTGAAACCAGGTGGCAAGGAACTTGATTGCAGTGGAATGTATCTTTTACCCGGCTTTGTGGATATGCATGGGCACATTGGTGGAGTAGCCCAGGGTGCGGATTATGATTATGTCTTCAAATTATGGATGGCACACGGGATTACAACCATTCGAGAACCCAGTGGTAGAGGTATTGATTGGACCTTGGATTTAAAGCGAAAAAGTGAAAAGAATGAGATTATAGCGCCTAGAATCTTCGCATATACGGGATTTGGTCAAACCACAGAAGGTTTCAATCCCTTGAATGACATTCCCATTAGTACCCCAGAACAAGCCAGAAAATGGGTTCGTGCAAATGCAGAAAGAGGTGCCGATGGCATCAAGTTTTTTGGAGCTCCACCAGAAATTATGGCCGCTGCCTTAGATGAAAACAAGAAGTTGGGCTTACGCTCTGCTTGTCACCATGCACAGGTAGATGTCGCTAGATGGAATGCCCTGAATTCAGCTAGAGCAGGATTAACCACAATGGAACACTGGTATGGACTTCCTGAAGCCCTTTTTGTGGATAGAACGGTTCAGAATTATCCTTTGGACTACAACTATCAAAATGAACAAGATCGTTTTGAGGAGGCTGGAAAACTTTGGAAACAAGCAGCAAAACCCTATTCTGAACATTGGAATACGGTGATGGATGAATTAATTGGCCTGGATTTTACCATTGACCCCACATTCAACATCTATGAAGCCAGTAGGGATTTGCATAGAGCTCGAAGAGCGGAATGGCATGAGGAATACGCCCTTCCCACGGTTTGGGCTTTTTTCCAACCTAGTAAAATAAGCCATGGTTCCTATTGGCATGATTGGGGCACTGAACAAGAAGTTGCCTGGCGGGATAACTACAAATTGTGGATGACCTTTATCAATGAGTACAAAAACCGGGGAGGTAGGGTAACCACTGGTTCAGATTCTGGTTTTATTTTTCAACTTTATGGTTTTGCCTATATACGAGAAATGGAATTGTTACGTGAGGCCGGCTTTCATCCTATGGAAGTTATCCGTTCGGCGACACTTAATGGAGCAGAAGCATTAGGAGCGGCTGATAAAATTGGGTCAGTTGAAATAGGAAAAATGGCTGACTTCGCCATTGTAGAGGAAAATCCACTCAAAAACTTAAAGGTACTTTATGGTACTGGAGCCATAAGGCTAACTGATGATAATGAAGTGGTGCGGGTTGGTGGCGTCAAATACACCATTAAGGATGGAGTTATTTTCGATTCGAAGGCACTTTTACGCGACGTAAAAGCGATGGTAGCCGAAGAAAAACGAAAATTAAACTACACAATAAAACAGCCAGGAATGAAATAGAAAGCATATGTTTGGTTTGAGGGTAACAAATTAAGCCAACTTAGCTTTGTTTCTTTTAGTTCTAAAAGACAACGCTTTTTTGATTCTTGAATTCTTATATCTGTACAATCTAGTAACTTCAGTTTCTTTTTTGGAATCAGCATCAATCTCGATATCCAAAGTAACCGAAAAAGTCACGGTCTCTACTTTAGTTTCCTTGGAAACACTCTGTGCCATAGTTAAAGTTCCAAAGAAGATTACTGCGATTGTGGTTAAGATTGCTTTCATGACTTGGGTTATTGTTACATGGTAAAATTACCCTCAGAGCAAGCCTAGCACGGATTTATCTCGCTTAACTTCCTATTTTTCTCGGTGTTGGAATGTTTTTAAGTTGAAGTGTATTTTATCCTCGATGAACGTTTTTGACGTACGAAACACCCTACCGAAGGCATGTGCATTTCATCGATCTTTTAACTTTTCAGCTTTAATAAAAGATTGGGGTTTGGGCAGTTTTTTTGAAAGAAATGGAGTTCTTTTTGGGAACAGACTCCAGGATAATCGCCTTCATTTCCTTCGATATCTTCAATAATTTGAAAGTGCAAATGAGGCGCATAGTTTACATTGATGTCCGGAGCCCCCAATGAAGCGAGTGTATCTCCGCGTTTAAAAACCTTTCCTTTTTCCAAACCTTCCAATGATTCTAGGGACAGATGCCCATAAAGTGTATAAAAGGAAATTGATTGAAAATAATGTTCCAAGATAATAGTAGGACCATAGTTGCCAACATCGCTATTGTTCCTAAAACTATGTACTACTCCGTCAATCGGCACATGCACTTTGGTGCCTGCTGCATGCCAAAAATCCATTCCCAAATGAATATTGCGCTGTTCTCCCTTCCCAAAACGACCAAAAGAGTCGTATATGCCCCTTTGCTCTAAATAACCTCCAAAAGCAACTTTTTTTCCTTCTTTGACCAATACGGTATCAATGTAGCTTTGACAACCTTCTGGTGAAGTCATAACATAGCCATCAAGTTGCCTGTTTTGTATTGATAAATCCAGAGTTACGTAATCCGATAAAGAAATCGCAGTATCCAAGACAGCAATTGGTTCTGAACTATGTTCCCTTAAAAAATCAGAAAGCATTGGATATGGTTTAGATTAACATTTTTTAACAAAGTCTGTAGTAATAGTTAGTATCTTGGAACTACTAAGTTTAAAAACCATAATGAAGATATTAAGAATTCCCTTTTTGGCCATCATTTTATTGATATCCGCCAATTGTCAGCCCAAAAGCACAAAAACAACGAAAACAGTAGCCCAAGAAATCTCTTCGGAACCTGCTAAAGTGATGCTTACCGCAGAAGATTTGCAAAAATATGAGACAGCTTATTTTGCAAGCGGTTGTTTTTGGTGTGTTGAAGCCATTTTCGAAAGTGTGAAAGGTGTAAAGGAGGTTTATTCCGGTTACTCAGGTGGAAAGGAAAAAAATCCTACCTATGAAGAAGTTGCCTATGGAAGAACTGGACATGCGGAAGCTGTAGAGATTTTTTATGACCCTGAGGTAATCAATTTTACGCAATTGGTACAGGTTTTCTTTGGTTCTCATGACCCTACTTCTTTAAATCGGCAAGGGCCGGACCGAGGAGCACATTATCGTTCAATTGCTTTTTATAAGAATCCCGAAGAACAAAAAATCATTCAAGATTACATAGCACTTTTAGAGTCTGAAAAAGTATATAACAGTCCCATTGTAACTCAAATTGCACCGTTTGAAACTTTTTATAAAGCTGAGGAGTATCATCAAGATTTTGAACGCAGAAATCCGTATAACTCTTATATTAGAAATGTTTCGGTTCCTCGGCTGAACCGATTTAAGGAAAACTTTCAATCGTATTTAAAGGAGGATGCCCACTAAGGCGTAATTACCGTTTTTTAAATGGGATTAAATGGGTAAGCTAGAAGAGGTTTAAAGAAAGTAGGTAACTGAAGAAAATAGAGGTTGTTTCGGGACAATAGAGTCTAATCAGGTTATTGTTTCAAAACAACCTCACTGTATTTGGAATTGATATTAATAGATTTATTTCGATTATCCTGAATGTAATATCCTTTATATATGTTGGTATTGTAATTTTTCGATTTGCCAATTTCCAATACTTTTGGATACTTGATATCAGAAGTAGTTTCGTTGACGTAAATACTAAACGGAACAGAAGGCATTTTAAAATCCACCTCCCCATTGTCCACCGAAATATCGATATTATTAAAGTCGTCAGCGACGGAATTCACATACAATTTTCCCAGATTGCTTTTCACTAGGGCCTTATCCACCACATGGCCTATAATTACTTTGGAAGAAACCGAGTTTAACGAGAGCTCCTTTACCTCCTTTAAATCCACATTATCTGAATAATTGGTCCTAAGTTGACCGTAATTCCATTTTTGCACTACAACTGGAGAATATGAAACCTGAATATCTGTTCGGTCCCCGTCAATTGTGGAAGCAAGCAAGCTTGCGTACGACAAGCTTGCTTTTAGGTTTTTGGTATTTGCGGCCAATTTTACTTCACCATGCCTTACATTCATCTTCAATTTAACCGATTTAGGCATTTTGATTTTGATGCTCTTTTTGACCTTATACTTTTTGCTCTTCCCATTGGTAGAAAGATAAAATATATTCGAGTCATCGCTGTTTCGCAATCTAATCACTTCAGACCGTATTTTATCCCTTTCTCTGTTTCGTTCCTTCCGTAGTTCATCACGCTTTGCCCTGGCTTCATCACGAATAGTTCGCGCTTGCTCTCTTAACGCATCCCGCTGCTCTCGTAGTTGGGCTCTCTGCTCCTCGCGCTCCTCCGCCAATTCCTTCACTTTTTCACTCCATTCCCGATACCGGTCCTTATATTCTTCATCAAAATTCTTATCAAAATCTTTTTTCCATTCTTCAAGGTATTTATCCCCCTTTTCCCGGTAGGCATCATAGTCAAAATTAATTTGGGGAATTGGTGGCATTGGCGGTAGCTCAGGAATTACCAAAACTTTCGGTAAATCGGGTATTCGGAGACTCTCAAATAAAGGTTCAACAAAAGAAACATCAGGTAATACTTCTACATTGAAATTGTAATCGAAATCCCAGTCCCTATCTCCAGAAATGACACTCCAGCTTCTTCCTTTGGTGGTAACTTCAATTTCTTTACTATTGCCTAGGATTTGTACAATATCTTTTTTGAAGTATTCGTCCGCTTCTTCTTTTGTGGCCCCTTCCAATTCAACCACCGCAGTTATTTCAACTTGATTCTTGTTCCACGTTTCAAATTCAATATCTGCATGACTGGTGTTGATGTCCAACACGGCATCCGGATTGACCGTAAAGGTTTCTTTATAGGTTTTTGATCGGGTATCTTGCCCATGAAGGTACAGTCCGTGTACCAAAAAAGCACATAGGCTAAATACTATAAGACGATTCCTGTTCATTTTTTGATGATTTTAATTGATTCAACTTAGTTTTTAGTTTTTGCAGTAGCTGCAGGCGTAATTGTAAATTATTTATAAGAGCATTAATGGTATCATCGTTGGGGCCCAATTCATTGAGTTCCGCATTCAATCGATTGTATTCCCTATCCAACTCAGCCAATTGTTCCATGTAACCATCAACCAAGGCCTTATTGTCATCATTAAACTCCAATTCAGAAAGCTGCAAGTTGATATTGGCCACATAATAATCCTCAACCTTCTTCAAATCAGGTGAAAGGTCACCCAGAGATATAGGAATTACATTTTCCTGCTCCGTATTCACATCTACCACATTAGTGTTAGGGTCATCTTGAATTCTTCCGGTTTGCGAAAGAAAGTAGATGCCAAAACCAAGTAGTACTACAACTGAGGCCGCCACAGAAAACCAGAACGGATGATTCCTTTTCTTCGCTGTAGGTAATTCCCTTTCTAATTTGTCCATAAAACGAGCTTCATGACCCGATTTCATGGGAAATTTCCTTTCGTTGCGTTCCTTTTCAAATAATTTTCTAAGATCCTGTGCCATACGCCATATCTTTTAGCATTTCCTTTAGTTGCGCTTTTCCTCGTAACAAACGAGTTCTAGAAGCTGTTTCCGAAATATTGAGTATTTCAGAGATTTCACTATGATCATATCCTTCCATCAAAAACAGCTGTACTACATATCTGTATTTTTCACTTAGCAGTTCTATCGCTTTTTTCACGTCATCTATATCCACTTCACTTTCAACATTCCAATCCCCATCATCCGAAATGTGAAGATATCCCTCATGCAACTCCACCATCTGTTGCTTTTTGGATTTCAAGAAATCAATACTTCCATGCACAACTATTTTTTTCAACCAAGCGCCGAAAGTCACTTCTCCCTTAAACTGGTCTATCCGCTGAAACGCCTTGATGAAAGATTCCTGTAGCACGTCTTCCGCGTCATCTGAATTTTTCAGAAAACGCATGGCTACACAAAACATACCATCACAGTACTGCTTGTACAGTTGCATTTGGGCCTTTCTATTGTTGGCCTTACATTGTTCTACCAGTTCAATTTGAAACATGGTCAGTTTCGATGTTGGTTTTTGGTGTTGTTCAAGTTAAGGACGATAAAAAAAAGAAGGCGTGGCAAAATGCCTATTTTTTAATTGAATTTTAACACTATCAGCTCTACACAAAACTTTTTACCTTAGTAACTACATTATCGAACTCCTTTGGATACAAACAAGAACATTCCAACACATACCGCATCTAAGATTCGTGCATTGAGAAAGGAAGCTGTGGACCCACAAAATCTGGTCAAGGGAATTTTGAAGGCGGATAAAGCAGCGCTGGGAAAAGCGATAACCCTGTTAGAGAGCTCAAAATTGGAACATCTTGCCCTAGCCGATGAAATTATTGAAAAGTGCCTTCCTCATGCTTCAAATAGTGTCCGCATTGGGATTACAGGAGTGCCAGGCGTAGGAAAAAGTACGTTCATAGAGGTATTTGGAAAAACCTTGACCAGTCTGGGAAAAAAAGTGGCTGTTTTGGCTGTGGACCCATCAAGTTCATTGTCCAAAGGAAGCATTTTGGGAGATAAAACCCGAATGGAAGAGCTTTCAAAAGATTCCAAAGCCTTTATACGACCTTCGCCAGCTGGGGAATCTTTAGGAGGCGTTGCCCAAAAAACCCGAGAGACCATTATTCTTTGTGAAGCGGCAGGCTATGACGTCATTCTGGTTGAAACTGTTGGAGTGGGTCAAAGTGAAACCGTTGTGCACAGTATGGTTGATTTTTTCCTTTTACTGAAGCTATCTGGAGCTGGGGATGAGTTGCAAGGTATCAAAAGGGGTATCATGGAAATGGCAGATGCCATTGCCATCAATAAAGCGGACGGAAAAAATAAGGAACGTGCCAAATTAGCCCAAACCGAGTTCTCAAGAGCCCTCCATTTATATCCGCCAAAAGAAAACGATTGGACGCCCAAAGTAATGGCTTGTTCGGCTACAGAAAACCTAGGGATACTTGAAATTTGGAATACCATCGAAGCGTATTTGGAGATTACCAAGGAAAATGGACATTTTCAGCGCAATCGAAACCTCCAAAACAAAAATTGGTTTTTGCAGTCATTGAATCAACAATTAACCCAAATCTTGCAACAAAACGAAGCTTACAAAAAAGCTAGAAAAGGCATGTTGGAAGCCGTGGAGAAAAACACGGTTTCTCCCTTCAAAGCAGCCCGGGAGGTGCTCAAAATCATCAACAATCAACTTAAATAAAAGCACTACATTTGCCACAATTAGACCAGGCAAATGAACACGGTTACTGACTCCCTTCTTTCCATTGTGGTCCCTTTATACAACGAGCAGGATAATGTGGCCCTTCTCACTGAAAAAATACATGAAAGCTTGCAGGGGTATACTTATGAGATTGTCTATGTAGATGACTTTTCGACTGATAATACTAGAAAAGTTGTCAAGGAAATGAATGATGGGCAAGTTCATCTCATAGAACTCAAGAAAAATTATGGCCAAAGTCTAGCGCTTGCCGCAGGTATTGACTATGCCAAGGGAGAATATATTATCACCATGGATGGGGATTTGCAAAATGACCCGTCGGATATTCCTTCAATGCTCAACTATGCAGTAACAGATGAGTACGATGTGGTTACGGGTATCCGACAAAAAAGGAAAGACTCCTTGGTCAAGAAAATACCTTCCAAGATTGCCAATTTTATGGTGCGTAGAGTCACCAAATTGGATATTAAGGATAATGGTTGCGCCCTTAAGGTATTTACCAAAGATATTGCCAAGGGATTGAATTTGTATGGCGAAATGCACCGGTTCATTACCCTTTTGGCCCATTTGGAGGGGGGGCAAATCAAACAAGTTCCGGTAAAACATCATGCGAGACACGCAGGGGTTTCCAAGTATGGTTTGGAAAGGGTCTTTAAAGTAGTGGCCGATATGATGCTTTTGCTTTTTATACGCAAATACTTCCAGCGTCCCATTCACCTGTTCGGCATTTTTGGCGTATTACTTATTATTCTTGGGGTTTTCATCAATATCTATCTTCTAATTGTTAAGTTAGGTTTTGGAGAAGATATAGGAAACAGACCTTTACTAATTTTTGGAATGATGTTCATTTTAGGTGGAATTCAGCTATTCACCATTGGTATTGTAATGGAACTGCTGATTAGAACGTATTACGAATCACAACAAAAGAGGCCCTATCGGGTCAAAAAAATCAGCATTGGTGCCAGAGAAGCTGCGTAAAAGATTGCTTACCCTTTTAAAGATTGTAATCAGCGGGGTACTTATCTACTTTATTTTTACCAAAATCAATTTTAAGGATGTACTGGAAACCCTGAAGACCGGGAATCCATTTTATCTGGTTGTTGGAACTTTCCTTGTTTTGGTTTCAAAAATAATTGCAGCTTTTCGTCTTAATCTATATTTCCACCAAATCGGAGTGAAAATCACCCAAAAGAGCAATCTTAAACTCTACTTCTTGGGCATGTTTTACAATCTCTTCTTACCCGGAGGGATTGGTGGCGATGCCTATAAAGGGTATGTAATTCAAAAAGAGTTCAAGTCTGGCACAAAACGGGTGGTATCGGTCCTACTACTCGACCGCTTAAGCGGGATGCTTTTGATTTTCATATATATCTGTGTTCTAGCAATTGTTTTGAACCACGAGTTGTTTCGTCAATTTAATATCTTTTTTTATGTAGCAATTCCCCTTAGCGTTTTGGTTTTCTGGTGGATGAACCAACGTTTTTTTGAATATGCGCTACCCATTTTTTGGAAATCGTTAGGATATTCTGCGATAGTTCAGTTTTCGCAGCTAATCTGTGTGTTTTTTATTTTGGAATCCTTTAATGTAGAGCTTCAACAAACCGAGTATCTCTTGGTTTTTCTTATTTCATCGATTGTTTCCGTGATTCCTTTGACCATCGGTGGGATTGGTAGTAGGGAGATTACCTTTTTATATGGTGCCACATGGCTAGGATTGAATGAAGAAATTTCCGTTGGGGTGAGCTTTGTTTTCTTTCTGATGACTGCCCTAATTTCGTTTGCGGGTATTCTGTACCATTTCAAAAAACCAAAACTTGAAGTGGTAAATCACTAATCCAGATAAACCAGATGCATTTGATTTAAGACCTTTGGTCGTGTGTGAGGGTTTAAAAATTTGAGTTGTAATCGTGTGATTCTAAATTGGTCAACCGAAATTTTCTCGTGCCAATGAAACCCTTTGTTCTCCAAAAGCTCCAGTTCTTTATCGTTAGCATAGACCCAAACCTCATGCATGGTCTTTAGTTCATCAATGGATACGATTTGAACCGGCTTTTTATTATAAAAATCAAGTGCCCAAGTAAATCTATCAGAAATCTTATAGACCCTATCCACTGGTATATCCTGAGTCTCAATTCTTTTGGCCATTGTGGACCCCCCTTGATATTGTAACAGTTCAGGATAAAAGTGCGTGTTCATAACCCCATTCAGCAGTAACGAACTATACACCGAAAGGGTAATAATCCGCATATAATAGGCTTCTCGTTTTAGACAGAAGTACGTAATAACTGCCAAGAGGACTATCAAGATGACATAATTGTAAATCTTATCGAACTTGAAGAAGTGAAAGCACACCAAAAGGGCAAATATGAAAACCAAGCTTAGTACAAAGTACTGTATTCCCAAAATCACCTTAATGGAAATCTTCTTGGAAAACTTGTAAAGACTATGTAGATACGAAGCCGATAAAATCGAATATAGAGGTATCAAAATATTCATATAATGCGGCAGCTTGAATTGGGCAAAGCTGATAACAAAGAACAAAATGGTAATGCCCCCCACAGTCACAAACTCATACTGGGGCAAATATTTAAATCGCATTTTTATAAATGTCTTTACCCTGCACCAATAGGCAATCAAAGCTAGAACTGTCCAAGGAAGAAAAACCCAAAGGAAGGTGTGAAAAAAGAAGAAGAAATCACTACTGTTCTTTCCATGTCCCTGACCGCTCAATCTTTCAAAACTCTGTTCCCAGAAAATGAAAAAAATACCGCTTCTATTGGACTTTCCCCTGATAATTTTTTCTGGATGCAAATCGAACTGATGATAATAAGCATACAGCATGGGTGAAATCGTCATTCCAAAAACCAAAAGAGCTGGAATTAATTTCCAACTTAGTAGGCTTTTCCATTTTCGAGTATATATCAAATGGCAAAGCAACGATACACCTATGACCACCAGAGCAATCTGACCTTTGGTTGAAAAGGCCATTCCTGCTCCAAAAGCCCCCAAAAGTAAGGCCCATAGACTTCCTTTTTCAACATAACGTATCAATTGCCAGATGGAAAAGATGGTGAATCCGGTTAATACCGCATCGGTCCTAACATCAATATTGGAAAGTACAATGGTCTGGGCGGTCATAAAGATTAGGGCAGAAAATTTCCCGATATCATTGTTATAAAACAATTTTCCCAAGCCATAACAACTGTATGCCCCCAATAGGGTTATTAAAATAGCTGGAATCCGATAAGCCCAATCATGAATACCAAAAATCTTGAATGAAAGAGCTGCCAGCCAATAATGCATATGAGGCTTATCCAAATACTCTTGGGTACCTTTAATAAGGTTGATGAAATCATTTTCCTGAACCATTCGCATAGCCATGACAGCGAACTGGGCAGAGTCGTTTTCGAAAAGGGTGACAAACATACCGGCTATGTAGACGACAATAACAAGAGCCACTAAAAACCAGTATCTTACTGAAGAAATCATGTCCCCAATTTTTGGAATGCAAATATAGATAACTTGGCAAATAACCAGCCAAAAAGTATACCTATAAAACTGCCTGTAATTACATCCAAGGGGAAGTGCACACCAATATAAATTCGACTATACGCCACTAACGAAGCCCATACAAAAAGAAAGAGTCCAATTCTTTTGATGCTTGGCCTCAGCATTACAGCAAAAAAAGAAGCTAGCGCCATGCTATTGCTCGCATGTGCAGAGAAATAACCGAACTTCCCGCCACACGATTTTTTTACCAATCTTGCCAACATATTTATCTCCTCATCGTGACATGGTCGAAGACGAGCCACACCATATTTGAAAAAATTGGCCAACTGGTCCGTAGCTGTTATTAGTAGACCCACAAAAACCAAGACGATTAGAGTTCGTTTTAAACCAAGGAAGCGATAAGTAAAGAACAGCAACAGGGCATACAGTGGAATGGAACTCAATTTATTGGTGATAAAAAGCCAAAATCCATCCCATGTTTCAGTTCCCAGTCCGTTGAGGAAAAGGAAGAGTTCTTTATCCCATTGAACCAACGTATCAATCATACTTCTTAGTCTTCGTATCGGGATACTTCCCTATCATAAAAAGCTGTTGCCGCTTCAATCAGAGTTTCGGTTTCATTGGCCAAGTCTTCTTCATCCTCTTTTGAAAATTCCTCGAACCACTCCACCTCATCATTTTCAAGATTGATGATAAATCGTGGGAATTCCGTGTGTACAATAAATACTGATGAAGGATGGTCTGTGTTGTCAGCTAGAAGAAACTTGGGTATATCCATTGGTTCGGTTTCTATCGGTTAAGGAATAATGTAATTAGGAGTTTGTTTTTTGTGCAATTAACTTGTTTGTCAGATAATTGAATCGAATATACAACATTACCGCCGAAGCCGTTAGTCCTAACAAGAGTCCCATCCATATCCCAGAACTTTTGTACTCCGTAAACAGGCCGAAATAATAGGAGACCGGAAAGCCGATAAGCCAATACGCAATGAAGGTAATAAGTGTTGGTATTTTCACATCTTGAATACCACGTAGGGCACCCAAAACCACCACTTGGATTCCATCTGATATTTGGAAAAAGGCTGCAATCAAGAGCAATTTGGCAGCTATTGCAATTACCTCTGTATTATCTGCCAAGTTTATGGCTTCGTCAACATCCAAGTATAGCGTCGGTAACCAATCACGACCCAAAAGAAAGAGTGTTGCAAAAACGATTTCCAATAGCAAGGTCAACACAAATATGGACTCCCCTATCCGTTTTAGGTCTTTGAAATTCTGCAAGCCCTTTTGATTTCCTACCCGAACCATAGCTGCAACACCAAGGCCCATCCCAACCATAAAAGTCATACTACTCAGGTTCAGGGCAATTTGGTTGGCTGCTTGTGCATTTTTTCCAAGAACCCCACTCAACCAAATCGCCGCGGTAAAGATGGCCACCTCAAAGAACATTTGCAGTGCGGAAGGAAAACCAAGACCAATTATCTTATTGATAACCGCTCGTTCAATATTCCTAAAATTGAAGTTGGTAACATAGGGTTGGTATTTATCTTTTCTTCTCAATAAAAAATAGATATACCCCACCATAATGAAACGTGAGACCAAAGTACCTATCGCTGCCCCAACTATTCCCAATTTCGGAAAACCAAAGGACCCGAAAATCAACAGATAGTTGATCATTACATTAATCACATTGGCCAAAATGGTGGCATACATGGGGTATTTCGTCTGCGAAAGACCTTCCGAAAACTGTTTGAAGGCTTGGAACATAATTAATGGAACCAGAGAAAATGCTACCAAATCGAGATACGGAATGGCTAACTCAACAACCTCTGGCGGTTGTTTCATATGATGTAGTAGGGGTTTGCAAAGCAAAATGATAGCAAACAAGGAAATCCCCAAAAATGTGCAGAGTACCAGACCATGTTTTAAAGCGCTTTTTCCACCTGCGCTATTTTTAGCTCCGTCTGCTTCGGCCACCAAGGGAGTAATCGCAGTGGAAAAACCTATGCCTAATGACATTGCAATAAAAACAAAACTATTGCCCAAAGAAACCGCAGCCAATTCAGCAGTCCCCAATTGCCCGACCATAATATTATCTGCAAAGGCCACAAAAGTGTGACCCAACATACCCAAGATTACTGGATAGGCTAGCCGTAAATTATATTGGAATTCTTTGGTATACTGGTTGAGCAAGTTGAAAAATTAAATGGGAACCAAATATAGTTCGATTCCCATGCAAATAGAGGAGCGGTTTTTAGTTTTTATACACAAGAAATTACAAGCTTTTGGCCTGTTCCCAAAACACATCCATTTCGGCTAGGGTCATGTCCTTTAAAGCTTTTCCAGACGCTTTTGCTTTTGCTTCCAAGTATTGAAAGCGTTTGATAAATTTTTTGTTGGTGCGTTCCAAAGCGTTTTCTGGATTCACATTTAAGAATCGGGCATAGTTAATCATTGAAAAAAGTACATCGCCGAATTCAGCTTCCAATCGGTCTGGATTTTGATTCTTTACCTCTTCTTGAAGCTCCGATAGTTCTTCTTGTACTTTTTCAAACACCTGGGTCGGTTCTTCCCAATCAAATCCTACTCCAGCTACTTTCTCTTGTATCCGGTTAGCTTTAACCAAAGCGGGCAAACTGTTGGGAACCCCTTCCAAAACACTTTTTTTGCCTTCCTTTAGTTTTATGTTTTCCCAGTTCTGTTTTACCTGATCCTCATTTTCGACCGTAATGTCTCCATAGATATGTGGATGTCTATTTATCAACTTTTCACTGATGCCATGGGCCACATCGGCAATATCAAAATCCTTGGTTTCTGAGCCAATTTTAGCGTAGAAGATGATATGCAGCAATAAGTCACCAAGTTCTTTTTTGACTTCATCCAAATTGTTATCCAGTATGGCATCACCAAGCTCATAGGTCTCTTCAATGGTTAAATGCCTTAAGGATTGCATCGTTTGCTTTTTATCCCAAGGGCACTGCGCTCTAAGTTCATCCATAATAGTTAATAACCTATCAAGAGCTTCCAACTGGTTTTTTCGGGAATGCATAAGCGATTTAATTTTGGTTAAAAATACAAAGACTAAAACCCAGCAAATACTATATTTTTAAGTTATTTTGTTACGCTATCAACTACTTTTCAACACAAGCTGACAATATGAAGCACTTTCTTGTTTACATTCTTATTTTTTCAATTTCTTTGTGGTTTTCAAATTCGGAGCTTATGGCCCAAGAAAAAACACTAGACCAAAAGATAGAAACCCTACTGGAAAAGATGACCTTGGAAGAAAAGGTAGGCCAGATGAATCAATACAATGGTTTTTGGGATGCTACAGGACCCGCACCACAAGGTGGAAATGCAGCTATAAAATATGAGCACTTAAAAAAGGGCTGGGTAGGTTCCATGTTAAACGTTACGGGAACCGAAAACACAAGAAAACTGCAAGAGCTTATTGTCGAAGAATCACGATTAGGAATCCCCCTTCTCTTTGGATATGATGTAATCCATGGTTATAAGACTCTGGCGCCCATTCCCCTGGCCGAAGCGGCAAGTTGGGATATGGAAGCCATTCAAAAGTCGGCTAGAATCGCTGCTGAAGAAGCTTCAGCGGTTGGACTCCACTGGACATTTGCTCCCATGGTGGATATTTCCAGAGACCCGAGATGGGGCCGTGTCATGGAAGGTGGTGGCGAAGACACCTATCTTGGCGCTCAGATTGCGAAAGCACGGGTAAAAGGTTTTCAGGGGGATGACCTTTCCCAACCGAACACCATAGCCGCCTGTGCAAAGCATTTTGCCGCTTATGGATTTGCTGAAGCAGGAAAAGAGTACAATACGGTCGATATTGGCACTTCTACCCTATTCAATACCGTTTTACCTACATTCAAAGCTGCAGTGGATTCAGGGGTAAAAACGGTCATGAACGGTTTCAATATTCTTAATGGTGTTCCGGTAACCGGTGATGCTTTTCTTCAAAGAGAAGTTCTCAAAGGAAAATGGGGATTTGAAGGTTTTGTTATTTCAGATTGGGCATCCATAGCTGAAATGGTTCCCCACGGATTTGCTAAGGATTTAAAGCACACAGCAGAACTAGGTGTTAAAGCTGGTTCGGATATGGATATGGAGTCCTCTTCTTACGTTTCACATTTGGTCCAAAATGTGCAAGAAGGAAAAGTGGACGAAGCCCTGCTGGATGATGCGGTCCGTAGAATATTGAAGGTTAAGTTTGAATTGGGTCTTTTTGAAGACCCCTATAAATATTGCAGCCCTGAGCGCGAAAATGAAGAACTTTATCATGAAGACCACAAGGCCGAGGTCTTGGAAATGGCAATGAAGTCTATTGTGTTACTTAAAAATGACAACAATCTACTTCCATTAGCCAAGGACCAAGCGAATATTGTGGTTATTGGTGAATTAGCTGATGATAAAAACAGTCCTTTAGGGAGTTGGCGAATTGGTTCCGACGATAATACAGCAGTTTCTTTTTTGGAAGGTTTGAAAAGCTATACTGAAAATGTAAAGTATGCGCCAGGACCACGGGTATTTAACAAGGATGCTAATTTCTTGCATGAAGTTCAGGTGAACGAGACAGACACTTCTGGTATGGAAGAGGCCGTTGCTTTGGCCAAGGAATCGGATATAGTCCTTATGGTACTGGGTGAGCACGGCTTCCAAAGTGGTGAAGCGAGAAGTAGAACGAATCTAGACTTGCCAGGACTTCAATTGGACTTACTCAAAGCGGTATATGAAGTAAACCAAAATGTGGTTCTTATCTTGATGAATGGTCGTCCGCTTGCCATTGAGTGGGAAACTGAGCACATTCCCGCTATTTTGGAAACATGGCAATTGGGCACAGAAACCGGGAATGCCATCTCTAAAGTGCTCTTTGGAGATTACAACCCTAGCGGAAAACTCCCCATGACCTTTCCAAGAAGTGTTGGACAGATTCCCATTTACTATAATCATTTCAGTACAGGAAGACCTAATCCCGAACCTAATGTCTTTTGGACGCATTATAGTGATGAGCAGAACTCCCCACTATACCCATTCGGATACGGTCTAAGCTATACCCAATTTGAGTATTCTGATATGGAATTGGACTCTTCCGACCAAACTGCTATTAAAGTAAGTGCAACAGTCAAGAACGCAGGTGACATGGTAGGTGAAGAAGTGGTACAACTCTATATTCGGGACAAAGTGGCCAGTGTGACCCGTCCTGTAAAAGAGTTAAAAGGTTTTCAAAAGATCAGTCTGCAATCTGGAGAATCCAAAAAGGTAGAATTTGTTTTGACTGATGCAGAACTTGGGTTTTACAATCACAACTATGAATATGTTGTAGAACCGGGAGAGTTTGAGGTGATGATAGGAACAAACTCCCAAGAAGGACTTCGTCAAAATTTTGAAAAACTATAATATTTTGAAACCATTCCCTTCCATTTTTCCCCTGCTCATAGCGCTGTTAATTGTCAACGGAATCTTCTATGGACAAAGTTCTCTCCCTTTTTCTTCAGAAGTAAAGGAAATACAGCAACGAATGGATACCATTTGGGACCAATCAAAACCTTCCATTCTGTTTACTGGAAGTTCCAGTGTTAGGCTATGGAAAGATTTGCAAGCGCGTTTTCCTGAGAATCAGGTGTTGAATACAGGGTTTGGTGGTTCCCAAACGTCTGACCTGGCCAATTTCTTAAATGAGCTCATCCTTGATTACAATCCAAGTAAAGTGTTCATTTATGAAGGGGACAACGACATTTTCGCCAAAAAGAGGCCGAAAAAAATTATTGAAACTTTCAGAAGTGTTTTGGACACGCTCCAACAAAAAAGACCAGATATGGAAATTGTGCTGATCTCAGCAAAGCCAAGCATATCGCGATGGAAATTTAGGTCAAGATATCGACGCCTAAACAAAAAACTTGAAGCTTTGGCATCAGAAAGAAATAGAATTTCCTATGTGGATGTATGGTCCGTCATGTTGAACAGAAGGAAATTGAAAAAGGACCTGTTCATAGAAGATGGCTTGCATATGAATTCAAAAGGATACGACCTTTGGGAAGAGGCCCTAAAGGATTTTGTTACCTTAGGGAAATGAAACCCATTTCTGCTTTAATTTTATCCATCACCCTATTGGCGTTTTTCGCAGGATGTGAGAAAAAGAAAGTAAAAATTGTATTTCCGGAGACCGACCTATCTAAATCAGCATTGATACCGAAACCACTGAGTGTTTCGGCAACCTATGATGCTTTTGGGTTGGGCAAGAATACAGTTATCCACACTCCAAAAGATGACGAGGAATATTCGAAGTTGGGCAACTATTTATCTAAAAAAATCCAATTTGGAACCGAACTCTCCATCCCTTCGAATACTTCTATCAAAATTGAAGATGAGAACGCACCTAACAATGCAATTTACATAGTAAAATCGACAGACACTGTCCTATCAACCCCAGAGTCTTACATGCTGGAAATCAAGCATGACTCCATTCTAATTCAAGCCCAAACTCCCGAAGCAGCATTTAGAGGCATTCAGACTTTGTTACAGACTATACCGGAAAAAAGCAACGACACTCTAGTGGATTCTCCATTATGGGTTATCCCTTCTGGTAAAATCGTGGATAGGCCTAAGTTCCAATATCGTGGAACCATGCTGGATGTGGCTCGCCATTTTTTTTCAGTGGAAGAGGTGAAAAGGTACATTGACCTGATTTCGTATTACAAACTGAACGTACTGCATTTGCACCTAACCGACGACCAAGGTTGGCGAATTGAAGTAAAATCCTGGCCAAAACTCACTGAAATTGGTGGAAAAACAGAAGTAGGTGGAGGTACTGGAGGTTTTTATACCCAATCCGATTATCAAGAAATTGTAGACTATGCCACTGAGCATTTTATCACCCTAGTTCCTGAAATTGACATGCCCGGACATACCAATGCGGCCAGTTTAAGCTATCCTTTTTTAGACGGGACTGGAAAACCTTTAAAAGCATATACAGGAACACGCGTAGGATTCAGTTCGTTTAATACGCGTAAGGATACAGTTTATGCATTTTTGGAGGATGTAATTCGAGAAATAGCAGCTATTAATCCAGGTCCATATATCCATATTGGAGGTGATGAGAGTTTTGCCACTAAGAAAAAAAACTACAAGTATTTTGTGGAACGTGTGGAAGCGATTGTCCAAAAACAGGGCAAAACCATGATAGGTTGGGATGAAATTTCCGAAGCCAATATTAGCTCACAATCCATAGCACAGCACTGGAGAACAACAGAAAATGCTATAAAGGCAGCAAAAAATGGGAACAAGGTCATTCTTTCTCCTGCAAAGAAGGCCTATCTGGACATGAAATATGATTCGCTTTCGAAACATGGATTGGATTGGGCGGGCCATATCACTGTGGATTCTGCCTACATTTGGAATCCTTCAACCTTCATCCCAAACCTTCCGTTGGAAAGTATTTTAGGTATCGAAGCACCTTTATGGTCAGAAACCATAAGCAACTCCTCCGAAATGGAGTACTTGGCATTCCCAAGAATCATTGGTTATGCAGAACTGGGTTGGAGTCAATCGGAAAAGCTGGATTGGGAAGAATATAGAATACGGCTAGCAAAGCAAAAGGCCTTTCTTGAAAAGAAAAAGGTCAACTATTATCGTTCTCCCAAGGTAGACTGGTAAGAGACCTTATTCTTCTTCTGAATTTTTTTCTTCAGCGAAGTCGGTAATTCCATTCTCAAGTAGAATGTTATACCATTGAACAATCTTTTTGATATCACTGGCATAGACACGGTCTTCATCGTAATTTGGTAATACCTCAAAAAAGTATTCTTCCAACTGGATTTTTTCCGCTTTGTGACTGATAGAGGTCTTTTTGCCTTCTTCTTTTTCCTTTATCTTTTGAAAAACTTCGCGTAGCGGTACTTCTTCCTCCAAGGTATATATGGCAATTTCGGAGAGTACGCTTACATTGTTACGCATACCCACACTTATCCGCTTTCCATCCAATAAGGATTCCCCAACAAATCCAGTTCTAGTTTGGGTAAGTAGTTTGTACAAACCGGGTTTTCCCCCAATGGATAAAATTTTGTCCAAAGCCATGTAATCTTATTTTATGCGCGCAAAAATATGCTTTTCTTAAGTACGAAAATTACCTATCTGCCTTTTTTAAGATTTGGAAAACGCATTTTGTAGTCTGCGTTGATTTTTCCTTTCGAAATTTTATCCAATCTACTTTTTAGTAGACGTTTTTTTAGTGATGAGAGTTTATCCGTGAAAAGAATACCTTCAATATGGTCATACTCATGCTGGATAACCCTAGCTAGTAAACCATCATAGGTTTCTGTATATGTTTTGAAATCCTCATCCTGATAGGTTATGGTAATAGTAGGTTTTCTTTTTACATCTTCCCTTACCTCCGGAATGCTGAGGCATCCTTCATTAAAATCCCATTCCTCGCCTTCCTCCTGCTCAATTTTGGCGTTTATAAATACCTTTTTGAATCCATTCAATGCCTTTTGCTCTTCTGGAGATAGGTCCTCATCATCAGAAAACGGAGTGGTATCAACAAGAAATAAACGAATGGGCAAACCAATTTGCGGAGCCGCTAGACCCACTCCGTGGGCATTGTACATGGTGTCCCACATATTGCTGACTAGCTCACCCAGTTTGGGATATTCCGCATTTATTTCTTTCGCTTTTTTACGAAGAACGGGGTCTCCATATGCTACAATTGGTAAAATCATCTTATCTCTTTCTCTCTAAATAGGCTTGGAGAATCAGGGTCGCACTAATCTCGTCCACCAACCCCTTATCCTTTCTCTTGCTTTTTTTGACTCCGCTATCCAACATAGACTGGAATGCCATTTTGGAAGTGAATCTTTCGTCTTGCCGCTCAACCGGAATGTGAGGAAATTGCTCCCCCAGTTTAGCCAAAAAAGATTGAATGAACACTTCAGACTCTGATGGGGTGTTATCCATTTGCTTTGGAAGTCCCACTACAAAACAGTCCACCTTTTGCGCTTTGGTATATTCCTCCAAAAAAGACATTAGCTTTTTCGTTTCAACGGTTGTAAGTCCAGAGGCAATCAATTGTAATTCGTCTGTAACTGCAATACCGGTACGAACTTTTCCAAAGTCAAGGGCCAAGATTCGAGCCAAACCATAAAATTTTGCCAAAAATAACCCTAAAAATGTTACGAGTTTAAAATGGACGGCAATATTCTCTTCGGCCCCTTTATATTTGCCAAAATTTTTGATATGACCGAACTAAGAGCACAGATAGAAAACGCTTGGGACAACAGAGAACTTTTGAAAAATTCTGAAACCCAAAACGCAATACGCGAAGTAATCAACCTGATAGATTTAGGGCAATTGCGCTGTGCTGAACCTAATGATGATGGCTGGCAGATAAATGAATGGGTCAAAAAGGCAGTGGTACTCTACTTTCCCATACAAAAAATGGAAGTTTTGGAAGCTGGAATCTTTGAATACCACGATAAGATTCCTTTAAAAAAGGGATATCAAGAAAAAGGAATTCGTGTTGTTCCCCATGCGGTAGCCCGACATGGAGCCTATATTTCTTCAGGCACCATTCTTATGCCCAGTTATGTCAATATTGGAGCCTATGTGGATGAAGGCACCATGGTAGATACATGGGCCACCGTTGGAAGCTGTGCCCAGATTGGTAAAAATGTACATTTAAGTGGAGGCGTAGGTATTGGAGGAGTACTAGAACCTCTTCAAGCGGCCCCTGTAATTATAGAAGATAATGCCTTTATTGGTTCCCGTTGTATCGTGGTTGAAGGTGTTCGAGTAGAAAAAGAAGCAGTTTTAGGAGCGAATGTCGTTCTTACTGCATCTACCAAAATAATTGATATTACCGGTGATAAACCTGTTGAGCTCAAAGGTAGGGTACCTGCGCGTTCCGTTGTTATTCCTGGAAGTTATACAAAGTCTTTCCCGGCAGGTGATTATCAGGTTCCCTGCGCATTGATAATCGGTAAGCGCAAAGAAAGTACAGATAAGAAAACATCACTCAACAATGCTTTACGTGAGCATGATGTAGCGGTTTAAGTTTGCCCCAATTAATTTATTAAGTAAGGACCCAATAGCCATTCAATCGTTTTATTTTTTCAAGTTTTGCTATAAGAAAGCAACCTTCTGACATTCTGCCTATCTAAGAGATAACAACCTAAAGTGTTAAAATTTTGCGAAAAAGTAGGGGATTGTCATTCTTAATTGTTTTGTAAGAAAATAACCTCACCAACAATTTTTAGCCCATTTTTTTGTTATAATTTTGTAATACTAAGTGCGAATACCAGTAAATTATGGCGAATTCTGCCAAATCCAAACTCTCAGCCCTCGTTATCACCTACAATGAAATAGGATATATTGAAAGGTGTATAGAATCCATTTCTTTTGCAGATGAAATACTTGTTGTAGATTCTTACAGCACGGATGGTACGTTTGAATATTTAAGGGAACTTCCAAACGTTCGAGTCATTCAACATCCCTTCGAAAACTTTACAGCACAAAAATCGTATGCACTAAGTCAATCTTCTCACGATTGGACTCTTTTTGTGGATGCGGATGAGGTGGTTACCCCCGCGCTACGGTCTGAAATTGTAGAAACTATTCAAAAACCAAATGCTTGCGAGGCCTATTGGTTTTATAGAAAATTTATGTTCAAAAACGAACTTCTACGGTTTAGTGGTTGGCAGACTGATAAAAACCATAGGCTTTTCAGAAAAAGTAAGGCAAAGTATACTGACAAGAAGATTGTCCATGAGACCCTTGAGGTAAATGGTCGCTCATGTATTCTCAATGAAAAATTAATTCATTATTGCTACAAAGATTACGAAGACTACAAGGGCAAGATGCTGAGGTACGGTCAGTTAAAAGCAAAAGAATCTTTTTATAAGGAAAAACAGTTCAATTATATTTTGATTGTTGTAAAACCTTTCTGGAAATTCTTTTACCACTACATCATCAGGCTTGGATTCTTAGATGGAAAAAAAGGGATTATCATATCGTATTTGAATGCCCTTGGAGTACTGGAAAGATTTAAGGAACTTAAACGATTGGAAAAGAAAAATGAGCTTACCTACTATTTGGTAATGCCATGATAGGTCCAAACCGATTTGTCCACTTTGGTTTGCCTTCTTATTTCCTTGTTTTTCGCAATTGATTCTGGAGTTTTATACCCTCTCTTATGATCTAAGTGCACACAAACTGCACTGTATCTTAGTTGTTTGGACTTAATTCCAAAATTAAACAACCTTTCTCCCAGTTCTCTATCCTGACCACCATACTGCATTCTCTCATCAAACCCATTCACATTTAGAATATCTTTCTTCCAACCTGAGGAATTATGTCCATTCCAACTGGCATTGGTTGGAGTAAACGTATTGAGAAACTTTGAAATAACACCACTAGCGGTCAATTTATTATTCTTAAAAGTCTTGGGTATCCCCTTGTCCTTTAACCAACCGATATCAAAACAACGTTGTTTTTCAATATCTTCCAAGGTTATCATCTTAGAAATATTCATGGGTAGCATATAATATCCTCCGGAAATGAAATATCCCTTTTCCTTGTTAATGTAATGTACTTCTACAAAATCCTCCCGTGGAATACAATCACCATCGGTCATTATGATATAGTCTGCGCTACAGGCTTCGACCGCCTTATTCAGTATTCTGGACTTTTGGAACCCATCATCCTCTTGCCATACATGGACAATATTGTAGAACACTTCTTTCTGCACGGTTTCAAGAAGTTCTTTGGTTTTTGGTCCAGAACCATCGTCGGCAACAATGACCTCAAATCTTTTGTAGGTTTGACAGTTAAATCCCCATAATACCTTTTTGAGCCATTCCTCAGCATTATAGGTACTTATTACTATCGATATCTTAGGTGTATCCTGTACTTTCGTATTCATCTTGGCAAAAATATAAAAGTCTCAATGTATATCTTTGCAATCGACCAATTTTCCAGAGATGCTTAGAAAAATTCAGCTAGGACTCATAAAAAAAATGAAGTTTCTACCCGCGCCAACTTTTATGAAGGCGTATTATGAATACTATACTGGAAAAAAACTAGACCTCGACAATCCTAAAGATTTCAATGCCAAAATCCAATGGCTCAAGGTATTCTACCACCCTATGATTTTGAGTAAACTGGTGGATAAATTTGAGGTAAGGGAATATGTTAAGGAAACCGTTGGAGAAAAATATCTAAACGAACTCATAGGGGTTTATGAAAAACCATCTGAAATAAATTTTGATAATCTCCCTCAAAAGTTTGTGCTAAAAGCTACCCATGGCTATCATTTTAATCTTTTGGTAAAGGATAAGGACAAGCTAAACAAAAAAAAAGCACGATATCTTATGTACAAATGGCTTTCCAAAAACCAGTACAAGCGTGGTGGATTGGAATGGGCCTATAAGCATACCAAACCGCGTTTGATTGTTGAAACCTACTTGGAAGAAATTGGTAAAGAAGACATCAACGATTACAAATTTTTCTGTTTTAAAGGTGTCCCCAAATTATTGCATGTGGATATAGACCGGGGTACTAAACATTCCCGTGCGTATTATGATATGGAATGGAACAAACTCCCTATCAAACATGACAGCATTGCCTTTATTGAGGGAGAAACGGAGCAACCGGAAAATTTTGCCGAAATGGTGGAAGTAGCGACAAAATTGGCCAATAAATTTCCT
Source organism: Flagellimonas sp. (assembly GCF_965601775.1). GTDB lineage: Bacteria > Bacteroidota > Bacteroidia > Flavobacteriales > Flavobacteriaceae > Flagellimonas. The sequence continues at coordinate 2,560,164 of NZ_OZ271837.1, forward strand.
TTTGTACGAGTAGATTTATACAATCTTAGTAACAGAATTGTTTTTGGAGAAATGACTTTCTATCCCGCCGATGGCAGGTTGGAATTTATGCCCGAAGAATATAATCGAATTTTAGGGGACTATTTAAAACTGCCCCCCATTCCAGAGGGACAAAAACAAATTACCGAAATCGCGTAGCAGTAGAATATGAAAGTAGTCAAGGAGCTTCCCATTTCGATAGCCAAGACCTTACAGCTTTTAAGCGTTCCGGCATCCCGTTTAAAAAAGAGGAAGGAGCCCCAAATTCCTATTATAATTTCACTTACCTCTATTCCTTCGCGTCTTGGGACGCTTCATTTGGTGATTAGAAGTTTACTGAAACAGGACCATCTGCCAAAGAAAATTCTTTTGTGGCTAAATAATGACCTTAAGGATAAGCTTCCCCGTAAACTGGCAAAATTAGAAGGAGATATTTTTGAAATCAGATTTTCGAATCTAAACTGTTCCCACAGAAAGCTTATCCATTCCATTGAGGCCTTTCCCAATGATACCATTGTTACGTGTGATGATGATTTAATGTATCGGCAAAACTGGTTGTCCTTGATTTACAATGAGCATTTGTTGAACCCCAATCAGGTTATTGGAAATCATACCGTACATATCAACCATGACGCAACGGGGAAACCACTCCCTTTTAAAAAATGGAAATACCCTGTTGACGGAGAAATCAATACTTGGGCCATGACACCCATTGGGGCGTGGGGAATATTGTATCCTCCACAATCCTTGTCAAAATTGACTTTGGATGAGAAAAAATTCATGGAATTGGCCCCAAAAGCAGATGATTTATGGTTCAAAGCTATGGCTTTGCTGCAAGGTACCCAATCCATCCAAGCTAAAAATACCCCCAAGGAACCTATACCAATAGGTGGCACCCAAAAAGTTGCCCTCAAAAAAGAAAATTTGGGAATGGATAAAAACACAGAACAATGGTTGAAGCTTGAAGAGGCTTTCAATCTGTCCAAAATCATAAATTCAGAAACACTTGATACAGGAAATTAACCAGTGTATAGAAATCCTTAAGGCAGGAAAACTCATACTCTATCCAACAGATACTGTTTGGGGCATAGGTTGTGATGCTACCAATGAAGAGGCCGTCAAACAGATATACTCGCTCAAAAACAGGGACGACAGTAAGGCTTTGGTATGTTTGGTAGCTCACCAAGCCATGTTGGAAAGACATGTAAAACAGGTTCCGGATGTGGCCTATGATATTATGGATTTTGCCACAAAACCTACCACTATCGTCTTTGATGAGCCTATCGGGGTAGCTAAAAATCTGGTGGCAGATGATAATACTTTAGCCATTCGGGTTGCATCAGATGTTTTTTGTCAACGAATGATTCAAAAATTTGGCAAGCCTATTGTTTCGACTTCCGCCAATATTTCTGGGGAGCCCACCCCAAAAGATTTCCAATCCATAAGCCCAAAAATTTTAAAAGGAGTGGACTATGTGGTAAATTTGCCTTTGGAGAATACGAATGCACCTCCATCTTCCATCATTAAATTAAGTAATGATGGTCAGGTTAAGGTAATTAGGGAGTAATGACGCAAGAATTCCACGAAAAACCACTACAACATCCTATATTCAAGCTTATTGGAGAAGTCTCAGCAAAGCTGGGAATGGACTCTTATGTTATTGGTGGATATGTAAGGGATTACTTTTTGAATCGAGATACTCCTAAGGATATCGATGTGGTAACCATAGGTAGCGGAATTACCTTGGCACAAAATATAGCTTCACAGCTTGAAGGTAAACCTCAAGTTTCCATCTTCAAAAATTTTGGCACCGCCATGATTAAGTTTGAGGACCTCGAGTTGGAATTTGTGGGAGCCCGTAAAGAAAGTTACCAGCACAATAGCAGGAAACCCATCGTTGAGGATGGCACTCTAGAAGATGATCAAAATAGGAGAGATTTTACCATAAATGCCCTTGCCCTATCCTTAAACCAAAAAAACTTTGGGGAGTTGCTTGACCCTTTTAATGGCAGAAAAGATTTGGTAGATAAAATTATCCAGACTCCACTAAATCCCAATATCACCTATTCGGATGACCCTTTGCGCATGATGCGTGCCATTCGCTTTGCATCACAATTGAACTTCGAGATTGAGTCAAAATCGCTTGGGGCAATTTCTGAAAATAAGGATCGTATCAAGATTGTTTCCAAAGAGCGCATTGTAGATGAGCTCCATAAAATACTACTCAGCGAAAAACCGTCAATTGGTTTTAGACTGATGGACAAGACTGGTCTTTTACCTTTGATTTTACCTGAGTTAATTGCCCTTCAAGGAATTGAAGAAATTGAAGGACAACGCCACAAAGATAATTTCTGGCATACCCTGGAGGTTGTGGATAACATTGCGCAAACCACAGATAATCTTTGGCTACGCTGGGCAGCTCTTTTACACGATATTGGAAAGGCCCCAACAAAACGATTCAGCAAAAAGGTAGGATGGACTTTCCACGGACATGAATTCGTAGGTTCCAAGATGGTGTACAAGCTTTTCAAAAGGTTACGAATGCCATTGAATGACAAAATGAAATTTGTCCAGAAAATGGTAATGATGAGTTCAAGACCTATCATTTTGGCTGAGGACAGTGTTACCGATTCAGCGGTACGACGTCTTGTTTTTGATGCGGGTGACCATGTAGATGACCTAATGACGCTTTGTGAAGCGGACATTACTACCAAAAACCCTAGAAAACAAAAAAGGTACAAGAACAACTTTAAACTAGTTCGCCAAAAAATCGTAGAGGTTGAAGAACGGGATCAGATACGTAATTTTCAACCCCCGGTAACCGGCGAAGAGATTATGGAAACCTTTAACTTGAAACCTTCCAAAGAAATTGGAATCATCAAAGATGCCATTAAAGAGGCCATCCTTGAAGGAGAAATTCCCAATGAACATGAAGCTGCGTTTCAATTTATGCTTCAAAAAGGGGAATCCTTGGGACTAAAACCTGTAACGCAATGAGCATTTCATTTCGCAAACTGGCAAAAATAAGCTTAGTACTCGTCTATCTTGTTATTGTGGCTGGAGCTGTCGTTAGAATGACCGGAAGTGGCATGGGCTGTCCAGACTGGCCTAAATGCTTCGGATACTACATCCCACCCACAGAAGAAGAAACTTTACTATGGGGTGCAGACCGCGAATTTGAAAAAGGACAGGTAATCATTAAAGACGAAGGATTGTTGGTAGCCAATAGGGATTTTACGTCAACTACTTCGTTCGATATCGCAAACTGGAGCGCTTACACCAAACATGATTATGCTCTTTTTAATGTGTGGCACACTTGGATAGAATACATCAATCGATTGTTGGGAGCTTTGGCAGGGTTGGCTACATTTCTCTTGGCCCTACTTTCTTTAAAATATTGGAAAACCCAAAAGAGAGTTGTTCTATTTTCTTGGATTGTCGTTTTTGGAATGGGTTTCCAAGCTTGGTTGGGAGCAACTGTGGTTTACTCCGTACTGGAACCTGTAAAAATCACACTGCATATGGTAATGGCCTTAGTTATTGTTGCCTTGTTGATATATCTGGTCCATATTACCAAAACCAAAAATACATCTACCCAAATCCCAAATCTAAAAGCACTTTTGTTTGGCGCATTGTGCCTTACATTGATACAAATCGTTTTGGGAACCCAAGTACGTCAGTTTGTGGATGAGCAAATTGATTTAGTAGGTGAAAATGCAAAAAATCTATGGTTGCAGGATCCCAGTATTCAGTTTTATATTCACCGTTCACTATCTATTTTGGTATTTGTTGTAAACGGATACATCTGGTGGTTCTTCCGAAAAATGCAAGTAAACCTGTTTTATGTGAATTGGATTATAGCTTTGATAGGTCTTGAAGTACTCACGGGGATTAGCATGTACTACATCGATTTCCCATTCGGTACACAACCCGCACATTTGGTTTTGGCTTCAATTCTTTTTGGATTTCAATTTGGCTTGGTTTTGAATGTTCTTAGCTCCAAAACTCCCGTTAAAACTTATTAACTTTGCATCCACTCAAAATTTTTGGGATGATATATAAAATCAGGATTATCCTTGATGCCGAGGACGATATTTTTAGGGATGTGGAAGTTGAGGATACTGAAACCTTAGAGGATTTCCATAATGCGATTACCCAGGCTTTCGGGTTTATGGGAAATGAAATGGCCTCGTTCTACACCTGTGACGAGGAATGGAACCAAGATGAGGAAATCGCCCTTTTCGATATGGGCGAAAATGGTTCCGATACCCGATTGATGGCCCATACAAAGTTGAACGATGTACTGACCGAAGAAAGTCCTAAACTCATTTACGTTTACGATTTTCTAAGCATGTGGACTTTTTTCGTGGAATTGGCAGATATTGTTGAAAAAGAGGACGGGAGAACCTATCCTAATTTACTTTTTAGTTTTGGAGAACTTCCCGATTCACCTCCTGAGAAAAACTTTGAATCAAAACCAGATCCCTTGATGGATTTGGACAATGACATCGATAGTTATGATGATTTGGATTTTGATGAGAATTGGAATTAAAATTCCTAACTGAACCTTTTTAGAACCATAAGAATTACCCTATGCTTAACCTGTATTCCGCCCAAATCGAAAGTATTTCCCTCCATCGAGTGGGTAACAAGAGTAAAGCCGAACCTATCTTTTTATCGGCTACTCCATTTTCTCTTTCAGATGAAATGTCGGGTTTGCTCAAGGAATATTTTTTTAAGCCTTTTCGCGAAAAAGAGGAAAATTACTATCGTTTTTTCAATGATGTTGATGTAGAGTTCAATGAAGTGTTCAAATTGGTGTCTGAACTTTTTTCCAATACTTCAAAATGCCATGAGATTTCCAAGAAAATTACCCAACACTTATATCAGCAATCCAACCATCCCCATATTAAAAGTGGGGAGGTATATGTGGCGCATTTTACAGATGTCGTAATAGACCAAGTAAAGACTGATGCCGTTGGAATTTTCAAAAGTGAATTAAAGCACGACTTCTTGGAGTTTGAGGAACAATCCGACAATCTCGAAATTTTGGTACGTCAAGGCATCAACATCAATAAATTGGATAAAGGGTGTCTCATATTTAATAGGGACAAAGAGGAAGGCTATAAAGTCCTTTCCGTTGATAGCAATCGATATGACGCCAAATACTGGTTAGAGAACTTTTTAGGCATTATCCCCCTAACCGACGAGAATTTCTACACCAAGAATTATTTGAAGTTTTGCCAAAACTTCGCAAAGGATGTGGTGCTACCCGCTGAAGACAAACAACAAGAGGTGTTGTTCATGAACAGAGCCGTGAACCATTTCGCCAAAAATGATGCTTTTGAGGAAACTTCCTTTTTGAATGAAGTAATGGAAAATCCTGAACTGATTCCTGAATTCAAACATTATAAAGTAGAAAAAGGGCCCAAGTACAGTATTGAGGATGTATCCAACTTTGATATAGCCAATAAGGCAGTATCCGACGCTAGAAAGAAAATAAAGAACGTCATTCAACTGGACACCAATATTCAGATAAAAATGGATTTTATCAACCCTGAATCTGCGGAAAAATTCGTGGAAAAAGGTTGGGATGAGGAACGCCAAATGTATTATTATCTGGTGTACTTCAACAAGGAACAAAAAAGCTAGCTAGCCCAAATTTGTGACATATTTACATCTTGGTAATTTCGTTTCACAAAGTCCAAGGCTAGAGACAGTACCTCGCCCATGGTTGCGCACTTTTTAAAATTCAAGTCTTTGGTAAGCTCATAAATTTCCATCTTTAGCCTTCCAATATTCTCATCCAGCGAGATATCATCGGTCTTTGAAATACCTATCAAGCGTTTGATTCGATTTCCAGAACTGATAATTCGCTTGGCTACAATGGAACGTTCTTCGATTTTGTATTGATCCACGGAATTTTTCTGGAGTTTTGAGCGTACCAATTCTACCATTTTAAAGTTCTCCTTAAAAAATTGCGGGCGATAGACCTTTAACTTTCCTTCAAAGCATTGTTGGTCAAAATCAATGGCTCGAATTTTATAAACCACATGGTCAAAATCATGGACTGGGACAATCACATAGTTGTAGGACCTCATGTCTCCTAAGAGCCGAATCATACAGCGCTCATTGAATTTGACAAACTCTTTAGCCAATTGCGCTTTTTCCGCTTCGCTACATTTGGGTAACATATCTTGGATAAAAACATCTCCGGGAATTCCTGCAATATGCTCCTCAATCAACGTATCACCATACACCAAAAAGTTGAGGTTGTAAGGAGAAAGCATATGCTCCAATTCCAAGCCATATACCCTAGAGGCATCTGTTTTTTTTACATAAAAATAGGTGTAGTTATCATTGAGGATGTTTCGGATTTTAATTCGAAAGGGTTTAGAATTTCCAAAGGTGCAGTAGTCCACCGCATCCACGGTTAAATATTCAAGAATACGGTCTGAGCCATCAGAGTGTAAGATGGAATACACCTTTTTTAAACTAAGATCAATTTCTTCCCTTTCGAAATCAGAATAGTATACACGCACCCATAAAGTATCCTCTCCTTCGGCATCATAAACTACTATGGAACCGGAGAAACGGAGTAGGTCTTCATAAAAAATGGGAATCTCTATTTTACGACTGTATCGATTCAAGTAACCGTCCAGTTTTTTGTTCACCGGGTAGGCCGGTTTTTTTTTGGACATCAATTTTTCTTCTGACATTCCTTCCCTATTTTGTAACAAAAATCCACATACTTCGTCAAGTTACTACAAACAAATCAAAAAACGACAGTCATTTTGAGCACGATACTCACGGTTAACAACCTAACTAAAAAATTTGGATATCTCACCGCCGTCAAAGACCTCTCCTTTTCCATAGAAAAAGGCAATGTATATGGCATTCTGGGTCCCAATGGAAGTGGAAAATCAACCACACTAGGAATTATATTGAACGTTGTCAACAGAACTTCAGGGGAATTCAGTTGGTTCAATGGGCAAACTTCTACCCATGAGGCCCTTAAAAAAGTAGGAGCAATTATAGAAAGACCCAACTTTTATCCCTACATGACCGCCATTCAGAATCTGAAACTGGTGTGTAAGATTAAAGAAGTTTCTCCGGATAAAATTCAGGAGAAATTGGAGCTGGTAGGGCTGTGGGAGCGCCGAAATAGCAAGTTCAAAACCTATTCTTTGGGTATGAAACAGCGCTTGGCCATCGCCTCTGCCCTCTTAAATGACCCTGAAATACTTATTTTGGATGAACCCACCAATGGATTGGACCCTCAAGGTATCCATCAAATACGGGAGATTATCAAAAAAATTGCAAATCAAGGCACTACCATCTTACTGGCTTCCCACCTTTTGGATGAAGTTGAAAAAGTATGCTCCCATGTTGTGATTCTCCGAAAGGGAGAGAAGTTATATTCAGGTCCTGTGGATGGAATGTTGGCCAGTTTTGGGTTTTTTGAGCTAAGAACTGATGATATGGACAAGCTCAAGGATATTTTGGATAAACACGTGAGTTTCGGTAAAATCAGTCAAGAAAATGGTACGCTAACAGCCTATCTTAAGGAAGAAATGAAAGCCGAAACCTTAAACAAACTTTTGTTTGAAAAAGGTATGGTGCTTTCCCATCTCGTAAAACGAAAAGAAAGCCTTGAAGAACAATTCCTTACCCTCACCAAAAACAACTAATCAAAAAACGCATGGTACGTTTACTACAAATAGAATTCATCAAACTTTGGAACAATAGGGCAAGTAAGGTCCTAATATTATCCTATTTTATTTTATTGACCTCGATTGCGCTGATTGCAGCCATTAAATTTGATATCGGTCCAGTAAAATTTCATTTAGCAGACCAGGGCATTTTCAATTTCCCCTACATCTGGCACTTCAATACCTTTATTACCGCAATATTCAAATTGTTTTTGGCCATTGTTATTGTATCCATGATGGCCAATGAGTACAGTAATAAGACTATAAAACAGAACCTGATTGACGGCTTATCCAAAAAAGAATTTATCCTTTCCAAGTTCCTTACTGTGATTTCCTTTTCGGCAATTTCCACAGTATTTGTATTTGTGGTTTCCCTAATTCTTGGTCTGATTTATTCCGATTACAACGAAATCTCCATTATTTTCTCGGACCTCGAATTTGTGATAGCCTTCTTTGTAAAGTTAGTGGGCTTCTTTTCGTTCTGCCTTTTTCTGGGAATCTTCGTGAAACGCTCAGCCTTTGCTTTGGGATTTCTAATCTTATGGGCAATTTTGGAGCAAATCGTTTTTGGCCTTTTGGGTTGGAAGGTTATGAGTTGGGACGCGGCCAAGAGAATCAAGGATTTCTTTCCACTGGAATCAATGACTAACCTGATAAAAGAACCTTTTACCCGATTGTCCGCAGTACAAAATATTGGACAGCAAATTGGGGAAAACATGAGTTTTGACTACCAGGTATACTGGTACGAGTTCCTCATAGTACTCTTCTGGACCGCCCTTTTTATCTATTTGTCCTACGCATTATTAAAAAAACGGGATTTGTAGTATCTTGTAGTGTTTGATTTGGGTCAAATGCTAAAAAAGTTGCTGGTTTTCATATTGGTATTTTTACCGCTTTGGATTGTAGCGCAAAGTTGTCCTCGGATTTTAAGTCCGGTTCCAGGGTCAACTGATGTGCCAGTCGATGCTACCATTAGATGGCAGGAAATTATAGGTGTACCAAGCTATAATATTTCCATTGGAACAACTCCGGGAGGAAACGATATTATAAATAACGTACCCGTAGGGACAAACACCTCTTTCAAACCTCCATTTGGCTTACCGGAAGACACAGAAATTTTTGTGACAATCACTCTATTTTTCTTCAATAATCCAGACGATAACATTATTTGTCCAAGCATATCATTCAGAACAGAGGATGTCACAACACCCCCAAACTGCACTCAATTATTTCTTCCAGAGAACGGGGATAATGATGTAAATTTTAGAACCAACCTAAGATGGAATCTTGCTCCGGGCGCCACATCTTATCTTCTGCGAATCGGAACAACTCCAAATGGAAGTGAAATTTTACCCGAAACGAATGTAGGGAATACGCTGCGATACGATCCCCCGAATGATTTGCCCATCAATTCAGAAATATTTGTTCAAATCACTCCGTTGAATGAAAATGGGCAAGCGTTGAATTGTACTGTCGAATCTTTTAGGACAACAGTCGTAGCACAAAGTTTAAATTGCACGCGACTGACATTTCCTATAGATGGTGCCACCAACGTCCCGTTAACACCGCTATTGCGATGGGAAGAGGTTCCGGGGGCAACAGGATACCGCGTCACAATTGGGACTACCCCTGGAGGAAGCGAGATAGTTAGCGAAAGGGTATTCAGGACTAATTCAACATTCGTAATTAATTTCGAGCCGAACACGCTTCTTTTTATGACAATCGTTCCTTTCAATGATTTTGTGGAAGCAACCGATTGTAATATGGAGAGTTTTTCCACCGCGATAGGCTGCGGTCCATTTTTTGACCCTTCAGTAGGGGATTTTGTGTCCTTTTTTCCAGAATTGGACTTTCCTGAGAGTTTTACGCTATGCGAAAATTCAGAACCTTTAAACCTTTCCACGAGCACATTGGCCGAGACTTATCGCTGGGCAAGGGTTACCTCGCAAGGATCGGAGATTGAATTACTTTCTGAAACTACGGAAGTACAAATAAGTGAAGGTGGAGTTTACAGATTGGACGTAACTGATTTTATAAATGCGAATGGTGATATTATTCCCTGTACCTCTTCCCAAATGTTTACGGTAAATGTAACACCGGGCCCTACAATAAATTCGGTGGATGTGGAGCGTGTCGGTGATAATTTGACCCTTACGGTCAATGTTAGCGGTAGCGGGGTATATGATTATTCTTTAAACGATATAAATGGACCATATCAAAGCAGTAATGTGTTTACTAACGTACCTCGTGGCAATAACATAGTATATGTTCGGGATACCAGTCTAGATGGGTGTACATTGGCTATAGACGTATCACAGGATTTGGTTTCAGAGGGTTTTCCTAAATTTTTTACTCCGAACGGAGACGGAATAAACGATTTTTGGCGATTTGAGCTTCCTCCAAATGCAGAGGAAGTTCAATTTGCCTCGATATCTATTTTTGATAAGTTCGGTCGACTTTTATTTCAAATGCTTCAAAGTTCGGAAGGATGGAACGGGACATTTGATGGCCGGCCTTTACCTTCGTCAGATTATTGGTTTAGGGCTGTTGATACGGACAATAGGGTTTTTCAAGGTCATTTTACCTTGAAAAGATAAGTAGGTTCGCTTTCACATAGCCTCTAGCTTTTGTAATTTTAACGGATGAAATTTCAAGTAGAATCCGAGTTTAAACCTACTGGTGACCAGCCTCAAGCCATTAAGCAGTTAGTAGATGGCATTCTACAAAAAGAACCTCATCAAACCCTATTGGGAGTAACAGGTTCGGGCAAAACCTTCACTGTAGCCAATGTCGTAGAATCCGTTCAAAAACCCACCTTGGTTCTGGCTCATAACAAAACTTTGGCAGCTCAATTATATTCTGAATTCAAACAGTTTTTCCCCAATAATGCCATAGAGTATTTTGTTTCTTACTACGATTATTACCAGCCTGAGGCCTATATCCCTACTAGCGGACTTTACATTGAAAAAGACCTTTCCATTAACGAGGATATAGAAAAATTGCGATTAAGTACTACTTCCTCCTTATTATCCGGAAGAAGGGATGTGTTGGTTGTAGCATCAGTTTCTTGTTTGTACGGTATTGGAAATCCTATAGAGTTCCAAAAAAATGTGATTTCCATTCACAGAGATCAGGTGATTTCAAGGACCAAGTTTTTAAAACAACTGGTTCAAAGCTTGTATTCTCGGACAACAGTGGATTTCAGAAATGGTAATTTTCGAGTCAAGGGAGATGTGGTGGATGTATTCCCTGGGTATGCTGACCATGCTTTTAGAATTCATTTTTTTGGGGATGAGATTGAAGAGATTGAGGCTTTGGACCCCTTCAACAATAACGTAATTGAGGTGTATGAAAACCTCAATATCTATCCGGCCAACATGTTTGTTACCTCTCCAGATATCCTCCAAAATGCCATCATCCAAATACAGGATGATTTGGTAAAACAAATAGATTACTTCAAGGATATTAGCAGGCCTTTAGAAGCCAAAAGGTTGGAAGAGCGCACCAATTTTGATTTAGAAATGATTCGGGAATTGGGATACTGCTCAGGTATTGAAAATTACTCAAGATACCTAGACGGCCGGGAACCGGGAACCCGACCATTCTGTTTGTTGGATTATTTCCCTGATGATTATTTGATGGTCATCGATGAGAGTCATGTCACTATTCCACAAGTACATGCTATGTACGGTGGTGACCGTTCGCGAAAAGAGAATTTGGTGGAATATGGTTTCAGATTACCTGCAGCCTTAGATAACAGACCCCTAAAATTTGAAGAGTTTGAAGCGCTACAAAACCAAGTTATTTATGTGAGTGCGACACCTGCGGATTATGAGCTCCAATTGAGTGAGGGGGTTTATGTGGAACAAGTTATTCGCCCAACAGGTTTGTTAGACCCAATAATTGAGGTAAGAAGTAGTAAAAACCAGGTGGATGATTTAGTAGAGGAAATACAAAAACGAGTGGAATTGGACGAACGCACTTTGGTAACCACTCTTACAAAACGTATGGCAGAGGAGTTGGCCAAATACTTAGCTCGAATTGAAGTGCGATGCCGATATATTCACAGTGATGTGGACACCCTAGAGCGTGTGGAAATTATGCAGGACTTGAGAAAAGGAATATTTGATGTATTGATAGGCGTTAATTTGTTGCGTGAAGGGCTGGATTTGCCAGAAGTTTCTTTAGTGGCCATTTTAGATGCTGATAAAGAAGGATTTTTACGAAGTAATCGGTCTTTGACACAAACCGTGGGTAGGGCGGCCAGAAACTTAAATGGAAAGGCCATAATGTATGCGGAAAATATTACGGAAAGTATGCAAAAAACCATTGATGAGACCAACTACAGAAGGGATAAGCAAATGGCCTACAATGAGGAAAACAATATTGTGCCCAAAGCTTTGAATAAGAACTTGGATAATGCTTTAGCCAAAAATTCAGTTTCTACCTATCACTTTCAGAAGGAAGAACTTCGCGCTGCAGAACCTGAACTGGAATATCTGACCCAAGAACAAAAGGAAAAGCTGATACGAGAGAAACGAAAGGCTATGGAAAAGGCTGCTAAAGATCTAAATTTCATGGAAGCGGCCAAACTTAGGGACGAAATCAAACTGCTTCAAGAACAGGATTAAAAAGAAAGCGCACTCCGAGTGGAGCGCGCCTTCCAACTAACCAACTAAACCAATCATCATGAAACACCTACGTTGGTGTTTTATAATTTTATCCTATCTCTATCAATCTCTTAGGCTTGGGCAGGGCCTCTTCTTTTTTAGGCAAGGCCAATTTCAAGATTCCGCTTTCGTAACTGGCATCTATCTTAGAACCATCTACGGTTTCAGGTAGGGTAAACACCCTTTTGAACGCGGTATACGAAAATTCCTTTCTGCGGAAGTTTCCTTTAGTTTCTTCGGTTTCAGTTTTGCCTTCGCTGGAAATGGTAAGCACCTCATTATCCACCTCAATCTTAAAGTCTTCTTTTTTCGCTCCTGGAACTGCTAGTTCCAATTCGAATCCAGTTTCATTTTCTTTAATATTTACTGCGGGAGTACTTAGATGTAGTTTGTCCATCCCTCCAAACCAATCGGGTCCAAATACATCATTAACCAAGGAAGGAAAAAACAGATTATTTCTTTTTACGATACTCATGATAAATCACTTTTTTAATTTGAATTAAAATCATGATATCATAGTCAAATGGTATACCAATGCATTTTTTATGTCATTTTGGCATTTTCTTAACAAAATATAGTGACACTATGTCATTAATTGTATTGTGCCTTGAAAATATCGATGAGTACTTCTGGAGGGACAATCTTGTTAGGATACTTGTGCATCACCTTTAAAACTTGGGAAATTCCGGTTGGTGGCAATCCCATTTTAAGCCCCAAAGTATGCAGCGAATTGATTTCCTTTTCATGTTGCTCTTCATCGATGTTCATCAGCAACAAAAGCCTGTGAAACTGCACAATTCGTTCTGCTTGGGATTTTAAAACAGGTTTAGTGGTTTTCTTTTGAAGTAGTTTGTCAAAAGTCGCTTGGTCGATACCCAAGTTAGCAGCTACCTTCACCAAGAATTGATACTCGGATTTCTTTATGGATTGGTCCACCCTTGCAAATGCAATCATTTCAGATAAAATGTTCAATTTTTCTTGGTGGGAATCCATTGGTTGAATTTTGGCAACACTATTAGGATAACTCAATAACCTAGGTTTTAGTGTATAAAAAAATCCTGGAAGACTTCCAGGATTTTCAAACTAACTCTAAAAATTCAAATTCTAAGCTAATACGCGCACGGGCACCGTATAAATTTTACCTTCTTGAATACTTACCAACTCAACTTTTTGATAGTTCAACCTACCCTTTACAAAACTTTCCAAAGTAAGGTTCTCGGTATCCACAGAAAGCACAACAATTTCACCCTCTTTATTAATGGTGAAACGGACGTCTGCCTTAATCTCTCCTTCCTCCAAAGCAAAAGCATTCTTACTCAGCATTTCTTGTATCTGAACGGATAGTTTTTTAACAGGACCATTTCCTTCACTTGCTCCCACTGTTACCGTGGAAAAAATAAACATTGCCATAAAGGCCAAACTCAATTTTTTCATGATGACTTTTCGTTTTTGTGATTTTTAAACATTATTGATTTTAACTAAAAACAAATTTTGAAAAACGTCTCTTTTCGAAAGACGCGTTAAAATTAGATACAAACATTCCTGCAAGGGTCCATCAAAGTCTCATTTAATCAATTGTTAAACTCGCTAACCCAATGCTAATATTCAAACCAAGCACCGAACAAGACGGACAGCATGAATATTCTCTCTTAAAGTTTCTTAATACATTTTTATAAAATGAAAGAACGGTCTCTAAAGCATTTTTTCTTTCATAGAATTTCATGAAGTTTCAAGAATTCCAAAAAAGGGCAATGTTAACTCAACATTACCCTTCCTTGGATAGAAAACCTAAAACACACCATTATGAAGTCAATCGTACATCAACTACATACTGCTTCCCAACCTCAAAATCGGTTATGTTTACCTTCTTCCTACCCAATCTTCTGTTTAAAAACCCCTTTACATCCCAATACTCGGTTTTAATCGCCAAGATTACGATGCGTTTGTCCTCATTTAAGGTGAATAGAACCCGGGCCGTTAAATCCTCATTCTTTACATAAATGGAATTCTCTGCCAAAATCTCATGAATCTGCTCTGACAAGGTTCTTACCTCAGAGCTTTTCTTTGGAGTGGTAGCCCAAACGCTACCTGATACCAGCATGACGGCCCATGCCGTCAATAAACTTAATTTTCCCATACTGTTTTTTGATTAATGATGAATATTCGATTGATGTCAATCTGACTTCAATTTTGGAATTTGTAAACAGAAAACAGCACGTTTAACACAAGTTTGGTATCGAATTGGGATTTCTTTTGGAGATTACCAAAAATTTATCACAAAAAAAGGGCTTGCAAACCAAGCCCTTTTATAATAATGTATAGTTATGGCTTAAGCCAAAACCTCTTTTACTTTGTCGGCAGCCTCTTGGAACTGTACCGCTGAATGCACCGCTAGACCGGAATTATCTATAATCTCCTTGGCCAATTCGGCATTGGTACCCTGTAACCTTACGATAATCGGAACCTTAATGGAATCCCCCATATTTTTATAGGCATCCACAACTCCTTGAGCAACACGGTCACAACGAACGATGCCCCCAAAAATGTTTATCAAAATGGCCTTTACATTGGGGTCTTTCAAAATAATTCGGAAAGCTTCTTCCACACGCTTCGCGTCTGCCGTTCCCCCAACATCCAAGAAATTTGCAGGTTCACCACCCGCCATTTTAATTAAATCCATGGTTGCCATAGCCAGACCGGCACCATTTACCATACAACCCACATTACCATCAAGGTCTACATAATTCAGTCCTACTTCACGTGCTTCAACTTCTATGGGGTTTTCTTCACGTAAATCACGCATCTCTGCGTAGGCCTTTCTGCGATACAATGCATTGTCGTCAATGGAAACCTTGGCATCTACTGCCATGATTTTATCATCAGAAGTCTTCAACACCGGATTGATTTCGAACAAACTGGCATCACTTTGCTCATATGCCTTATACAATGCAGATACAAACTTCAGCATTTCTTTAAAAGCTTGACCAGAAAGTCCGAGATTAAAGGCAATTCTTCTTGCCTGGAAAGGAAGTAATCCAGTTGCTGGGTCAATTTCTTCCGTAAAAATAAGATGTGGGGTTTTCTCGGCCACTTCTTCAATATCCATACCTCCTTCTGTGGAGTACATTATCATATTTCTGCCGGTACCTCTGTTCAAAAGGACGGACATGTAAAATTCGTTGGTCTCACTATCACCTGGATAGTATACGTCTTCCGCTATCAGTACTTGGTGTACTTTCTTTCCTTCCGCAGAAGTTTGTGGAGTAATCAAATTCATCCCAATAATACTTCCTGCCAACTCTTCTACTTCCTTCAAGTTTTTGGCCAACTTAACTCCACCACCTTTTCCTCGACCACCAGCGTGTACCTGGGCCTTGATTACATGCCACCCAGTGCCGGTTTCCTGAGTCAATTGTTTGGCCGCATCAACAGCCTCTTTAGCATTTCTAGCCACGATGCCGCGTTGAATACGCACACCAAAACTTGCCAAAATCTCTTTTCCTTGATATTCGTGAAGATTCATGTAGAAGTAACTTTTTAATGCTGACAAAAATAGAAAACGAAAGGTAATTACCCTAAAGAACTTATACTTTAAAATCCTTAAAGTCCAAGGGGTCAAAATTCTTAAAATGACCGTTCATTTCAATCATTGCTTTAGTGCGATTGATACTTTTGAGCACCTCCGCAGTGGTTTCCAAATGTTGTTTGATGAAGAGTAACCTATCCGTTTCCTTTGGAATTTGAAGTAGACTGTATTCTTGTTCAAAGGAAAGTCCCATTTTATGGGCCAAGGAATAACTGTTGAATTGTTTCGGTGAAATTTTGGTGAAAGGAACTTCCATCAAATCGTAAAGCATCTCAATTTTTTCCAAAACTTCCAAGCGAAGTTGGTCATCTGCATCGTTTTCCAAATCCAAAAACTCCACCTCGCCCCCTGCATATAGTTTTCCCTCCATCTGATTTTCAAAGGACAACACCCGAAACACCTGTCGGGCTACGCAAACCACATCCATTTCGCCTCCTTCATAGGTATTTACCACCTCGACCAGCTGAACCTCTGTGCCGAAAGCAATGGAATCGTTAATATACACTGGTATGCCAAAAGTCACCGCCTCATTGCGGCAATCATTAATAAGCTGTTTGTATCTTTCCTCAAAAATATGAAGGGGTACCGTTTCTCCTGGGAAAAAGACAGATTGCAACGGGAATAGGGGTAATGTCATGCTGGTAATTTGTTCTAAATGTACAATGCCCTTCGAGAAGTGACAAGTTTTGACTTTTCAATGTTTTGTTATTTTTACAACAATTTGTTATATTAATATTAATTTCAAAATACATTCTTGCGGAACTTGGCTTCTTCCGCTAGATTTGTCAAAAGTTTGATTTTTATGGATGCTAATACCTTACTTGATATAACCAAGGAATTTGATGCCCCACTTTATGTGTATGATGCCCACAAAATTGAATCGCAGTTCAAGCGATTGAGTAGCGCGTTCTCTGGTGTTGGAAAACTTCGATTGAACTACGCCGCAAAGGCCCTTTCCAATATTGCAGTGCTTCGTTTGATGAACAAGCTAGGTGCTGGTTTAGATACTGTCTCCATTCAGGAGGTAAAGTTGGGCTTAATGGCTGGGTTTCAACCTGAATCCATAATCTTCACTCCAAATGGCGTTTCCTTGGAAGAAATTGAGGAAGCCGCAGCTTTAGGAGTTCAAATAAATATTGATAACCTATCGATACTGGAACAATTCGGAAACAAATTTCCCAACATCCCCGTTTGTATCCGCATTAATCCACATGTAATGGCTGGCGGAAATTCAAACATTTCCGTAGGGCATATTGACTCTAAATTCGGAATTAGCATTCACCAAATACCGCATTTGTTGCGAATTGTGGAGCTCACAAAAATGAATATCAATGGTATCCATATGCATACCGGAAGTGACATATTGGACATCGATGTTTTTCTATATGCTTCGGAAATCTTGTTTGATACAGCCAAAAACTTTGAAAACTTAGAATTCATAGACTTCGGGAGTGGATTCAAAGTCCCATATAAGGCAGGAGATATTGAAACCAATATTGAGGAATTAGGCAAAAAGCTCACCACACGTTTTAACCAGTTCTGCGAAGAATACGGCAAAGAGCTTACCCTAGCTTTTGAACCGGGTAAATTTTTGGTAAGCGAAGCGGGATACTTTTTGGCCAAGGTCAATGTGGTAAAACAAACCACTTCTACGGTATTTGCAAGCGTCGATTCTGGTTTTAACCATTTAATTCGTCCAATGTTATACGGAGCTTCCCATGAAATCATTAATATTTCGAATCCAAAAGGTAGAGAACGCTACTATTCTGTGGTTGGGTACATTTGTGAAACCGATACCTTTGGTAGCAATCGGAGAATCAATGAAATCTCTGAAGGGGACATTCTTTGTTTTAAGAATGCTGGCGCTTATTGTTTTACCATGGCCAGCAACTACAATTCCCGATATCGCCCTGCCGAAGTACTTTGGTATAATGGAAAAGCACATTTAATTCGGAAGCGAGAGACTTTTGATGACATATTGCAGAACCAAGTGGACGTTCAGGAATTGTTTGAAACCCCTACTACCAAGGCTATTGCAAAATAGCTATGGACGTACTGGCATTATTTATAGCAATCACCTTTACCTTTCTAGCTCTACTGCACTTCTATTGGGCAATATTCGGCATCAAAAATCCGGAAGCTTTGGTTCCAGCAAAGGGTGCTAACCAAAAAGTTAAAACCCCTGGGAAACTTGCCGCAGCGTTTGTTGGGTTGATTTTATTGGGTTTTGCTTTTGTCTTTTTGAATAAGGTCATTCTTTACTTTGATTTTCCTTGGTTGCACCATGTTTCCATAGGTATTGGAGTTGTTTTTATAATACGAGCCTTAGGTGATTTCAAACATGTCGGCTTTTTTAAAACTTCTAAAAACAGCAGGTTTTCGGCACTGGATACACGCTACTATTCCCCTTTGTGTTTGCTTTTGGGTATTTTGATTCTGTTGCTGGAGCTATCCTTCTAAACACTATTTTGGCATAATTTTCGTTAGTTTTGATAGAGTCCATAGACTAAAACCCTCAAAACTGTGCTTATGCGTTCAAATTTTACAATTTTCACCCAAATCACCTTAATGCTGTTCCTGTTTACAGGATTCCAGGCAAGGTCCCAGTCCGTTCAATGGATAAGTTGGGAAGAAGCCGTAGAGCTTACCCAAAATGAAGCCAGTCCAAAAAAGATTTTCATTGACGTTTACACGGATTGGTGCGGATGGTGCAAGAAAATGGATAAGGATACTTTTCAAAATCCGGAAGTAGCATCTTATATGCAAGACAACTTTTACATGGTGAAGTTTGATGCAGAAGGAAAAGACCCTATCGAATTTCAAGGAAAAACCTTCAAATATGTTCCCTCTGGAAGAAGAGGATACCACGAATTGGCTGCAGCCCTGCTTCAAGGGCAAATGAGCTATCCCACCGTGGTGTTTTTAGATGAGAAGCTTAATATGCTATCTCCAGTTCCCGGCTATCAAAAAGCGAAACCTTTTTTAAAAATTGCTCGTTACTTCGGGGACAATATTTACAAAAATCAAGATTGGAAAGAGTACGATAAGTCAAGTAAGTAATACTTAAACCTTATCGACTGTAATTAGGACTTTCCTTCGTGATGGTTACATCATGCGGATGACTTTCGTTGATACCACTAAATGTGATTTTCACAAAACGTCCACCCTCTTTTAGAGTTTCAATATCCTTGGCCCCGCAATACCCCATTCCGGCACGAAGACCGCCAATAAATTGATGCATACTCTCGTACAAATCTCCTTTATAGGGAACACGGCCGACTATGCCTTCGGGTACCAATTTTTTGATATCATCCTCAACGTCCTGGAAATAACGGTCTTTACTACCTTCTTTCATGGCTTCCACAGAACCCATTCCACGATAGGATTTGAATTTTCTTCCTTCGTAAATAATCGTTTCACCTGGAGATTCTTTGGTTCCGGCAAGTAGGGAACCAAGCATTACGGTATCTGCTCCGGCAGCTATAGCTTTTGGAATATCACCCGTATATCGAATACCACCATCTGCAATAACCGGAACTCCAGTACCTTTAATTGCGGCAGCTACTTCCAAAACAGCAGAAAACTGAGGGAATCCGACTCCTGCCACTACTCGGGTAGTACAAATAGAACCTGGACCGATACCTACTTTAACCGCATCAGCGCCCGCCTCAACAAGATATTTCGCAGCTTCACCAGTGGCTATGTTGCCCACAATCACATCGAGTTCAGGAAACTTCTTTTTTACCGCTTTTAAAGCGCCCACCACGCCTTTGGAGTGTCCATGGGCCGTATCTATCACAATGGCATCCACACCAGCGTTTACCAATGCCTCCGCCCTATCCACTGAATCTGGAGTAACCCCTATTGCCGCAGCAACACGAAGTCTACCGTATTGGTCTTTATTGGCCGTGGGTTTTAGGGTAAGCTTTGTAATATCCCTAAAAGTTATTAAACCAACCAACTTATTAGCGTCGTTAACAACAGGAAGTTTCTCAATCTTGTTTTCTTGCAAAATCACTTCGGCCTCCGTCAAAGATGTCCCTTCGCCAACAGTAACCAAGTTTTTGGCCGTCATTACCTCGGAAATCGGTCTTTCGTCATTTTTCTCAAAACGCAAATCCCTATTTGTAACAATTCCCAACAACTTTTGCTGATCATCCACTATAGGTATACCTCCGATGCTGTGCTCTTTCATGCTAGCTTTAGCATCCTTAACAATAGAATTCAGTGGTAAGGTAACGGGGTCCATAATCATACCGCTTTCAGCACGTTTTACCTTGCGGACCTTGTTGGCCTGCTGCTCTATGGTCATGTTCTTATGGAGCACACCTATACCCCCTTCCCTTGCCATGGCAATAGCCATTTGGGATTCAGTAACCGTATCCATAGCCGCTGAGACGATGGGCACATTGATATTAATGTTTCGGGTAAACTTGGTTTGAATACTTACTTCTCTGGGAAGTACTTCGGAGTAACCTGGCACTAGGAGGACATCGTCGTATGTCAATCCTTCACCAACAATTTTTGAAAGATGGGCTTCCATTGCAATTACGGATTAATTGCGTGCAAATATACCATATTTATTGTGAAGTCTAACCTATATCCCAAACTAGTGGGTTCTACTTAAAATTAACTTATATTTATTTAGACTTGTTTTAAATAATATTATTTTTGATTCATAAACTGACACTATGTGTACTTCGCTTAGATTTCTGAATCAAACAAAAAATGGACGTTTTACCTTTTGTAACCACTCCAAGCTTTTTCAAATTACTTTCAATAATTTGTGTTTTGAGTTTTATGAATGGGAGCTCGAGAACTTTAAGACCTATCTGTCTGCACTTACGGAATCCGAATGGGACAATGCAGATACCTTTGATTCGGGAAAAATACCGATTTCGGTGGGCAATAAATATTTTATTATACTTGTGTCTGAGGAAGAACTTTTTGAACTCCGTACTTTGCTGAATTCAGAAGATAAAATGATTCCCATCCTTCGAGCAAAGGACATTGAGTACAGATATATAGAAAACTAACTTCCTAAGTGTTCTCAGGAGTTAGTAGGTTTGAAAGCGGCAACAGGATTCTGCCGCTTTCTTTTTTCCAATTAATATCTGAAAGATATACCAGCAATAACTTATCTGGGATACATGCACTACACGAAAATAGGAGCTGCCATTATAATTTCACTTGTAATGTAGTATAGAAAGTTCTGGGCTCCGCAGGAATGATTCCAGGTCCTGGATATCCGGTCGCCCTTCTTGTGAAATACGAATTATCCAAAACATTATTTATCCCAGCTTCCAGACGGAACTTTTTATAGGTATACGAAAGGGAAATATCAATAATATCATAAGAAGGGATGCTTCCAATAATTCCCGCATTTCTTGCATCTTCAAACAAGGGCGGAGAATTAGTGGCATCCGTAAATTGCTCATCAATAAAAGTGTACTGCACACTCCCCAATAAATTGCCATACCCAAAATTCAATCCGCTTTTTAAGTTGATGTTGGGTATAAACTCCACCTTATTTCCCTCTACATTATTTTGGTCTGATTCAGTGTACTCAGAATCTGTTACGGCAAGATTGGCGAACACATTTAATTTCAACTTTTCAAGACCTGGTGCCCAGAGCTCTTTCAAGTTTAAATCACCAAACCCTTCAAAACCATAAATAAAGGCCGTACCAATATTTCCTCTTAGGGTACCAACTCCATCTTCCGGGTCTACCGTCTCTCCTATTCGATTATCATAAAGTAGCGCAAAAACGCTGGCATCATAGGACAACAGATTATCAAGTCGTCCTCTTATTCCAAGGTCCGCCGTGAAGCCGGTTTCATCGGTAATGTCCTCATCAATCCGTTGCGAATCATTGGTGATTCTAATGTCGTTGAAGGTCACGGAACGATAGTTTTGCGAAAAGTTGGCATAGATTTCAAAACCAGGGTTAGGTTTATAAGATATCCCAACTCCCAATATCACAAAACCCCTTTCAAAATTTCGACTCTCTGGAATCTCCTCATTGGAAAGTGGATTGCCCGCTAAATCCAAAACGATTTCCCTAAAACTTCCTGAACTTTCTGTTTTGATATACTCAAACCGGAAACCAGGTGTTATGGAAAAGGTCTTGGATAAATTGAAGATGTTTTCTCCGAACAGTGCCAGATTGAGATTAGGAAAGGTAAACTGGGCCTGGTTCAAAAAATTGGGAAATTCATCATCCCGAAGTACAAAGTCAGCATTACCTTCTGCACTTCCCGGTCCCTGAAGCTGGTTGTTATCACTTTGATAGTACTTTGAGCCTAGTAATAGAACTGCATCCTGATCTTTTATTTGATAGCGAGTCAATAAACGGGCTTCGGTTCCCCAATTCTGAAAATTGTCAATCAAGAGTTCTCTTGGCTCCGTTGGGTCGTCTACCAAATCCACCCTATTGGTCCGCAAGCCTATTGCGCTCCGCGAAGCATCCAGTGTGAATAGGTTTAAACTAAAGTCCGTTTTACTTGAAAAACGATGGTCCAAACGCAGTGAGAACAGTTTCCAATCCACATCAAACCAGTTGCGAGGGCGGTTGCTGAAGGTTGGGTCCGCGTTAAACTGCAAATCGGTTAAACCACCCGGTTGTTGGGCCAAATAATTAAACAATGTCGCTTCAAAGGTCAGTTTAGTTTTTTCTGTCAACTGGTAACCAAAATGTCCAAAGTAATTGCGACTATCAAAACTTGAGTTGGGTCTAAAACCATTTCCCTCCTTATAGTTGAAATAGGTATAATAGCTAAATTTCCCTATTGTACCACTTAAACTATTGAAACTGGTTCTTAAATCGAAGGAGCCCAAGGTCTGCCGAGATACCCACTCTATTTTTTTGTTGGGATTGGGTTTTTTAAACTTGAAGTTGATAAGACCTCCAAATTGCGGCCCATATTGTAGGGAAGCAGCACCGCGAACTACCTGAATCTCCTGAAGGGCCTCGGCAGGCGGGGTGTAATAACTTTCCGGATATCCCAGGGCATCTGCACTAATATCATACCCATTTTGACGCACATTGAAATTGGCCGTACGATTCGGGTCCAATCCCCTACCCCCAACATTCAACTGTAATCCAGCATCTCCGTTTTCATAAATATTAAGACCTACCACCTGACTGTAAATCTGCCTGGGGTTATTGGCAGCCAAGTTTCCGGTGATATTATCTAAGAGAACCACTTCGCTTTTCTTACCTGCATAAATTGCGGTTCCTTCGACTTTTTTAAGCTGTTGTAGCCCAAATATTTTTTCACGCTCTTGGGTCAAGACCACTTCGGACAATTGTTCTCCAAGAGGTTCAAGGGATACGCTAAGTTCTTGATTCGATTCCAGTGCAACTGTTTGTTCAAAGGTTCTATATCCAAAAACGAAAACGATAAGTCGGTACGTTCCAGCGGATACATCTTCAAAGTAAAACCGGCCTGAAGTAGAGGTTTTGGTCAAGACTTCCAGCTCGACCAAATACACTTCCGCATTGGATACTGGATTGCCAGCGTCGTCAGCAACCACTCCTGACAGGGTGAATTGAGCCTGAGCAAACAGGGTGAAAAAGAATACAACAAATAAACTTCTAAAGGCCTTTAATTTCATCATTGAAAGGTAATATCCACGACTTGTGTTCAAAAGAATCGCGTACTTGTGTCAAATCTACTTTTGGGTCAATATAGGGTTGGCTCAATCTGCCATTGAGGGCCACATAACTTTCCACATAAATGGCTAGGTTCTTGTGTCCATCTTTTTCAAAGTGTTCCTTTAGGAAATGGGCATATTCGATAATAAAATCAGGCTGAAAAGACATTTGCTTTTCTTGAAATGGTGTAAGAAAGTCATCGTTGTTTACGTAAAACCATTTACCACTTGATTTGTCCTCAATTTTGAACTGCGCATACCCTGATTTCTCCATAAGCATCACCCTCCAGGAAAACCGGTATCCCTCCTCGGTCCAAAACAACTCATCAGGATATAAAACATATCGCCAAGGAAATAGGAGCTGAATGCTAAAAAAGAGAGTAAGTATTCCTAAAACGAAAGGTCGAATGGACATTTTACTTTGTAAAGTCCTCCCGTTGTCAAAATACGATTTGGCTATTTTAAATCTTTTGGATAGCCATTGCAATAGGGTATTATGCAATTTGGCATCAAAAAAAATGAGGGCCGAAACAATCATGATATAGGGAAACATCCCAATGGGAAATAATACCCGTGTTAACACATGGAATACCACTACAAGAAAAAAGGCGAGATAGCGGGTTCTGGAATACAGCAGCAAAAACGGAATGGTTAAATCGTAAATGGCTCCAGCCCAACTAAAGCCGTAGTGTAACCACTCTTGACTCATTAAATGGCCAATCAAGGGAACATCAAACTTTGAAGGTAGCCATATTTTTAAGGGCATAGCATCAACAAGCCAATCTGAATTCAATTTGGCCAGTCCCGCATAAAAGTATACGATGCCCAGCATCAATTTAATGCTATCTACACTCCATTTTGGGATATATTGATACGCTTTTTCCGAATTTCTATAGGCATCCATCGAGTAGTAGGCAGAAGCTGGTAGAAAAATCATCAGAAAGGAAAGCAGACTAATAAAATAGTAGTGGTTGAGATAGGTGGTCTTATCCATCAACTCGATATAGGTGAAGGACAAGAAAAATAGAATAATGGACAGTCGATATCGGTATCCCAATGCAACCGCTAAGGCCGAGAGTCCACAAAGGACAAAAATACCATAAGTGGCCAGTCCGATGGGCTTGACCCATTCAAAACCATAATAGGAAAAATGGAATTGCGGTTGGAGGTATAGTTTCTCAATCCAGCCGTAGGACCAGAAACGGATAATGCTTGCCAGCATCATCAAACCAAAAAAAATACGAAAGACCGCCAAAGGGGCGGCCTCTACATTTGAATTAAAATATTTGGTAAGATTACTTCGCATTAATCACCGTCAGCATCCACAAAATCGATGCTTATACTCATGGCGGATACCATATCCACTTTTAACAGAGGTACCGCTCTTTGGACCTCATCATAGGCCAAAAGCATATCGACGGGAGGATTATTGTTCTCAATTTCATTTCTGAAAGTATCCAGACTGGTTACCATATCCCTTGCAAGGTCGAATTGGTCATTAATGATTCCATCTAGTGCTACCCCATCTTTTATTGTGTTCAGAAATCTTAAATAAGACGCCAAACTTTCACCTGTTGTGCTGGAATCAAAATGTTTTCCATTAAAAAAATCCTGAACAGTGGATAATCCCGTTAAGAAAAGGGTTCTGCTTATATCTGCCTTATAGAAGGCTTCAATAGTGTTTGGCGCTGGAGTTCCAGTGAAAACACCTAATGGAATCCCCATTTTTCCCGCTCGAAGGAACTTTTCGTAATAGAAAATAAAATCATTGACAAACCTATCCGTAGAAGCAGTTGCCGATGATCCATCATTGCTCACAAAAGCATTTCTAAAAGAACCTTGCCATTCCTGTAATACCCCATCGGTCAAACCAATCATATCATTGAGTACATCATCAATATACGCCAACCTATTGGCAGCATCTGAATCGGTATCAAAACGTGCCACCAAAGCGGTATCATCGGTTTCCAAGCCATTCAATAGATAATCCAAAGCGGGAAAACCCTTCACATCGCGATTACTAGGTAGGGACAAATCGTAAGAACCCGATGCCACAAATGATTCCAACAGGTCTGTATCCGTAGGATAGGTGTTCATATTAAGCCGAAACCCTACAGTTTCCGCAGGACCAATCTCGAACAATGAAACTTGTTGCCAAGCGATGTAGGTGTCCAACCAGGCTTGACGAAAGGCGA